>JAWLCZ010000022.1:0-30361 GCA_041686835.1 Paenibacillaceae bacterium | reverse complement strand
GTTTAGTGGAGGAACTTCTCACTGAAGAAATCGGTGAAGCTGCCGGTAAGCTGCATACTGGTCGCAGCCGAAACGACCAGGTGGCCCTGGATATCAAACTATATCTCAAAGATAACAGCGATGAAATTGCCGACCTGCTCTTAGAGGTAATCAAAACTTTAATTACTCTAGCTGAGCAAGAAAAAGATACAATTATGCCCGGCTATACGCATATGCAGGCAGCTCAGCCGATCACGCTGGCCCATCACCTTCTGGCTTACGCCTGGAAGCTAAAGCGGGATTACGAGAAATTACAGGATTGTATAGACCGGCATAACTTCTCCCCTTTAGGGGCGGGGGCTTTAGCAGGCAGCACATTTCCTTTAGATAGAGAAATGACCGCTAAAGAGCTGGAGTTTACAGGTCCCACCGCCAACTCATTAGACTCTGTTAGCGACAGAGATTTTGTCCTGGATTTTCAGGGAACAGCAGTGAATATAATGTTACACCTAAGCAGCCTGGCCGAAGAAATTATTTTCTGGAACAGCCAGGAAGTAGGATTTATCGAAATTGATGATGAGATGTCCACCGGGAGCAGCATCATGCCGCAGAAGAAAAATCCCGATGTGGCCGAGCTCGTTCGCGGCAAAACGGGACGCGTATACGGTAACCTGTTCGGTCTGCTGACCGTGCTGAAGGCTCTGCCGCTCGCTTACAATAAAGATATGCAGGAAGACAAGGAAGGCATGTTCGACACGGTGCGCACGCTGCAGGGAGCGCTGCAGCTGTTCGCCCCGATGATCGCGACGATGAAGGTCAACCGCGATCGGATGCGGCAGGCGGTGAACCAGGATTTTTCCAATGCGACCGACATTGCCGATTACCTGGTGAACAAGGGGCTTCCGTTCCGCCAGGCGCATGAAGTGATCGGCAAGATCGTGCTGTACTGCATTCAGAACAAAAAGGTATTGCTTGATTTGAGCATGGAGGAGTTCACGCAATTTTCCGCGCTGTTCGGGGAAGACATTTATGACGTGCTTCAGCCGGAACATGTCGTCAATGCCCGCAACGTTTACGGGGGCACGGCGTCGAATCAGGTCACCGGCGCCATTGAACGCGCGGAGGCGGCGCTGCGCGAAACGAACGAATGGTTCGAACGGTACTGGAAGAAAAGCAGATAAGCCGGATGGGAAAGGGCATGGTTTTCATCGTGCGTCGATAGAAACCATGCCCTTTATGTTTTATCCAACCGGCTTGCGCCGAAAATTCCTCCGCTTCGGTCGCGGGGCGCGCCGGCCGTCACTGAAACACGGGACCCCTCACTCCATCTTCCACAATGCGCTCGTCCGGGCTCTGGTTTTTCGCGGGCGGCTGCTCATTCCCCGATGCGCCCCAGTTGACCGCGATAACGGTGGGCTGCGCCTTATACGTATCGCGCGATATTCTTTTTCTCTCGACGATTACCCCGTTTTTTTTCGCAATGCGGTACGTTTCAACAACATACCCTTGTTTTCCCCTCTGAATCACCATTTGTTTCCCTCGGGCGAGTTTCGGATTTTTCACGTATTTAATCGGCGAGTCTATCGTTCTCACCGTTCTGGACTCGATGTCGTACGTCATATTTTCCGGCGTGTCGCCAAAAAGCTTGACCGTCAGCCGGTTTCCGCTCACTGAGGTGCGGATTAACAGGTGCCCGCCCGTATTGTTGCGGAATTTGAAATTGATGTATCCGTCGGCAAACGTGGCGTCCTGCCCCAACGGGACATAGCTGACCGGCAGCGAATGGTTCCGCCTTTCGACAATGTCGAGGCCGGTGCGCAACACCGCGTTGTACAGCGTGGTGGATACTTGGCAGATGCCTCCGCCGATGCCCGGCACGAGTTTGCCGTTCATAATGACGGGCGCCTCTTTAAAGCCGAATTTTTGTTCCGTCTGTTCGATGACGCGGCTGTAATCGAAAATTTCCCCGGGTTTAAGCATCATGTCGTGCACCGTTTTTGCCGTCGATTGGATGTTATATATTCTTCCCTGTCCGCTTGTTCCGAGCGGTGTGGTGAACTCGCCGATTTTGCGGCGGATGCGCTCCGCCTGAAGACTTGCCACCGTTACGGGCGGCTTGATTACGGTCAGCGCAAGCTCCACCTGCCGATCGGGCCCGGGCAAGGTCACTTCCGCCAGCCGTGCGGGAATCAACTCGCGCAAACGCGCTTCCAGTTTCGTTTGGTCGATGCGGTACGCCGGTTTTTCGGGAACGTAAGTCACGGTGTCCTGTTCGGTAATGATCCTTTTTGCCTGAACCGGTTTCGTTTCCTGCAGCGTTTTCCACGTCCCGTTTATCGTCTTGCGCAAAATATTTTCCCGGAAGCTCGCCGTCAGTTCCAGCGTCGCGTCCGTAAGCGCCCAGCGCTTCTTTGCCCTCTCCAAAACGGACCCATGGCGCAGCGCCTCGATTTGATTTAAAATTTCCGCATCGTTGACGATGAGTCCCAGTTGTTCGAATGTGAACGTGTGGAATCCGACGCCTTTCTGCTTCGAGCCGATCGTCACCCGCTGCTGCTTAAGCGCGTGGACCTTGGCTTGGAACTGCTCGCGAAATTGTCCGTAGGTGAGCCCCTGCGCCTCCCATTGCGAGACGGAAAGCCCTCCCGGAACCGTTTGCTGGCCGGCGTAAAAATAAACGCAGAGGAATGCGGCTGCCATCACAAGCACGAAGCCTAACACGACATACATTGCGCTCCGAATTCCCGACATCGGTAAACCTCCCCTCTCCCGAGGACACTTCTATATGCGACAACATATGTATATGCCGGAAAACGTGAAGTTTCCATCATTTTTCTCCCTTTCATTCTGCCTATTTCAACATGCGTGCCGGTATAATGTGAAAATATGTTGAAATTAAAATCAAATGAAAGGATTTTATAATTTCATGTCGAAATAATAAAGGCTATCTGGAAACAGGATGTGATAACGTGATAGAAATGCACGACGTATGGAAGACTTATTCCGACGGAACCCACGCATTGAAAGGCATTACTATAACCGTGAACCGCAATGAATTCGTATATGTCGTAGGCCCTTCGGGAGCGGGGAAGTCTACGTTCATGAAATTAATATATAGGGAAGAGCGCCCGACGAAAGGGCAGGTGTTCGTCAACGGGTTTAATCTGGAGAAGCTGAAGCAACGCAAAATTCCGTACGTGAGACGCAACATCGGCGTTATTTTTCAGGATTTTCGCCTACTGCCGAAGCTGACGGTGTACGAAAATATCGCTTTCGCGATGGAAGCGATCGAAACGCCGAAAAAAATTATCAAAAAACGGGTGGCCGAAGTGCTGGAGCTGGTCCGGCTCAAGGAGAAAACAAGCTCGTATCCGGCCCAATTGTCCGGCGGGGAGCAGCAGCGCGTGGCGATTGCCAGGGCGATCGTCAACAATCCCGCGGTCATTATTGCGGACGAGCCTACCGGAAACCTCGATCCCGATACGTCGTGGGGAATTATGCGCCTCCTGGAGGAGATTAACTTCCGGGGGACGACCATCGTCATGGCGACGCACAACAAAGAGATTGTGAACACTTTGCGCAAACGGGTTATCGCCATCGAAAGAGGCACGATTGTCCGCGACGAGATCAGGGGTGAATACGGATATGAGGATTAGCACGGCGGCTCGCCACTTGCGCGAAGGAGCGAAAAACGTAGTCCGCAACGGCTGGATGTCTTTCGCTTCGGTAAGCTCGATTTCGATCTCGCTGTTCATTCTCGGTGTTTTTCTGTTGCTCGCTCTTAACGTGAACGATCTGGCGAAACAGATTGAGAGCCAGGTGGAAATTCGCGTATTTTTGGAGGTCGGCACGCCGCAGGAGCAAATATCGGCCTTGCAAAATGAAATCGGAAATATGGCGGAAGTGAGCAAAATCACGTTCGTCTCCAAAGAGGAAGGCTTGAAATTTTTACGCGAAAAGCTGGGCGAGGACGGAAAAGAACTGCTGGAAGGGTTCGACGGCGAGAATAACCCGCTGAACGATTCGTTCACCGTGGAAGTGTACGAGCCCAGGCAGGTCAGTTCGGTTGCGGCACAGATCGAGAAGCTGAATGAAGGCAAATCCCCCGCGCCCATTTACAAAGTAAGCTACGGCAAGGGCACGGTGGAAACGATGTTCAAGGTGACCGAAATCGTGCGCAACATCGGGTTGATTCTCGTGGCCGGGCTTGCGTTCACGGCGATGTTCCTCATCGCCAACACGATCAAGCTGACGATTCTGGCAAGGCGGAGAGAGATTGCGATTATGAAACTGGTCGGGGCGACCAACAGTTTCATCCGCTGGCCTTTCTTCATTGAAGGGGCGCTGCTCGGCATCATCGGTTCGCTCATACCCGTTGCCGTTCTCTTATACGGATACTCGCAATTGATCAGCACGACTCAAATCGAACTCGGCCTGATGATGGTGAGGCTGCTGCCGGTGCGTAGCATCGCCTTTACCCTGTTCGCGCTGTTGGCGAGCATCGGCATCGTGATCGGGATATGGGGAACGACCATTTCCGTGCGAAAATATCTGAGAGTATAGCCATTGCCGATGAAGAACGTTTCCCGGCAGTCTGTCCGACAAACGGCAGCCGCGATTGTCGGTTGATGCCGATCCGTCGCGTCGGATAGCCTGCTTGCGGAAACGATGAAGACTCGCTTACGAAGCAAGGTTCCTTGACGGAAACTTTGAGGATCGCTTACGAAGTAAGTTTCCTGACGGAAACTCTGAGAATCGCTTACGAAGCAAGTTTCCTAACGGAAACTCTGAGGAGGAGAATTCATGAAGAAGACGTTTCTGCCTCTGGTCGTCGTTTCGCTGCTGGCGTCCGTCATTTTGTACCCGTACCAGGGATACGCCGTTTCCGAAATCGACAAGATCAATCAGGACATTGAGAGAGTAAAGAGAGAGAAGGCCGAGGCCGACAGAAAAAAAAGAGAGGCCGAAAACCAGGTTCAGCATATTCGGGCCGAGAAAGCGGAAGAAACGATGGAGCTGAACACGCTGCAGCAAAAAATTGAGCAGACGGCGGACAAATTGAACGCACTGACGCGCCAGATTGAAACGGTGACGGCCGACCTGGAGCGGACGATGAAACAATTGAACGAGGCCGAGAAACGCGTCGCCACACGGGACAAGCTGTTGAAATCGCGGCTCCGCCTCATGTATACGAACGGTTTTGTTTCCTATCTGGACGTGCTCATGAGTTCGACCGATTTTGCCGATTTTCTCGATCGTTACGAAGCGTTGAAATCGATTGTCAGCCGCGATAAAGACATTTTGGCGGAGAACAAGAAAGATCGCGATACGGTGAAAGAAAAGAAGAAACAGGTGGAAGTCAGGCTGGCGGAAGTGAACCGGCTGCATCGCGAGACCGCAGCGCTGCAGCAGACGCTGCAAGTTCAGGAAAAGCAAAAAGAAGTGCATATCGCGAGCCTGAACGAACAGGAGAAGGAACTTGAGGAAATCAGCGAAGAGCAGCAGCAGGCGGTCATGAAGCTGGCCAGCCTGGAAGCGGCGCTCATCCGCAAAAAAAATTCCATCAAGGTGAACTATTATAAAGGCGGAAAATTGGGATTTCCGCTGCCGAAGCTGTATCCGCAAACGTCCGGATTCGGATCGCGCGTGGACCCGATCACGGGCAAAAGAGGGGCGTTTCACAGCGGACTCGATTTCGGCGCGCCCGCGGGAACCTCGATATTGGCCGCGGAAAAAGGCGTCGTCATTGTCGCGCAATGGATGAACGGTTACGGCAATACCGTTATTATCGACCACGGCAACGGACTGTGGACGCTGTACGGGCATATTCGTCCGAACGGGATTAAGGTGGAGAAAGGGCAGATCGTGGAAAGAGGCGATAAAATCGCGGAAGTGGGCACAACCGGGCGTTCGACGGGCAACCATCTCCACTTTGAGGTCAGGTTGAACGAAAGAGCGGTGGATCCGACGAACTATTTGCGTTAAAGCCCCGTTTCCTCGGGAATGAATAGAATGTACAGGCCTTTCATATACTATAATGGATGGTCATCACATTTTCCAAAAAAAGGTGGTGTGCGGGAAAATGCGCTTTAAGGGCCGTACGGTGTTTGCCTTTGTACTGCTTGCGATGTTTGCCAGCAGTATCATCACATTGACTTTTGTCGATTCATCGATATTCGCCGAACGCGGAAGCAGGGAAACGTCGCTGCATGACACGGGGAAACTCGCTGCGGACGATTTGAATAAAATATCCAAAACTTACGGACTGATTGAAAGCCGGTTTTTGAACGATGTGGAGAAAGCCAAAGTGGTCGACGGCGCGATTAACGGGATGCTGTCCGCGCTGAACGATCCTTACACGGTGTACATGGATAAAGAGGAAGCCGGACATTTTCAGGAGAGCATCGAGTCTTCGTTTACGGGCATTGGCGCTGAGGTGACGATGGAGAACGGGAATGTGAAAGTCATCGCTCCCATTAAGGGTTCTCCGGCCGAAAAGGCGGGCATTCACAGCGGCGACGTCATCCTCTCGGTCAATGGGGAAGCGCTGCAGGGGCTTACGATAAACGAAGCGGTGGCCAAAATTCGCGGCGCCAAAGGCACGCAGGCGAAGCTGGAAATATTGCGCGGCGGAACCGGGGAACCGGTGCAAATTATCGTGGTGCGCGATAAAATCGATCTGGAGACGGTCTATTCGGAAATGATCGACGGCCAAATCGGCAAAATCGAAATCAGGCAGTTCGCGCAAAATACCGCAAAGCGGTTCGAGGAAGAATTGGCGGCATTGGAAGCCAAAGGGATGAAGGCGCTCATCATCGACGTGCGCAACGATCCGGGAGGCGTGCTGCCCGTCGTTGTCGAAATTGCCGAGCAGCTTGTGCCCAAAGGCAAAACGATTGTGCAGGTGGAGGACCGCACCCAAAAACGCGTTCCGACGGTGTCGAACGGCAAAGGCAAGCCTTATCCGATTGCCGTGCTGATTAATAAAGGCAGCGCCAGCGCATCGGAAATATTGGCTGCGGCGCTGAAGGAATCGGCCGGCGGCCGTTTGATCGGCGAAACGACGTTCGGCAAAGGAACGGTACAATATACATTTGCAGAAGAGATGGGCGACGGCAGCAACATTAAAATGACGGTGGCGAAATGGCTCACGCCGAACGGCAATTGGATTCACAATAAAGGCATCGCCCCGGATATCGCCGTATCGCAGCCTGCATTTTTCAGAGTCGCGCCGCTATCCAAGAAGACGGAGCTGGAATTCGACACGGTCGGCGAAGACGTGAAAAACCTGCAGATTATGCTGGACGGCTTAGGCTTCAAGCCGGGCCGCACAGACGGATACTTCAGTGAAGGCACGGTTCGGGCGGTCAAGGCGTTTCAAAAGGCGCACAAGCTTCCGGTGACCGGCAAAGTAGACAAAAAGACCGCTGCAAGCGTCGAAGAAGCGATTATGAAGGAGATTCTTTCTCCCAAAAACGATCTGCAGCTGAAGTCGGCTGTCGATTACCTTCAAAATTTGATAAGCAAGTGAGAAGGAGATCCATTGAACGGCGTCGAAGTAAGGAGAAGGTTGAATTTTCAGCCTTCTTATTTTTTTTGCAAGGAGTTCATTCACAATGGAATTCGCTGCGGAATTGCTTCGCCGTATCGCGCAAGCCCTGCTTATGCTTTTGACGCAACCGTTTTATTATATAGGGATATTGTTTGTCATCATGCAATACCGGCGGCAAATGCGGCTGGAACGAAAATTGTTCCACACCCGCCTGCACTCGTGGGCCGGACAAACGTGGCGCACGCTGCTCGCCGGGTTGGCCGGAGGAATGGCGGCGTCGTTCGTTTTGGCGTTTACGGGAGCCGCCCTGCAGCCGGACACGGTGCTGTTCTTGTGGGGAACGGCGTTCCTGTTGACGCTCGTTCGCGTTCGCTTTTTTTGCATCGCTTATGCGGCGGGCCTTCTCGGAATATTGCACTCCATCGCGGCCGCTTTTCCCCAGCTCGGCCAATCCGTTCCGCCGCAAATTTTCCGGCCGATCGCCGAACTGGAAATCGGCTCGCTGTTGGCCCTTGTCGCCGTCCTTCATTTGCTTGAAGCGGGGCTAGTCCGCATACAAGGCGCAAGCGGGGCGACCCCGTTGTTTGTGGAAGGCAAACGCGGAAAAATCGTCGGCGCTTACCACTTGCAGGGGATATGGCCGGTTCCGCTGCTGCTCGTTGTGCCGGCCCAGACGGGTGCGGATTTTCTGCCGTGGACTCCATGGTTCGGGGGGGACGTATGGTCGTCCGGCTGGACGATTGCCGCTTTTCCGGCCGTCATCGGTTTCTCGGCAATGACGGTGTCCCGGCTTCCGCAGGTGAAAGCGAAACGGTGTGCGGGCATCCTGCTCGCATACGGCATCGTCATGCTGCTGGCCGCCATATGCGCCGAAATGTGGCCGGTTGCCGCCATCGGCGCTTCCGTGCTGTCCATCGTTCTCCATGAAACGGCGGTGTGGTACGGCCAATGGGAAGAATCGCAGCAAAGCCCGCGTTTTGTCCACGATGAAAGGGGGCTCGTCATCCTTGGCGTTCTTCCGGCGAGCCCGGCGGCGGAAATGGGCATACGCGCCGGGGAAATCATACATAAGGTGAACGGCGTCAAGGTGCGGACGAAAGAAGAGCTTCACCGCGCAATATCGCAAAATCCGGCGTTTTGCAAACTCGAAATTATAAATCTGGAGGGGCAGAGCAAGTTTGTCGGCAGAGCGATATTTTCCGGCGATCATCACCAGCTCGGCATCCTGCTCGCGCCGGACGATCATGTGATCGTTTACGCCCAGACGAGACAGATGAGTTTAATCGGTTTCGTGCGAACGCAAGTAACCGGTTTATGGAAAAGACCGACGAAAGAAATGTGACGAGGCGGCCCGACAACAGACCATGTTGCAGACAACATGGTCTTTTTTCTCCGGCCCCGACAGGCGGGCGGAGACGACGGACGGAGATGGCTCGCGGAGAGAAGAGCGTTTCCTTCAATTGCAACGAGAAGGCAAAACCGGTATAATAGGAACAAACATTCTTATTATGTTTACCATTCCGTAAGGAGAAAATTATAATGAGCGATATTGTCGTCAGTTCCAAACCGTTTGAACTCGTTTCCGATTTTGCCCCGCAGGGCGATCAGCCTAAAGCGATCGAACAGCTGGTGCGGGGAGTTATGGAAGGGCAAAAGCACCAGACGCTGCTCGGGGCGACGGGTACCGGCAAAACGTTCACGATTGCGCATACGATCGCGCGGCTGAACCGCCCTACCCTCGTCATCGCCCACAACAAAACGTTGGCGGCGCAGTTATGCAGCGAGTTTAAGGAATTTTTTCCGAACAATGCGGTGGAATACTTCGTCAGCTACTACGATTACTATCAACCGGAAGCCTACATTCCTTCCTCGGATACGTATATTGAGAAAGATTCGAGCATCAACGACGAGATAGACAAGCTTCGCCACTCGGCGACGAGCGCGCTGTTCGAACGGAGAGACGTCATTATTGTGGCGAGCGTATCGTGCATTTACGGCCTCGGTTCGCCCAAGGAATACGGCGAGCTCGTATTGTCTTTGCGCGTCGGCATGGAGCGCCCGCGCAACGAGATTTTGCACAAGCTCGTCGATATCCAGTACCAGCGCAACGATATCAATTTCGTGCGCGGCACGTTTCGCGTCCGCGGCGACGTCATCGAAATTTTCCCGGCTTCGCGGGGGGAGCAGGCGGTGCGCGTCGAATTGTTCGGCGATGAAATCGAACGGATTACGGAGATCGACGTGCTGACCGGGGAAATTATCGGGGAAAGAGAGCATATCGCTATTTTCCCGGCATCGCACTTTGTCACGCACGAGCATACGATGAAGCGGGCGATCGCCAATATTGAGCGGGAGCTGGAAGAACGGCTGGCCTACTTCCGCGAGAACGGCAAGCTGCTGGAAGCGCAGCGGCTCGAACAGCGCACCCGGTACGATATCGAAATGATGCTGGAAATGGGCTTCTGTCCGGGAATCGAAAACTATTCCGGACCGCTCACTTTCAGGGAACGGGGGGCTACGCCGTATACCCTGTTCGATTATTTTCCCGAAGACTTTCTCGTCGTCGTCGACGAATCGCACGTAACGCTGCCGCAAATCCGCGGAATGTACAACGGGGACCGCGCGAGAAAGGAAGTGCTCGTCGAGCACGGCTTCCGTCTTCCTTCCGCCCTGGATAACCGGCCGCTCCGTTTCGAGGAGTTTGAGCAAAAAATCAATCAGATCATCTATGTGTCCGCCACGCCGGGTCCGTACGAACTGGAGCACTGCCCGACCATGGTGGAACAAATTATCCGGCCGACCGGCCTTGTCGATCCGGAAATTGAAGTGCGGCCGACGAAAGGGCAAATCGACGATCTGATCGGCGAAATCCGGGAGCGCATCGAGAAAGACGAGCGCGTCCTTGTGACGACGTTAACGAAGAAAATGGCGGAAGATTTGACCGATTACTTGAAAGACGTCGGCATCAAAGTCCGTTACCTGCACTCGGACATCAAAACGCTGGAACGGATGCAAATTTTGCGCGACCTCCGTCTCGGCACGTTCCATGTGCTCGTCGGCATTAACCTGCTCAGGGAAGGGCTCGATTTGCCGGAAGTATCGCTCGTCGCCATCCTCGATGCGGATAAAGAAGGCTTTTTGCGGGCCGAGCGCTCGCTCATCCAGACGATAGGACGCGCGGCAAGAAACGCGGACGGAAAAGTGATCATGTACGCCGACAAAATAACGGAATCGATGGACAAGGCGATTCGCGAAACGGAGAGGCGCCGCCGCATCCAGATCGCATACAACGAAAAGCACGGCATTACGCCGCAAACGATTCGCAAAAAAGTGCGCGACGTTATCGAGGCGACGAAAGCGGCCGAACAGAAGGCCGATTATATCGCCGATAAGAATATAACGAAAATGTCGAAAAAAGACCGCGACGCATTGATCGAAAGATTGGAAGCGGAAATGAAAGAAGCGGCCAAGCAGCTGCAGTTCGAGCGCGCGGCGGAACTGCGCGACGCGATTCTGGAACTGAAGGCGCAAACATGAAAGGATGGTTAGGGTGGCAAGGGAAGAGATCGTAATCAAAGGCGCGCGCGCCCACAATTTAAAAAATATCGACGTTTCGATTCCGCGGGACAAATTCGTCGTTCTCACCGGACTGAGCGGATCGGGCAAATCGTCGCTTGCTTTCGACACGATATATGCGGAAGGGCAGCGGAGGTACGTCGAATCGTTATCGGCCTATGCCAGGCAGTTTCTCGGCCAAATGGACAAACCCGATGTCGATTCGATTGAAGGTTTGTCGCCGGCGATTTCCATCGATCAGAAAACGACGAGCCGCAACCCGCGTTCGACCGTCGGTACGGTGACGGAAATTTACGACTACCTGAGGCTGTTGTTTGCCAGAATCGGCCGGCCGCACTGCCCGGTCCACCACATCGAAATCAGCTCGCAAACGGTAGAGCAGATGGTCGATCGGCTGATGGAATACCCGGAGAAAACGAGAATGCAAATTTTGGCCCCGGTCGTCTCGGGACGGAAAGGCGAGCATACGAAGCTGTTCGCCGACATTCAAAAGCAAGGATTCGTCCGCGTGCGCGTCGACGGGGAAATCCGGGACGTGTCGGAGAAGATCGAGCTCGACAAAAACAAAAAGCATTCGATCGAAGTCGTGGTCGACCGGATCGTCATTAAGAGCGATATTCAGTCCAGACTTGCCGATTCATTGGAAACCGCTCTGAAATTGGCGGATGGAAGAGTGATCGTCGATGTGATCGATCAGGAGGAGCTGCTGTTCAGCTCCAATTTGGCCTGTCCGGAGTGCGGGTTCAGCATTCCGGAGCTGGCTCCGCGCATGTTTTCCTTTAACAGCCCGTACGGCGCTTGTCCGGAATGCGACGGGCTCGGCAGCAAAATGGTCGTCGATCCCGAGCTGTTAATCCCGAACGCGAACCTTACGATTGAGGAAGGTGCGTTCGAAGCGTGGGCGGGCAGCTCTTCAAACTACTACCCGCAGTTTATGGAGGCGGTATGCAAACACTACCGCATCCCGACGGACGTTCCCGTATCGCAGCTCACGCCCGAGCAGATGAACGTCTTGCTATACGGGACCGGCGGAGAAAAAATACGGTTCCGTTATGAAAGCGAGTTTGGCCGCACGAAGGAGGCGCTCGTTCCGTTCGAAGGGGTCGTCCGCAATTTGGAGCGGAGATACAGGGAAACCGTATCGGACGGCGTACGCGAGCATATCGAAAAATATATGAGCTCCAAACCGTGCCAATCGTGCAAAGGTCAGCGTTTGAAAGCGGAAAGCCTGGCCGTAACGATAAACGGCAAGAATATTGCGTATGTCACCGACTTGTCCGTCGGCGACGCCTTGCAGTTTTTCGAGTCGCTGCAATTATCCGATAAAGAAATGAAAATCGCCCACCTGATTTTAAAAGAAATCAATGCGCGCCTCGGATTTTTGGTCAATGTCGGCCTCGACTATTTGTCGCTCAGCAGGGCGGCGGGCACGTTGTCCGGCGGGGAGGCGCAGCGGATTCGGCTGGCGACGCAAATCGGCTCGAGTCTGATGGGAGTGCTGTATATACTGGACGAACCGAGCATCGGCCTTCACCAGCGCGACAATGACAGGCTCATCCGGACGCTGGAGCATATGCGCGACTTGGGCAACACGCTCATCGTGGTGGAGCATGACGAGGATACGATGCTGGCCGCGGATTACATTATCGACATCGGGCCCGGAGCGGGCATTCACGGCGGACAGGTTATCGCGCAAGGGACGCCGCAGGAAATTATGAAAAATCCGCAGTCGCTGACCGGGCAATATTTAAGCGGAGCGAAGTTTATCCCGGTGCCGCTCAAGCGCCGCAAACCGAACGGAAAATGGATTGAGATCAAAGGGGCGAAAGAAAACAATTTAAAGAACGTCAACGTGAAAATTCCGCTCGGCGTGTTTACTTGTGTGACCGGCGTGTCCGGTTCCGGCAAGAGCACGCTGATCAACGAAATTTTTTACAAGGCGTTGGCGCGGGAACTGAACGGCGCGAAAGTCCGCCCCGGTGAATATAAAGAAATCAAAGGATTGGAGCACATCGAAAAGGTCGTCGATATCGACCAATCGCCGATCGGCAGAACGCCGCGATCGAACCCGGCCACGTATACGGGGGTGTTCGACGACATCCGCGACGTGTTTGCGGCGACGCCGGAGGCGAAGATTCGCGGATACAAGAAAGGCCGCTTCAGCTTTAATGTGAAGGGCGGAAGATGCGAAGCGTGCCGGGGCGACGGCATCATCAAAATCGAAATGCACTTTTTGCCGGATGTGTACGTGCCGTGCGAAGTATGCAAAGGAAAGCGGTATAACCGGGAAACGCTGGAAGTGCGGTATAAAGGCAAAAACATTGCCGAAATATTGGATATGACGATCGAAGACGGCTGCGAATTTTTCAAAAACATTCCGCGCATTCACCGCAAACTGCAAACGCTGCTCGACGTAGGTCTCGGGTATATGACGCTCGGGCAGCCGGCGACGACGCTGTCCGGCGGCGAGGCGCAGCGGGTGAAATTGGCCGCGGAACTGTACCGGCGCAGCACGGGAAAAACGATGTATATATTGGATGAGCCGACAACAGGGCTTCATATCGACGACATCGACCGTCTGCTGAAAGTGCTGCACAGGCTTGTCGATTCCGGCGAGTCGGTGCTCGTCATCGAGCATAATCTCGATGTCATCAAAACAGCGGATTACATTATCGATTTGGGGCCGGAAGGCGGCAACCGGGGCGGCACGATTGTCGCCGCCGGTACGCCGGAAGACATCGTCGATGTCGACGGCTCGTACACCGGGAAATATTTGAAGCCGGTGCTCGAACGGGATCGAAAACGAACGGAAGACGCCGCCCGGCTGCAGAAGGAGAACGCAGCCGTGTAACAGGAACGAAGGGGGGCTGATTGTTCGGCTCCCCCAATACCAGAGACGGTCGGTTTTCAGGATCGCAGCCGGTGTCTCCCTGTTTAAACCCTTCTCCCGCCAGGGAATCTCTTTCCTTGGTGAGGAAGGGTTTTTTTGACGTAAAAAATGTTGGAGTCCATCGCCGGTTTGGATAGGTTGTACAAAATACAAGACAGATACGCTCTTTTACGCTCGCGTACAGGATTCCACTGTTCGATCGAAACGTTAATCGTCCAGTAGGGTCGGGACAAGCTCTTTATTCTCGATAGGCGTGGACATCACAATTAAAGTCGTAGAATTTCCGTGTTTACCGCTTGCGTCAATAAATGCTTCCAATGACCGCGTGGAATCACTGACTACTTTAATTAAATAATTGTATTCCCCGCTAATGCGATGACACTCCACAACGTCGGGATGATTACGACAAAACTCGATGAATTTCCCGCAGTTTTTCGTATGGAAGAGCAGATAAGCGATAGAGTGCTTATTGATTTTCTCGGGTGATACAATCGCCCGATATTCGGTAATCACCCCTTTTTCCTCCAGCTTGCGTACTCTTTCCGTTACAGCCGGCTGCGACAGACCGATTTGTTTGCCTAATTCGGTCATAGACAATCTGGCGTACTTCTGAAGGGATGACAGGATTTGAGCATCAACTTGATCCATAACATTCACCGCCTTTATTTTCAAAGTAAACCGACTAAAATTCAATGAATCACTTGTTAAAAGCGCAGAAATTTCATCATTATTCTATGTTGCCGATTAGCCTCAGCATATAAAATGGAAACAAAATTGTAAAGTGATAGAAGGAGTGGAGTTACGATGTCCATGCTGTTCAGTCCAATTACAATCCGCGGTGTGGAGTTAAAAAATCGAATCATGATGTCCCCCATGGGAACGGTGGCTGCCGATGAGGAAGGAAAATTGACGGAATGGCAATATGTGCACTACGGAGCCCGCGCGCTTGGCCAGGTCGGACTCGTTATGCTGGAAGTGACAGCGGTTGAGGAACGAGGAGGGGATCCGGGTTCATTAGGTCTGTGGAACGATAATCAAGTGCCGAATTTACGACGCTTGGCGGGAACCATTCAGCGGCTAGGAGCGAAGGCGGGCATCCAGTTGGGGCACGCGGGAAGAAAAAAAAGAGTCGGGAATAGGCTTATCCTCGTCGGGATTGCCCTTCCGGGGACGGCCGACCGCAGCGCTTACCATCGAACAAACGCGGGCCGTCATCCGGTCGTTCAGGGATGCAGCCTGGCGGGCCGCGCAAGCGGGATTTGACGTCATCGAGCTTCATGCGGCGCACGGATATTTAATCAACGATTTTTTATCCCCGGTTACAAACAAGCGCACCGATCAGTATGGGGGAACGAGAGAGAACAGGTACCGATTTCTTGGAGAAATCATTGACAGCATCCGTCGTGAATCCGCAATTATTGGTTTTTCCACGGATTCACCGAAGGATGATGCAAGAGGAAGGCACCTGCGGATTTAGGAAACGACAAACTGAGAAACTTATGCTTTTGGTGTAGCACTTTCCGCGTTTATCGCGGATTTTTTCAACGCTGCAGCGTTAAAGCGAAGAAAAGAAAACTTCTCGATGGAGGGACCTGGCGAATGCCGACTGGCGCTGAAATGGACTGATTTTTGCTAAATAAGGTATCCTATGTCCGCAAGAAATAGAAATGGAGCGGTTTTATCTCAAATAAGGGCGCTTATGTCCGTTTTCCTGGAAACGGTTCCGCGGAAACGGGAATGAGCATACATAAAAGATGATCTTCCTTATTATAATCTAATAACTGCTGCAAGAATTTCTCTTTCATACATAAAGCAGCCCGAATCAAAAGTCAGGGAGGTCAATTAGCCGTGAAAGCAAAACGTTCCGTAATGCTCATCTGTTTTTTTCTGTTATCGGCGATATTTCTGATGGTCTCCGCGTGTGAAAAATCATCCGATGGCAACCAATCCTCGCAAACGTCGTCGACCGACTCGCAGGTTGCGGCGGACGGTCCGGTCACCGTTTCGTTTTATGCCTCGCCGCCGGGCAATGTCATCGATTTGAAGACGAACTGGTTCACCAAATATGTAGAAGAACAATTCAAGATAAAAATCAATTGGATGATTACCCCATCCAGCGACAGGGCGGCCAAACAGCCCCTGCTTCTGGCCAGCGGCGATTATCCCGAAGTGTTCTGGAACGGCGATTTCAAGCCTTCCGATATTCTGAAATATTCGAAGCAGGGCATTCTGGTCCCGTTGAACCCATATATCGACGAATATGCGCCAAACGTGAAGACTGCGCTGGAAACCGTACCCGGACTGAAAGATATTGCGATGGCGCCGGACGGCAATATTTACGGTCTGCCCGCTTATAACTGGTGCGATCACTGTTTCTGGTCGGGAAAAATGTGGATTAACGTCGAGCTGCTGAATCAATTCGGATTGCAAATGCCGACAACGACGGATGAATTTGAACGTGTGCTGCAAGTGTTCAAAGACAATGGAATCGTTCCGTTGACCGGGTCGACGGACGGTTGGAACTCGAACCCGCTCCTTTTCTTGATGAATGCGTTTACATACAATAATGGCGGAAATTATTTTCATGTCGATAGCGGCAATGTCATCTTCTCTCCGGCCACTAATGAGTGGAGACAAGGGCTGGAGTATATTAACCGCCTGTATTCCAAAGGACTTCTGGACAAACAAGCGTTCAGCCAACAAAACGAAGTGGTAAAGAGACTCGTCAGTGAAAAGAAAGTCGGCGTCGTGCCCCAAGGATGCTCTTGCGGCTTTGTCACAAACGGAAGCGCCAATCCCGATTTTGTCAACTGGCGCACCGTCCCGCCTTTGAAAGGTCCGAGCGGGACTCAATACGCGGCTTTCTATGGCAATGGCAACGGCAGTTTGACGTTCACCGTCACCAATAAAGCTACGGAAGAACAGAAAATCGCATTGGCGAAACTGTTAAATTTCATTTATACGCCGGAAGGAATGGAAATGCTCGACTTCGGACCGGAAGGGAAGTTCTGGACCAGACCGAAACCGGGGGAAAAAGACGAAGACGGCAACGACGCCATATTAAATACGGCATGGAACAAGTTTTACGCCGCCGGCTCCAGGCAAAATGAAGGCTGGGATCAGATGGGCCCGATTTTCCAATCCAAGCAGTGGAGACGCGGCCAGGTTGCCTATCCGATTACTCATCCGGACGGCTTGGCTTCTATGCTTCGTCTGGAGACGGAGAAAAACTACGCAGGCAAACAACCTGCCGAAGTGTATCCGGCCGCCGTTTGGATTTCCGAACAAGACACCCAGCAATTTGCGATGTATCAAACGAACATCAACAAATTCGTGCAGCAATGGTCTTCCGAATTCATTGTCGGCACCAAGTCGCTGAATAACGATTGGGACGCATATATAAAGGGACTTGAAGGTTTGGGACTGAAACCGTATTTGGAAATGTCGCAGAAAGCGATGCAGAAACCGTTTGACACTGGCGAGTTTCAGCAAACCCCGGGTGTCGTGCAATATTTGGAGTCTCTGAAATAGGCCGGCACACTCGAAATTTGAAACGGATTGAGGGTCAGCAGGTTTGGCTCTCAATCCGATTTACTTGACTTGCATTTTTAACACATCATCATTGAAAAGACCTCGGTAGATGGTTTCTCATTCCGGAAGGGGGCAAGTCGTTTTGGAACCCGATAAAACCATAGCGGCCCAAACGTCAGTACCTGTAAAATCGCTGTTTCAAGATGCGGTGAAGAAAATGATGCGGCACTGGCAGCTTTATTTGGTCATCGCGCTGCCGACCGCTTTTTTAATCACATTCAACTACATCCCGATGCTCGGAGCGCAGATTGCCTTCAAAGATTACAATCCTGTGCAGGGGATATGGAACAGCCCTTGGGTCGGCTGGAAACATTTCGAGTTTTTCTTCGGTTCGCCGTATTTTTGGCCGGTGATCAAAAACACGCTCACAATCAGCATTTATTCTCTCGTCGTCGGCATTCCGTCAGCCATATTTCTTGCCGTTGCCTTGAACGAAGTGAAGCATTTGCGGTTTAAGAAAACGGTGCAGATGGTCACCTATGCCCCGTATTTTATTTCCGTCGTCGTTCTGATCGGGATGATGCAGATTATTTTGTCGCCCAGCACCGGGTTGTATGGGCAATTGGCCCGATTGTTCGGGATCGATTCTCCTCCGGATGTGATGGGGAGTCCGGCCGCCTTTGCTTCGCTCTATGTCTGGTCGGGAATTTGGCAGGAAACCGGCTATGGCGCCATTATTTATTTGGCGGCTTTATCCAACGTCAATCCGGAATTGTACGAGGCGGCAAAAATGGACGGAGCGACCCGGCTGCATAAAATTGTTCATATCGATCTTCCGGCCATACGTCCTACGATCATTGTCTTATTCATTCTTGCCGTCGGCGGACTGTTGGGAGTCGGTTTCGAAAAAGTGTATTTGCTGCAAACGCCGCTCAATTTGAGCGCTTCGGAAATTATCGCCACCTATGTATATAAAATCGGCTTGATCGATGCCAACTACAGCTTTGCGGTCGCTGTCGGCCTTTTTAATTCCGTGGTCGGATTCATCCTTATCCTGATTGCCAACTTCATAGCGCGCAAAGTGTCTGAATCGAGTCTGTTCTGAATCGGAGGGGATAAAATGCAAACCGGCGCAGCGATAAAAGAGTCCATGGCCGACAGGCTGTTTTTGGCCGTATTGTACACCATTTTAAGCTTGATCATGATTGCGGTGGCTTACCCGTTAATCTACATTGTAAGTTCATCTTTCAGTTCCTCCGATGCGGTTATAGGCGGGAAAGTCTGGATCTGGCCCGTCGATCCGACTTTGAACGGGTACAGGGCTGTGTTTATTTATCCCGAAGTCTGGAGCGGATATGTCAATTCCTTTGTTTATACCGTGCTGGGAACCGCTCTAAGTGTAACACTCACAATTATGATGGCGTATCCTTTATCGCGCAAAACCTTTTACGGCAGACACTTCTTTATTTCCTTACTATTGTTCGCCATGATATTCAACGGGGGATTAATTCCTTATTATCTGGTCGTCAAAGCGCTCGGCCTGTTGAACACGATCTGGGCGGTCGTCGTGCCGGGCGCCCTGAACATTTTCTCCATCATTGTCGCCAAGACGTTCTTTCAAACGACGATACCGAATGAATTATACGAGTCCGCATCGATCGACGGCTGCAGCGATATCCGCTTTTTGCTTAAAATCGTTCTGCCGCTCTCCAAACCGATTATCGCCGTGCTGACGCTCTGGTCGGCCGTCGGCATTTGGAACTCGTATTTCAGCGCGCTCATCTTCCTTAACGACAAGTCGCTTTACCCCTTACAGCTCATTTTGCGGGAAATACTGGTGATGAATAACGTGCAGATGACGTCGATGAACCTTTCCCCCGAGCTGATCCAGAAATTCGAGGATATGAGAAATTTGCTGAGATATTCGGTCATCGTAGTCGCCAGCGTCCCGGTCTTATTTTTGTATCCGATTGCGCAAAAGTATTTTGTTCAGGGGGTGATGATCGGTTCTGTAAAGGAATGATGCCCGAGTTTGGCGAAATCCAATAAAAATCAACAACATCCCTTTACATTGGAGGGTATGACTGTGGAAACAAAACATGGCGGAGGAAGTTTGAGCGAAGAGCAGCTGGGTCATTATGAACGTGAAGGATACCTCGTGCTGCCCGGGCTGTTAACGGAAGAGGATTTGGAACCGGCGAGACAGGCGATGGAGCAAAAGGTGTCGATGATTGCGGAGGAATTGTACGCTGCGGGGCTCATCCGGGATAAGCTGGAAGACCGCCCTTTCAAATACCGTCTGGCGGAACTGTTCCGGGATCTGACCGACGCCGATTTTTTGAAATTCGGGCGAAGCTGGCGCGACCGCCTGCCCGGATATTATCATCTGATGAGCAACCCGAAAATATTGGACGCCGTAGAGTCGCTTATCGGCGGAGAGATTTTCGCGAACCCCGTGTACAACGTCAGGCCGAAAGTTCCCCGGGTCGCTGCCGGCGCCGTGCCCTGGCATCAGGATAAATCGTATTGGCCGGACGCCAACTCCAATCCGGTCATTACCGTGTGGATTTCGCTTGTAGACGCGACGCATGAGAACGGATGCCTGCACATCAAACCGCGAACGCACCGGAAACGGCTGCTGAAATGGCATCACGAAACGCATACGGGAACCGGATATACCGCTCTGAAGGAAAGCCAACTCGGCAATACGGAAACGGTGGCGCTTCCGGTGAAGGCCGGAACGGCGATCTTGTTCAATGATCGCTGCCTGCATATGTCGACCCCGAACCGCTCCGATGAAGTGCGCTGGAGTGTCGATTTGCGCTACCAGCCGACGGATCAGGATCCGATGCCGCAGCATGGGACCGGTTTTCTGGCCCGCAGCTACAAATATCCGGAAAGAGTGGCGACACTCGAAGATTGGCTGGCCAACCGGCCCGAGCATCCGCCGGACGGCGGCAACTGAACAGCCGGTTTTCCGGGCGCGTCCGCCGCTCTTGCTTGCGCATAAAAAAACCGTCCGCGATTCGGTTCGTTCACGGACGGTTTCACTTATTTTTAGGAAGCGATAGTTTGATTGGAAGCGAGAATTTCGTTCAATTTTTCCTGGAATGCCGGTACGCCGACGCGATGGACGAATTGATGGAACGATTCACCCGCATTGCGGTTTTCTTTGTAGAACAGGATGAGCTGTGCCAGCACGGGACCTACGTCGTCTCCTTTCACGCGTCCTTTCAGCGGCTGGTTGAACCTGGCTCCGGGACCGAGCGTTCCGCCCACCGCGATATCGAACGACTCGACCATGCCGTCAGGCGTCTTGACAAGGGACCCCTGCAATCCGATATCGGCGATATGCTTCTGGCCGCACGAGTTCGGGCAACCGATGAAATGAATGCGGATGTCCGTATCCAGATCGACATGCTCGTCAAGATATTGGGCCACCCTTCTTACCCTTTCCTTCGTTTCTACAATGGCGAGATTGCAGAATTCGTTGCCTGTGCACGTAACGGTGCGGCTCATAAACCGTTTCGGGAACGGCGTCAACCGCTGCAGCAGCTTCTCCTGAAGCAGAGCGTCCACTTTTTCGTTCGGCACGTTGGCGATAATGATGTTCTGCGACATCGTCGTACGCAGCGAGCCGTTTCCGTACTTTTTCGCCAGGTTGGCCAGCTCCAAAAATTCGTCGCCGCTCAGCCGTCCGATCGGCACGTTGAGACCGACGTAGCTCAAACCGGGCTGTTTCTGCGGATGCACGCCGTCAAAGTAGGCGGCGTTCCAGCCGACGATTTTGTCTTCCCCGAGCGTCGGCATTTCGCCGATGAGCTTGACGAGCTCTTCCCGGAATTTTTCCGCGCCCCAGTCGGCCACGAGAAATTTCAGCCGTGCGTGATGGCGCTTTTCACGGTAGCCGAAGTCGCGGAATATCGTCGTGACGCCGACAGCCACTTTAAGCACTTCCTCCGGCCTTACGAACATATCCAGCTTTTGCGCCAAATACGGTTTGGCCGACAAGCCGCCGCCGACCCATACGTGGAAGCCGAGTACCTCTTGGCCGTCAATGACTTTCGTCGCCGGAGTGAACGCAAGGTCGTTGATTTCCGCATGAGCGGTGTTGTAAATATTGGCGGAGATGGACATTTTATATTTACGCGGCAAATTGGAAAAATCTTTGTTCCCTACAAAAAAGTCGTTGACTTCCTTGACGATGGCCGACGTGTCCATCAACTCGTCCTTGTCGATGCCGGCCAGCGGGTTGCCGACGACGGTGCGCGGGCAATCGCCGCAAGCTTCGGTGGAATACAGACCGACCGACTCGAGACGGTTGAAGATGTCCGGCAATTGCTCCACCCGCAGCCAGTGGAACTGAACGGCCTGGCGGGTCGTCACATCCATCAGGTTCCGGCCGTAATCGCGGGCGATGTTGGCCAGCGCGCACGCCTGGTCATAGTTCAAAATTCCCGAAGGAATGCGCACCCGCATCATGAAATGGCCGTCTTTCGGTTTTTGTTCATAGACGCCCGCCCATTTGAACCGGTTCTTCTCATCTTCCGGAATCGATTCGTAGCCCTCTACGGCGTATTTTTCGATAATGGTGCGAATCACGTCGAGACCGTCTTTTTCCAGCTTGATTAATTCCACTTTATTCAGCTTGGACGGATCCGCCGCCCATTTTGCTTCGTAAGCCATGTTCCAGTCCCCCTCACGTTCCAATTCCGATAAAAATAGTATGAAAACTGATTATTATGATAGTATCACATTTGTACGGGATCGTAAATGCAAATTGCTCAGGCGGTGTATAAGCTTTTGTTATGGCAAACATAGATTATCGTTATAACTTTAATAAGAAAAGGAGACGGCGGGACGGCGCGCGCATGAACAGGCCGGATTGCGGGCAAATTAGTGACAAAGTTGTTAAAGTTGGATAAATCGCTTGCATAAGGCAGCGAGGAAAGATAACATATTAAAGAAGATGCTTATTTTCGGAGTGTAGAGAAGGAGGTCCCCCATGTTTTTGGCAGAAGAAGCAGCGCAGGAATCCCCCCGCTTTTTCGGGTATGACGTGTTCAATATTGTGTTTACGCTCTTGATTTTGATCGGTTTCATCCGCCTGCTGAGGGCGCCGCAAAAAAACAAGTTCGCCATCGGTTTTGCTGCGGTCAGCCTGCTTGTGTTTTTGTTCATCGATTATTTAATGGTGAAAAATTGGCTCGGTTTGCTGGAGTAATCGCCGCGCCGATTTTATGTACATAGGAAATAGCGAAAGCCCTCCGATCCCGGGATCGGAGGGCTTTTTAACGCGGACGGGTATAAAGGTTATACCCACCACATTTCTCCCAAAGGTTCTTTAATGAGCACCTGTTGCAGATTTTGCACTGCTTTGGTGAAACCTTCGTCAACGGACATCAAACCGTCCTCGTGCTCGATGCTGACGACATAGTCGTATCCGACCAGACGAAGCGCGCTGATAATGTCGGCCCACGTTTTCAGATCGTGGCCGAATCCGACGGTGCGGAACTGCCATGCGCGGTCGAGCATTTGCGTGTACGACTGCATGTCGGTTACGCCGTGCTTGTTGACGTTAATCGGATCGATCGAAGTGTCCTTCGCGTGGAAATGATGAATGGCTCCCGCTCTGCCCAAGATGTGCACCGCTTGAACCGGATCGATGCCTTGCCACCACATATGGCTCGGATCGAGGTTCGCTCCGATCACTTCGCCGGCCGCTTCACGCAGGCGCAGCAGCGTTGCCGGCGTATGTACGGAAAATCCGCCGTGCAGCTCCAAAGCGATTTTAATGCCGCGATCGGACGCATATTTGCCCGTTTCGGTCCAGTAAGGAATCACTTTGTTTTCCCACTGCCATTTGAGCACGTCCTGATAATCGTTCGGCCAAGGCGCGACCGGCCAGTTCGGGTATTTGGCGTCTTCATGGTCGCCCGGACATCCGGAGAACGAAATGACGACCGGAACTTCCAATCTTTGCGCCAAGTCGACGGTTTTAATAAAGTCGTCGTGATACTGCTTCGCGATTTGTTTTTGCGGGTGAAGCGGGTTGCCGTGGCAGCTTAACGCGCTAATCGTAAGCCCCCTGGATTCGACCGCCTGTTTAAACGCTTTCAATTTGCTGTTGTCGCTCAGCAAAACATCGGGATTGCAGTGAGCGTTGCCGGGGTAGCCGCCCGTGCCGATTTCAACGGCTTCCAGTCCTTTGGAAGCAATGTAGTCCAATGCTTCTTCAAAAGGCTTTTGTCCGAAAAGAACTGTGAAAACACCTAATTTCATTCTGGCACCTCCATTGATTATTTACTAGGTTTTCATCCATATTAGATTATACCATTATTCCGTTAAAAATGTATGGCTACTTTGGATCTTTTTCTTGCCGCGCACGGCCGAAAACGCTCGTTGTCACCTTGATGCAGTCCTGATATGATGAGATCTGATGAGATCGAATGCGCTAGTCCTGATAGGATGTGCGGGCAAATCCGATAGGCCTCGTCGGGCTCCCAAAGGACGCAAAAAAGGCGATGCGGCCGAACGGCAGCGGGGAACCGGCTGGCCGGCCGCTGCGAGATGGGTTTCTATGTGGAGGGGAAGAGAATGTCATGAATGCGAAAGTCCAACGAATCACCTGCGGGATGCTGGCTCTGCTGACGTTGGCGGGAGGCGCGGCGCCGGCGTACGGCAGGGCGGAAGCTGCGCCGTACGCGGTCAAGCTGGAAGCGCGCAAATTTGGCGAAGAAGTGTATGTGAGCGCCCGATCGCTCTTGCAGTCGCTCGGGGGGAGCGGGAATTTCGATGCGGCGAGCGGGACGTTCCGGTATATGCTGCCGGCCGGCGCGGCGGCGAAGGAAGACGCGGTAGCGAAAGCGATCGAACAGGTTTCGCCGGCGGTTGTGGCGATTATCGGCAGGCCGAACGACACAGGCGGCCGGCAATATGAGGACCGGTTTCAACTGGCGCACGGCACGGGAGTCATCGTCAGTCCGGACGGATGGATTATGACGAACGCGCATGTCATCAAAAATATGAGCCATATCGTCGTGGTCACGTCCGACGGCAAGCAGTTTTCCGGGAAACCGGCGTATTTTGACGATGAAAGCGACCTGGCGCTGCTGCGGATCAATGCGCTCGGCCTGCCGACCGTGAAATTCAGCGGGAAGACGAATGTGCGCGTCGGAGAGACCGTGATTGCCATCGGCACGCCCATTTCGTTCGCGCTCCGCAATTCGGTGACCGTCGGCGTCGTGAGCGGAATCGAGCGTTCCGTTCATTCGACGTACCGGCTGCTGCAAACTGATGCGGCGATCAATCCGGGAAACAGCGGCGGACCGCTCGTCAATTTGCGCGGTGAAGTCGTCGGCATCAATTCGCTGAAATTTGTCGAGATCGGCGTCGACAATGTCGGATTCGCCATTCCCGCCGATACGGCGCAGTACGTGCTCGAGCATTTTCACAAATACGGCAAGGTGAAGCGCCCTTACACCGGATTCGATCTGGAGGAAAGCTGGGCGGCGGTCGTCGGCCTTCCAACGGACGAACCGTTGACCGTCTCGCGTGTCGATGACGGTTCGCCCGCGGCCAAAGCGGGCATTGCGCCGGGCGACGTGATTGTTGCCGTCGACGGCGTTCCGGTGACGACGGTCGTGGAATTCAACGAGCTGCTGAAAAAGTATTTGCCGGGCCAAAAAGCGAAATTGTCGGTCCGGTCCAAAGGAAAACCGTCGACGCGGGAAATCGTGTTCGGCGAATCCGCGGAAAACGGCTCGGGGCGGCTTGAGGAAACGGACGCGCAGAACAGCGTCGACATGTGGATGCGGATCGGCAACGCCGACATGATGGTGAACGGGAGGAAGCTGAGGGCGGAAAAGCCGTACAATATAAACGGGACGACGCTCGCGCCGCTCGAGGTGATGATCGATGCGTTCGGCGCCGCAGCCAAGTGGAGCGAAGGGAAAAAATCGGTACATATTCAATACGGCGGCCATTCCGTTCAATTCACGACAGGCAGCATAACGGCGACAGTCGACGGACAGCCCGTAACGCTTGCGGCGGCTCCCGTTCTGCGCAACGGCTCGCTGATGGCGCCGCTTCGCACGGTCGCCGAAACGTTCGGAGCGAAAGTGCGGTTTTATCCGAAACGTTCGGAGATCGTCGTTTCCGGCTCGCCCGGCGCCGGCACGGATACCGCGACTTCTCCGGATATTAATGAAGACGCCGGAAAAACGCGCATCGGCGACAGCTACTACGGATGGTCGATGAAGTACCCGTCGGGGTTGATCAAAGATTACCAAAGCTTTAAAGGCGATATCGTGTCGTTCCGGGACGCGAACGATCGGTATATGCTGGAAATCGTCATCGAACCGCTCGACGGAGACGTGTCCGCAGACAGACTGTTAAAACTGCTTTCCGAAAGAGTGACGGATACGATACTGGACAAAACGGTCGTGAATGAAAACGGACGGCAGTACGCGCGGATTGTCGGGAAGAATGCGGACATGTACAGCGAATACAGAGCGTATGCGAATCGGGGTTACGTGTACTATGTGACGCTTACTTTAAACAGTGAGGAAGACTATAAAAACACGGCGAAATATAAAGGCTACAAAGATTTGCTGGACAGCTTCGCCACTTCGTTCGATTCCGGGGACAAGTCGCTCAAAGACATTTCCGGCGTAAAAGACGGATACCGTCTGTATTCCCATGACGATTACGGCATATCGTTAACCATTCCGGCTTCGTGGAACTATAACGAGTTTGAAAACAACCTGTTTTTCAACAACGACGAAGACGATTCGCAGTTTTTGCAGATCCGCATGACCTCGGTGGCCGAGGGCGACACGCTGAAGGCGTGGGCTTTGCGGCAGCAGAAGCAGTTTATGGAATCGTTTGCCGACGGATATGCGAAAGCGGACGGCATCCGGGAAGTTCAGGCCGCGGGATTCCCCGCGCTTGAAAGCCGCTTGTCGTATACATGGGGGGACGGCAAGTGGCATACCGTTCATCATTTGTATGTATTCGTGGGCGGCTATAAATTTGACTTCCAGTTCGGTTACGACAGCGGCGATCGCGATGCGGACGCCTTGGTCGATAAAGTGACCTCTTCCATCGTCATCGACGCGAAAAAAATCAGTGCGTCGTTCGGGCGGATTCAGGACGATCAGGATTTTATCGACAAATCGAAAAGAGTGACGAAAAAGTCGGACAGATACAAATACGCTGTCGATATACCCGAATTTTGGAGCGAATCGGTAGCCACCGAAGACGGAAGCGTAGTTCAGTACGAATTTACCGGTGGCTCGTTCGGCGTCTATATCGCGACTTCATCGAGCCTGGATGAAACGGCCAGACAGTTTGAATCCGGCCAGCTGGAACAGGTCGAACTGCCGGGGAAACGGGACGTTGTCGAGGCGAAGGACGGGATCGCGAACGGCATTCCGGTCAAAACCTATACGATAAAAAGCAGCGAGAACGGCGTGAACTACCAATCGGCCGTCTATATGATGAGCAGAAACAACACAGTCTACGTACTGTACTCCACCCTAAGCGACGCGGTCCGAACGGCGGACAACGTGAGTCGCGTCAACGATACGTTCAAGTCGTTTCGATTCATCGATTAGTCAAGAAAGCATGCGTCAATCGAAGAGACCCTTCATTCGGATCGGCCGGATGAAGGGCTGTTTCATATCCAGGAGGTTCCCATAGTATTTGTCCCGCCGTTTCTGGTAAACTGGGAAGAGGCATGATCAATAGACTACGGAGGATAGGTAAGGGATGAGAACGGTTCGGCGTGATCAAATCGAACTGCTGGCGCCCGCGGGAGACTGGGACTCTCTGCGGGCGGCGGTAGCCAACGGCGCGGATGCGGTTTATTTCGGAGTGGAGAAGTTTAACGCCCGGGCGCGGGCGCACAATTTTTCGACCGAAGAACTGCCCGACGTGATGTCGTTTTTGCATTTATACGGGGTGAAAGGGTTTCTCACCTTCAACATACTGGTGTTCGAGGAAGAGTTGGATGACGCGAAGCGGCTGATTGAGGCGTGCATTGACGCAGGCGTCGACGCCGTCATCGTCCAGGACCTCGGTCTGGTGAAATTGATTCGCGACATATCGCCGGATTTCCCGATTCACGGCTCGACGCAGATGACGATCACGTCGCCGGAAGCGGTGGAATTTACGAAGCCGTTTCATTTGGAACGCGTCGTGCTTGGGCGCGAAAACAATCTGAAACAGATTAAAACGATCGGTGAACAGGCGAAGCTGCCGATGGAGGTGTTCGTGCACGGCGCGCTGTGCGTTTCCTATTCCGGGCAGTGCCTGACTTCGGAAATGTGGGGAGGGCGTTCGGCCAACCGGGGCGAATGCGCCCAGGCGTGCAGACTGCCGTACGACTTGATCGTCGACGGGGAGCAAAAGCCGATGGGCGATGTAGCCTACCTGCTGTCGCCCAAAGATTTGGCCGCGCTCGATCTCGTGCCGGAACTGATTGAAGCGGGCGTCACTTCGTTTAAAATCGAAGGGAGGTTGAAAAGCCCCGAGTATGTGGCGAACGTCGTCAGCAAATACCGGAGGGCGATCGACAAATATTTTGCGGGCGATCGGTCCGGACCGGACGAGGACGAGATGCGGGAGCTGCAGCAGAGCTTTTCCCGCGGGTTTACGCACGGCTTTTTGCGGGGAACGAACAACAAGCAGCTCGTGGAAGGGACGTTTCCGAAAAGCAGGGGCGTTTTCCTCGGACGGGTCAAGCGCATATTGCGGGACGGCGTCGTTTGCGAGCTGGAGGCGCCGCTGAAGCGGGGAGACGGCATCGTGTTCGACGCCGGCGACCCGACGCAAAAGGAAGAGGGCGGGCGCGTATACGATATCCGCAAAAACGGCCGCAAAATCGACGGGGAAGCGATGGGCGGCGTCATCGAAATCGTGCCGGGACGCCACGACGTCGATTTGTCCAGAATCCATGTAGGAGACCGGATATGGAAAACGAATGATCCGCATCTCGACAAGCGGCTGCGCCAGACGTTCGAAACGGATCGGCCGTACCGCGTTTTCCCCGTTGCCGTCAAGGCGACGGGTGCGGAAGGCCAGCCTTTGAAAACATGTTGGACGGATGTGCGGACCGGATTTACCGTTCTTGTCGAATCGGAGCTGCCGCTCGTCAGGGCGGAGAAACGGCCGATGGACGTATCGCTTTTGCGCGAACAGTTCGGCCGGCTGGGCGGAACGATTTATGAGCTTCACCAGGTCGAGCTGCATATGAACGGCGAGCTTCTGCTGCCGGTTCGCGAATTGAACGCGATCCGTCGAAGGGCGGTCGAGCGGCTTATCGCCGAGCGGCAAAAACCGCGCGTTTACACGAAGAGGGAGGTGGACGCCTACGGTGACGCCGCCAAAGGGGCAGCCGGCGCCGGGCGCGTTCCGTCCGGAAAGCTGGCGGCGCTGTGCCGCAGCATGGAGCAGGTGGAAGCGGCCGCGCAGACCGATGCCTGGCTCATTTACGCCGATTTTGAATTCATTAAACAATTTCCCGCCGCTGTCGAGGCCGCCCGGGCGGCAGGCAAAAAGATCGCGCTGGCGACGCCGCGCATCCATATGCCGGGAGAAAACGGCTATCTGAAGAACATTCTGAACTTGCGCCCGGACGCCGTGCTTGTGCGCAACACAGGCGCGCTCTATTACTATATGAGACACAGGGCGGAGAATCCGCACGAATACCAGCCGGAGCTGATTGGCGATTTTTCGCTGAACGCCGCCAACCACAAAACGGTCAATTTGTTTTTGGAAGCGGGTTTATGCCGGGTGACCCCGTCGTATGACCTGAACATCCAGCAAATGGTCGATTTGCTCCGGCGAGCGGACGCGTCCAAGCTGGAAATCGTCATCCACCAGCATTTGCCGATGTTCCATACGGAACACTGCGTGTACTGCACCTTTTTGAGCGAAGGAACCGACTATACGAACTGTGGGCGTCCTTGCGAAAAGCACCGCGTCTCGCTGCGGGACCGCATCGGAATGTCTCATCCCGTGCGTGTCGACGAAGGCTGCCGGAATACGGTATACAATGCGATTGAGCAATCGGGCGCCGAGTATTTGCGGAACTTTCTCGAACTTGGCGTGCCTTTTTACCGCGTCGAGTTTTTGGAGGAGCCGGCGCATAAGGTTTTTGAAGTGATGGACTTGTACCGCCGCGCGCTGGCCGGCGAAATCAGCGGCACGGAAGTGTGGCGGACGCTGAAGGCGACCAACCAGCTCGGCGTCACCCGCGGGCAGCTGGTGAAGTGAGATATGCCCGAACATAACTGAATCCTGTTCATATTTGAATGAGAACCTTCGGGTTCTCTTTTGTGTCAGCTCGCACTATCAAAAGCTGTTCCGGATGGTGAGGCTGACGGAATACATGATGATTTATCCGGACGAGTACGCGGTTTTGGAGCGAATCGGCGGACTGCATGGCGAAGACGGGGCGTGGGAGGCGCGTTAAACGGCGCCTCTTTTTTTGTCCATTTGACAGCCCGGTTGCGCTCGCATAGACTGAGTTTAAACCGATTCGGTGCGAATTTACGATGCGTTGCGGAGGTCGCCATGCTGAACCATTCGATACATCTTTGGAGACACGTCTTTAAAGTCGATCCCGATCGTTTTATTTCCGATGAAGCGTTGGAACAACTGTGCCTGTCCGAAACGGACGCCGTCATGGTCGGGGGAACGACCGGCGTCACTTTCGACAACACCGTCGAGCTGCTCTCCCGCATCCGCCGGTACGATGTGCCATGCGTGCTGGAAGTGTCCGACGAAGAGGCGGTCGTTCCCGGGTTCGATCTGTACTTTATCCCGTT
>JAWLCZ010000021.1:0-30543 GCA_041686835.1 Paenibacillaceae bacterium | reverse complement strand
AATTTTTTATAAAAAATTGATTATTTTCCTATCGCATTTACGGTTCATCCTTTACTTGCCGAACTTTCATGCGTACACTATTCCTATATGCATAAAAACAAGGAGTGCAGAATATGACGGGTGTCTGGATAGCAACGGCAATCATTGCGGTTATCATTACGTGGCTCAGCGTGTGGGTCATTAACAAAGGGTATTCCAAAAAATGGGACAGAGAAGAACCGTGAGCATGCCCGGTTCCATGATGGAACGTTGATCCCGGTGCATGCAAATGAAAAAAGACCGCCGGGCAAGGCAGTCCCCGCATGAAGACGCGGTTGTCGAAAGCCTGTCCCGATGGTCTTTTTTTTCAATGAACGCATTATTCTTCGCCTACCGGAATGCGGAACAATCCGTGACCGTCCAAGGCGACAATCGGGTTCTTGTCATATAGCAAACCCGAAGATTTTCCGTTCAACGCGATATCTACAAGCCACTTCGTGAAGGCGGCCACATTCATTTCGCGCATCTCCTCCAAACCGAAAAACCCCGCCATGTCCACTTCCGTATGATCGGGACGAGGTTCCCCGTCAACATATTCCATGGCAAAAGCGATGTACACATTATGGATGGAGCGCGGCAAATCTCTTACGGCCACTACGCTTTTCCCCCTTGCCGTGATCCCGGTTTCCTCCAGCACTTCCCGGGCAATCGTTTCTTCTATCGGTTCCGTTTGCTCGATATATCCTCCCGGGTTCGTCCAGTAGCCTTTGCCCGGATCCTGCGCACGGCGCACAAGCAGCACTTTGCCGTCCCTGACAACGAGCGCGCCTACACCGATGCTGTAATTTCCCCAATGCACAAAACTGCAGTTCGGGCATGCCCGCCGATCGACGCCGTCAACGTCGCGAGTCTCCAAGGCATGTCCGCAGCTTAAACAATAGTTGGCTGTCAATTTATTTCCTCCCCATCATTCCCGTTGCATCGTAAAACAAACCGGCGGCTATCCTTGCCCGGTCGCGACCGCATTCAGTCCTCCGTATTCGGCGATGGCCTGCAGCAGATCGTAAAATACCGGCAAAATGATTTCCATCGGGCCGATATGGAACATGCCGCTGCGGTTATGCACAATCGCTTCCCGAACATAAAATTTGTAATGCTGAAGACCCGGATCAACGTGGGTCACCTCGTTGCCGGAAGAACGCTGATGGACGAACGTGAACCATTTCGAACCTGTCGTTTGGAACGGCACGATGCTGACGATGTTCTCCAGTTTGATATGGTAGTTGACATGCGGTTTCTGGAACACCAATTCCTTGGTTGAAATCGATACGCCGAAATCATGTTTCTTGTGCGATATTTTCAGTTCTCCGTCCAGCGACTTGATTTGGATAAAGTCATTGTACAATCCGTTATCTCCTTTCCGGACAGCCGTGTCGTCCCCGCGGTGCAACGACGAAAATGAAATATGCCCTCATGAAGAGAGCATACCACAACAGGAAACGATCCGGCTATATCCAATGTAAAGGGATTCATCCCAGCCACAAATCGATCGGTTTGGCCACTTTGGGCCGGAACGGAAGCGTCACTTTTTGTCCCGTTCTGGCCGACTCATAGGCGGCGTAGATCATTTCGAGCACCGCGCGGCCATCTTCCCCCGTAACGAGCGGTTCGGTATCGTTCTGCACGCATTCGATAAAATGCTTCAACTCATGAGGATACCCCTGGTTAAAAGCTTCCTCGAAAATCGTAAAAGTCCATCCCTGCGTCGTATCCGCTTTTTCCAGCGCATATCCGTATCCGTTCTTGCTGTAAGTGAGGCTCGAATTGCCCATGAACAAATCGGCATAAGTGACGCCTTCGGTTCCGTACACTTCGATCTTGTCGTCCATGCCCCCGTACTTGGCCCAGCTGTCCTCGGCCAATCCGATCACCCCGTCTTCGAATTCAACGATCGTGACGGCGTTGTCCTCCCCTTTCGTCCGATCTTTATGCAATGAAGTGGACATCGTGGCAAATACGCTCTTCACTTTCGGATTTCCCCCGAGCATCCAGCGGAACCACGCCATCGCATGGCAGCCCAGATCCATCAACGCGCCGCCGCCGGACAGTTCCACGTCCCAAAACCAGTCGCTGTGCGGTCCGGAATGCTTCTCGCTCTGCTTCAGCATATAAACTTTGCCGATGGCGCCCTCTTCTACGAGTTTGCGCACCCTTTCATACTTCGGGGCGAAACACAACTCCTCGGCGTACATTAATTTGCGGCCGTGCGCGCGGCAAGTTTCGATCATTTCGTCCGCTTCTTCCAGCGTGACGCAGAGCGGTTTTTCAATGATGACGTGCTTGCCCGCCTTCGCGGCTGCAATCGTTGCCCTGGCATGGAGAAAGTTGGGCAAACAGACGTCCACCACTTCGCAATCCGTTTGCGCGAGCAGTTCATCGAGGTCGGTATGCCAAGCGGGGATGTTGTGCTTGCGGGCGAACGTTTCCGCCTTTTCGGCGCTTCGCGAATAGACCGCGACGATGTCCGCTTCGTGTACGAAGCGATGGTACGATTCCATGTGAATGTCAGCGATAAATCCTGTGCCGAGCAGCGCCACTTTCGTTTTCTTCATTGGCCAAACCTCCATTTGTATATGTAATGATCATTGCACACATGCGCAAGCATCGCGTTCCGGCACAACGTCACCTCAACAGCTTCGGCAGCTGCCGGTAGATTTCGACGACGTCGTCCAGCTTCATCCGCACCAGCCCGCTGGACGAAGGAGCGACAAATTCCGTCACCCCGGGAACGACCGGTTCGGGCTGTATTCCCCACGGGACATTGCGCCTCAAGCTGTACTGCTCATATACGCCCTTGCCGACAAAACAGGCGATGCGGGGGCGGTAACGGGCGATTTTTTGCTTCAGAACGTTGCGTCCTTCGGCGTATTCTTCGTTTGTAATGTCGGCGGCCGCTTTCGTCGGCCTCGCCACGATGTTGGTGAATCCGTAACCGAGATCCAGCAGCTTCCCGTCCTCTTCCGGGGAATATTTTCTCGGCGTCAGTCCCGCTTTATGAAGTATCGTCCAAAACCGGTTGCTCGGACCTGCGTAATGATGTCCCGTTTCACCCGAACGGATGCTCGGATTGAAGCCGATGAACAATATGTTTAATTGTTCGCGAAGATGATCGGGTACGGTTTTCACTGCACTTCCACCTTGTTCGTCGTTCGTATTGTTCTAAATTTTCCGTCATTTTCTATTCTATCACAGACGATACGTTGGCCGCAGTATTTTTCTGCTTATCGTATATTTCGTTCGATTCCGCTATAATGGAGTTACAGCGCTTTCAATTTTAGGAAGAAAGAAGGTGAGGCTGTGAATGCAAGCTCGCTGCAAAAACTGTCGGAGCTGACCGCCCTGTTCTCCGGGTCTAAAGTCGTCGATCTGACGGCGCTTCTGGAAAACGGCATTCCCAGGTGGCCGTCCCATCCCCATCTCGTCATCGATCCGACGGTGACGCACGACCACGACGGTTATTACTGCCAGTCGATTTCGATGGCGGAACATACGGGAACGCATATTGACGCCCCGTACCACGTACATAAAGATATGCCGCACCGGACGGTGGAACATTTGAAGCCCGACGCATGCATCGGACGCTGCACGGTCATCGATTTGTCCGGCCGCAAATGGGAGCCGGGACAGATCGCGACGCTTCGGGATTTGGAAGAGGCGCTCGACCGGTCGGGCGTGACGATCGAAGAGGATGAAATCGTGCTGATCAATTACGGCTGGCTGAAAACGTATTGGACGACGTCCGCCGATTGGAAGTATTATGCGATGAACCAGCCGGGATTGTCCGAGGATGCGGCTCAATTTTTTATGCAAAAACGGGTGCGCGCCGTGGGAACCGATACGATTGCGGTCGGAACTCCCGTTGTCGACGGCCGGGGCGGGCACTGTTATTTTCACGAACAAGTGCTGCGCAATGAAATTTATTTGATCGAATGTTTGGCGAACCTGGAACAGCTGCCGCCCAAATGCTTTTTTATCGCCGCGCCTTTAAAGATTTACCGAGGCTCCGGATCCCCGGTTCGCGCATTGGCGATTATTCCGGAATAACGATGGCAAGAAGGAGGATGAATATGATATTCGACAAACACGACAAACTCGTCATGATCGGCGATTCGATAACCGATTGCGGACGCAAGCAGCCGGTCGGCGAAGGCTTGTTCGATGCGCTTGGCAAAGGTTACGTATCCCTCGTCGACGCTTTTCTGCAATCGGTTTACCCGCAATTATCCGTCCGCGTCGTCAATATGGGAACGAGCGGCAACACGGTGCGCGATTTAAAGGATCGCTGGCAGCGCGACGTCATCGAGCTGAAGCCCGACTGGCTGTCCGTCATGATCGGCATCAACGACGTGTGGCGCCAATTCGATCAACCGCTTATCAAAGAATCGCACGTGTACATTGACGAGTACGAAAACACGCTCGGCGAACTGGTCCGCACGACGCGCCCGAAGCTCAAAGGACTAATCCTGATGACTCCCTTCTATTTGGAGCCGAACAAATACGATGCGATGCGCGCGACGATGGATCGTTACGGTCAGGTCGTCAAACGGATTGCGGAAGAGAGCGGCGCCATCTTCGTGGATACGCAGGCGGCGTTTGATGAAGTTCTGGAGCATCTGTACCCTGCAACGTTAGGCTGGGATCGCGTCCATCCGAACATGATCGGCCATATGACGCTGGCCAGAGCGTTTTTGAACGCGGTCGGTTTCTCGTGGCAAGGCGGCGCATAACGGCTGGGCTCATGGGAGCGCTCGGGATTTGCAATGTCCGCCGGTCGCTGTTTCTACGATTGACGAGTTCTGCGCACCGTTTTCGGAAACGGTCATAAAAAAAGACCCTCTCAGGGTCCTATTCCGTAAAATCCCAACGGTTTTGATCGAAGATGTTGCAATTAGAGCCCTGCGAGGGTCTAAATTCGTGGAAATAAAGGAATTGTAAGTAAATAAGACCTCCCCGGGGTCTTATGCTCCGGGGGTAATGCTCTGGGCTGAATAGCGGCTATTTTCTCCCTATCCATAAGAAGCAGCTGATCAGGATAAAAGCGATGAGCGCCAAAAACGGTATCGTCACGAACCCGAACCAGTTGATATATTGGCCGCTGCACGGCACCCCGGTCGTACAAGGGGTGATTTCGGCAAGGCCGGGCACTTTTTGCAGCAAATAATGATACAAAGAAATGCTGCCGCCGATGACAGTGAGCGGAAGCACGTACGGAACGATCGCCCGGTCGCCGCGGTAGCTCGCTATGCCCAACACGATAACCAGCGGGTACATAAAAATGCGCTGAAACCAGCATAACGTGCACGGGATAAAGTGCATAACTTCGCTGAAATACAAGCTGCCGCAGACGGCGACAAGCGAAACGAGCCATGCGAAGTAAAGACTGTACCGGTGCAGGACGGATACGATTTTATTTTCCCGCATTTTCTTCCGCCACCCTTTTCGCTTCGTTGATTGCGGCTTTCAGCTTTTCGTAATCGAATGTATCCTCGAACATCCGGCCGTTGATAAACAGGGTGGGCGTGCCGGTCACTCCCGACTTTTTGGCCAACCGATTATCCGCTTCGACCTCTTTCGTATATTCACCGCTGCGAATATCCCGGCCTAACCGTTCGTAATCTACCGGAATGTTTTCCGATTTGGCAAGCTGTACGAGAAAATCCGGGGTGGCCCATATATCGCGTTCGGCTCCCTGGTTTTTATATACGGCGTCGTAGAACGACCAGAACGCATCGTTGCTTTGACGGAAAACGGCTTCCCCGGCGGCTCCCGCAGTGATGGAATCCGGCCCGATAAACTGGTAGTTGATAAAATACAGAGTCGCAATTCCCGTATCGATAAAATCTTTCTTGAGCAGCGGAACGATCTCTTGACTGAACACTTTGCAGGACGGGCATTTGAAGTCGCCGAACTCGACAATTTTTACGGGCGAGTCACGCTTTCCCAAATACGGAAGCTCGTCATAAGGAAATTCAACGGCCGATTCACTCGTAGCCCCCGGCCTGATCATGATGACGATCATGAACAGCAAAACGGCCGCCACCCCGGTGAAGAACACCAGATTTCTGATGCCCCCCTTCTGCTGCGCCGGCGTCGGCTGCCGGTGATTGCGGTTGCGCTTCTTCCTGGAAGAACCCACATTTTTGCTCATCGGAAAGCTCCTTATACGATATAGTGGACTAACAGCTCATAGTTTGCCTTGTTGCCTTTCCTGACAAGCTTTATTTTATCATGGTTTATCGTTCTTCAAAACTGAAAATGTATGAGGATTGTGTGAATACGTCTCCTCCATCTTCCGGGTCATGATCCGACCGATTGCTGCGAACAAGCGAGAGGCGGGCACCATAAGCTGGATAGTCATGCGAGAGCCACTTATGTGAGCGAATTGGAACGGTTATCCTTTGATCGCTCCGGAAGTTAAGCCGTCCAACAAATATCGTTGAAAGAACAGAGATAATAAAATAGGCGGCAAGAGCGCGATAACACCGCCGGCATTCATCAGCCCGAAGTCTATGGTGAAGCGGCCGAGAAATTCGGTAATCGCCACCGGCAAAGTTTTGGACTGCGGCGATCCTGTCAGCACCAGCGCCATGCCGAATTCGTTCCACGAACCTAAAAAAGCGAAAACTCCCGTGGCAAACAGACCCGGCGTCGAAACCGGCAAAATCACGCGAAACAGCGCGCCAAAGCGGCTGGTTCCGTCGATCAGAGACGCGTCCTCCAGTTCCTTCGGAATGCTCTGGAAAAACCCCCGCATCACCCAAATGACGAACGGCAGCGTAAACGTAATATGAATGAGAATCAGCGCCAGTTTCGTATCGAGCAGCTGCAGATTTTTAAAAATGATGTACGTTGGCAGCGCGATGGCGATTCCCGGTATCAATTGGGTGAACAGGAACAACACGACGATGCGATCGCGCAAAGGGAAATTCAGCCGGGCGAAAGCATATGCTCCGAACGATCCGAACAGCAGGCAGACGCTCGTTACGGAAATCGCAACGACCAAACTGTTGTAGATGGCCGTTCTGAACGTCTCGAACACGCCTCCGGAAGTAAAAATTTTTATGTAGTTGCCGAAATCGGGCTCCTGCGGAAACCAGCGCAGCGGAACGCTGATCAGCTGTTTTAACGGGGATATGCTGCTGATGACCGTCCATAAAAACGGCGCCAAAGTAAAAAACATGATGACGACGAGCGCGGCATACATCAACAATGCGTGGGCAATTTTACGCGCAACTTTGTCCATGCATCATCCCCTCCTAGAAATCGTTGTGGCGATCCAGTTTTTTGATGTAAATAAACACGAGGACAAGAATAAAAAACGTGATGACATAGCTTCCGGCAGCGCTGTACCCGAATTTTGCAAACTGGAAGCCTTCCTTGTACAGGTAATACCCGACCACCTGGGTTGCATTGGCCGGACCGCCCTTCGTCAGCACATAAATCAAATCGAAAATGCGAAACGAATCGATCGTGCGCAAAACAAGCAAAACGAGCGTAATCGGTGCGAGCAGCGGCAGCGTGATGAAACGAAAACCGGCAAAACTATTGGCTCCGTCCACCTTCGCCGCCTCGTACAAATCTTTCGGAATCGACTGCAGTGCCGCCAAATACATGAGAGCGACAAAAGGAAACGACTTCCACAAATCCGCAACGATGACCATATTGAGCGAAAGAACCGGATCGGAAAGCCATGCGATGTAACGATCGGTAAAACCGGTTTGGGTCAACGCCGCATTCAGCACACCGTAATTCGGGTGGAGAATCCACTGCCAAATCAATCCGTTGATGACTCCGGATATCGCCCACGGGACGAGCAGCAGCGAGCGGGCCAATCCGCGCAGTTTGAATCGGGAGTTTAACGCCAAAGATACGAGCAGGCCGACCGCAATGCTGCTGACAACGCTGACAAAGGTAAAATATACGGTCACCTTCATGCTCTGCCAAAATTCCGTGTTCGTCAAAATATCGGTAAAGTGCTTGAACCCGACAAACTCCGGGCCCTTCCATGGCTTTGTCAGGTTTAAATCGACAAAACTCAAATATATCGAATAAACGAACGGATAAAACAGCAGCCCGCACACCAGGACGATTGTAGGCAGAAGCAGCCAAAAAGCGAATCTGGCTTCGGACATCATTTTTCGGGGAGGTTTTCCGGTTTGCGGATAAGGTGCATTGGGCAGCGCATTGGGTTCATGGGTTCCGGCTGGCAATCAATATCCCTCCTTCGCGATAAAGGGTTCTCACTGCGAGAACCCTTGCCGCATCAACCTTACTCGTTTTCCTTCATCAATTTCAATGTTTTGTCCATGGCGTCATCCAACGCCTGTTTCGGCGATTTTTTCTGGGTAAGCGCGTTTTGCAGTTCAACCTGCATCATGGATGACCATTCGTGATACCAGGGAACCTGCGGCCGGTTGACAGCCGTTTCCCCCTGCTCCAGCAGCTCTTCCAAACCCGGAATCGCCGCCTTGACTTCCGTGCTACCGATGACGCTTTTCCAACCGGGGAACACTCCGTTTTCAACGGCGGCGCGTTTGGCGCCATCGGGCCCCGCCAAAAATTTGATGTATTCCCAAGCGGCTTCCTTGTTTTTCGATCCGGAAGATATCGAATACGCCATCGGCCCCGATATAGTTGCCGCTTTAACGCTGTAAGGCATGCGGGCCACCTCGGTTTGCCCGACGACTTTCGATTGTTTTTCATCGTTCAAGCCGACTTGCGGAATGCCCCAGGACAGCTCGAAGGCGATATCTCCCGCCTGCATTGCGTTGCTTACATTCGATTCGCTGAACGTAAGCGACGCAGGATCGACGATTTTGTACTTGTGCAGCATGTCCACCATCATTTGCAGCGCCTCAACCGATTTTTCATCATTGAATTTCGGCTGCCCGCTGTCATCGAAGAAGACGGCCCCTTTCGAAGCGGCGATGGCGACGAAATCGCAAATGAGCGCTTCGCCCTGCAGCCACGACCAGGTAGAAGCGTATTTGACGATGCCTTTATCCTGAAGTTCCTTGCTTACTTTGATAAAATCGTCCCAATTCGCCGGCGGCCGATCATATCCGGCTTTTTTCAGCATCTCTTTGTTGTACACAAATGATTTCCACTCCGACGCCCAAGGAAGACCGTACCATTTGTCCTTGTAAACTACGGCGCTCTGCGCGAATGGAAGCAGATCCGTTTTCCACTCTTCCTGAATCCACTGATCGACCGGTTCCACCCAACCGGCTTCCACGTATTGCGGCAGATCGATGACGTCCATGACGAAAAGATCATAGGTGGAACCGCCGGACAGAAATGAGTTTACGAGCTTTTGCTGCTGTTGGCCGTAAGGGACGGTATCCACCTCGATTTTAATCCCTGTTTTGTCTTCGAACTCCTTATTTAACTTGCCCCAATATCCCGTTTCATCGGGACCGCTGATCGTGCGCAGCACAACCCCGGCAAAAGGTTTGTCGTCAGCCGGCTTGGCTTCGGGTTGCTCCGTCTCTTTATCTCCGCCTTCGCCTACGCTTCCGGCCGGCTGAGCTCCTTGACCCGAGCACGCGGACAGGAGCGTGAAAGCAAACAGCAGCAACAGAAGATCGGATACAAGCTTCCTTTTCATAGTAAGACCTCCTCATTTTATGTATGTAATCCCTTACAAAGAGCTCGCTATGGCTTCAATCCGCGAACTTGTTCAAATGCAAACGCAATCGCTCCGATCGCCGCAGAGTTTTCTCCCAAGCCGGATAAATCAATGGTCGTTTTTACAGGCGTCAACCGGCCAACCGTCTCTCTAATGAGGGGAAGCACGTTTTGCATCGATTGCGAAACCCCTCCGCCGATGATTACTTTTTCCGGATTTAACAGGCTTACGATATTTGCGATCCCCATGGACAAAGTGGCAATATACCGCTCGATTATGGGGATGACCCTGGCGTTGCCTTTCTCATACTCCGAGAATACGATTTCGGCGGAATAACCGGATTCGGACAAGCTGCCGCCGGAAATTTTGCTCTCGAATAGGCCGAAATCGCCGAATTGATTGTGGCGCTGGCGGGCCATATCTTCTTCCGTCACAAAATAGGCGATCTCTCCCGCCATAAAGCTATGGCCTTGAACGAGACTTCCGTTCGCCACAATCGCGCTGCCTACACCGGTGCCGATGGCGATAAACACCAAATCGTCGGTATGCCGGGCCGCGCCGAGCCATCTTTCCCCAAGTGCGGCACAGTTGACGTCGTTGTTTACGAACACCGGAATGCCGAAACGTCTTTGCATTTCTTCTCTGAAACGATAATTTGTCCACTGCAGCGCAGGCGCTTCCACAATAACTCCGCGCACCGAATCCGTTATTCCGGGAACGCCGAAGCCGATGGCAATCACATCGCCCTCTGCGACGGATGCGCTCTGCAGGCTGTTTCGGATCATGAAGGCGATTGCCTCGGCGTCGTTGGTCGTTTTCCGCTTTTCTCTGTAAATGATATTGCCGTCCAAATCGCTAATATCTATCAATATTTTCGTTCCGCCGATATCGATCCCGACCCCGAATCCGTTGCGGGGATTGAAGCCGAGTTCGATTCCCCTCCTCCCGCCTTCCGCAGTGGAGTTTCCTCTTCCCACTTCGAAGACGAATTTTTTGGCGATTAATTCTTCGACGATGGACGAGACGGTTGAACGGCTTAAATTGAGCTTCCGGGCAATGTCCGCGCGGCTTATCGGTTGCTCGGAGCGAATCGTCTCCAGCACGTTCTCCTGGTTTATTTTCTTGATAAGTTCCAAGCTCCCTTTCGTAACCATGTAATCTCCTTCGCGGTTTATTCGCACAGCCGGTTATTTCGATACGGTTTCTCCCGCTTTCTGAAATCGCGGCAAATATTTGCCGTGCACTGAAAGCAGTTCTTCCAGCGTGCTTACCGCGGCGTCCATAGAATCGACCACCGGATCGACCAGCAGCGCCTGCATCGCTTTTTGTTTATCCCCATGAACGGCCGCTTCGACCGCCAGCCGCTGAACGGCTACCTGTATATTGCATAGCGCCGCGATTCCATCGGGAAGAGCACCCATGGTCAGCCCTTGAATGCCGTATCCGCTCACCAGCGCGGGCACCTCCACAACAGCGTCGGAAGGCAGGTTGGCGATGCATCCGTTGTTGGGAATATTGACGGCGAGCACATATTCATTACGATTTTCGGTGATAGCCCGAATGATATCGAAAGCGATTTCACCCGAAGGACGCGTCAGCAAATCGCCCAATTCTCCTTTACCGTCAGCCAGCTCTTTTATCCGCGCCCATGTGCTGTCGCGGTGCTTGTTGGCGTTTTCGAAGTTGTAGCCTTCCAATCCGGTTTTTTCCCAGGCATACGGCAAATATTCGCCGATATGATCGTCCGTGGGCGAAGGCCAATAGCCGAAATGGCGGAACATCGCCCGAGACAGCGGATCATGTCCGAATATGCCCACTTCGGACTCGTCAAGCTCCGCTTCTTTTTTGCGCAGCAGAGGATACAGATCTTCGCCCGTCGCCTTGTCGCGGATGTCCATCAGCCAAACGAGGTGATTGACCCCGGCCGCCTTCACGTCAATTTCCGTGCCTTTGCGTCCAATGATTTCCGCGACGCGATCCCTGCCCATGAACACTCCGTGGCATAGACCTACGGCCTTGATATTCGTATATTTGCTGACCGCCATGCAGATGCGGCTTTCCGGGTTGCTGAAATTGATCAGCCACGCATTGGGACAAAGCTCTTCCATGTCGCTGCAAATGTCAAGTATAATCGGAATATTGCGAAGCGCATGCGACAGTCCTCCGGGGCCGCCGTTTTCGCCAAGCACCTGGCGAATGCCGTACTTGCGCGGGATATCCCAGTCCGCTTTCCACAGTTCATCCCGTTTGACGGCGACGGAAGTGATGACAAAGTCCGCTTCCGGAAGCGCTTCTCTGCGGTTCGTCGTGCTTTCGATGGTCAGGCCGGTTCCGGCCTCTTCATTCATTCTTTTAGCCAGCTTCGTAACCAGATTCAAATGTTGTTCATTCAAGTCGACCAGCACGAGCTTCGAACCTTTCAACTCTTTGCACTGAATCGCATCACGCAGCGATCCCGGACCGAAGGAAACGCTTCCCGCTCCGATAATGACAATTTTGATTGGCCTCAATTTGCATCTCCTCCCTAAATTGAGTTTATGATGATGCTCATGTATGCAGTTTGTTTTTGGTACAAACTAACAATATATCATCTATTTTATTGCGTCAATTCGTAATTTTCCGAACTTTTTGTATTATTTAAACAGATGCCGTTTATATTGGTTTCGGCAGAAGATACTGCCGGTTGATAGGACGGACGTTGTTACGTAAAATGAGGCAAGACGGCGCTTTGTCCGTTTTTACGATAATGCACTCTTCGCCGCAAAGGAGTAGAACCATGAAGCTGCTTTCCATACAAGAAGCAATAGCGATAATGAACGAGTCGATTGCCGTTCCGCCGACGCACAAATTGATCCGCAGCGGCATTTACCGCAATGCGGAGCGTGAACAACCGCCGTATTACAAGATTGAACTGGAATGGAACAAAAAAGGGGAGCCGGAGTTGGACGAAGATGGGCTGGTCAACCGGCATGTCATCCGGGCCGAATTCGATGCGATTACAGGCCGGATCGTCGCCTATTGCCGACACGATCACAGGCGGGACGCGGAAAAGCGGGAACGGGAAATGGACGCTGCTCTCTATGAAGCTGTCTACCCGCATGTTCTTCGCTGGATCAATCGATTACGGTTACAGATCGTTCCCGGGGAATTGCAGCTGCACAAAAAATGTATTTACAACGGCCGTCTGTACGAGCTTTATTACGGGAGGCAGCACAACGGTATTCCGTTCAGTAGTTACCAGTCCTTTCACATTCACCTGAATGAAAGGTTCGAGCTGATTCATTTATACTGCCGGTGGGATGACTGTACTTTTGCCGACAGCGGGAACCGGATACCGCCGGAGACGTTCAAACGGCGATTCGATTCCGATATGTTGTCTTTTCTCTCATTAAGTCAGAGTATCCTTTTTATGTTTGCCGGGAAGACACCTTCGATGCCACAGACGGCAAACGGGTCCATTCGGAACGGGAAGAATGGGTTGAAAGGATAGACTTGAGCGCGGCAACGCCGCAACGCAATCAGGAAATCACGCTGGCAAAAAGACCGATTTTTACCGAACCATTATTCGAAAGCTTGAAAATCGACGATGAGATGACCGATATAGACCCTTTGTCGCCCCATCCGTTTTTTCCCGAACTTTCGGAAGAAGAAAAAACCAAAGCCCAAGATATCGCCGTCTCTTATTTGAAACGATATGTTGCCGGGGAGCCGTATCAATACGCTTTTATCCGCAAAGAAGGCCAGGACGTCACGGAAGGAAAATGGAATATAATCGAGGTCCACATCCATCGTACGCTGTACGGTATACCCATCATTGGGGGCGGTATCCGTATGTTCATCGATCGCGATGATTGGCAGCTGGTTCAAGTGATGGATGCGATGAAGCTCTGGAGCAGCAGCGGCCGCGGTAACACCGCGCCATTCCGGAAACCGGTTGTAACCATCGGAGAGGCATGGGAAAAGCTGAAGGAGAGAATCCTTCTGAGGTTATCTTATAAGTTGGTCCCGGATTTCCCGGCAAAAGGCGCTAATATCGCAGTTCCGGTTTACACTGCCGATTGCGGCTGGATCTGCAATGCCGTGACAGGCGAACTGGTGAAGCTGGCTGCAATGATATGAAATGAACTGTACTTCCTTCTGCAAAGGAAAACGAAACATCCGCATCCGGAAGCGCTGCGGGGATGTTTCGTTCCAAACCGCAAACAACGGTACATTGTCAGCCTTTTGCCAATTTCTCGGCGACGGATTTCATTTTTTGTTCCATCGACGCTTCAATGTCCCGTCGATCGTCGATGCGAATCGACGTTGAAACGCGCTGCGCCCCTTTCTCGAAAGGAACCTCGTGCATTCTGCGAATGATGGCCAGCAAATCGTCCAAGTCTCCCTCGATGATCGTGCTCATCGGAGTCATTTGATATTTGACGGGTTCGGGCGCCTGCTCCAGCACTTTGTGCACTTCGGCCACATAGCGGCTGACGCTCGGGGTTCCTGTGCCAAGCGGCACAATCGTCACTTCGACAATCGCCATTCCCGCTCACGCTCCTTCATGATGATCGCAAACATGTTCACGCTCGATGATGTATGAAAGCAGATGGTCGCTGCTTTGATGAATCAGGCGGAATACTTCATCAAAATTTCCCGTATAGTAAGGATCCGGAACGTCGGACATTGGGCGATCCGGCATAAAATCCAACATGCGGAACAGCTTTCCCGCTTGGAACTTTCCGGCCATGCGCTTCAAATGGCTTAAATTGTCCGAATCCATCGCAATGATATAGTCGAAGTCCTCTATATCTTTCGCCTGGACTTGCCGGGCGACGATGCCGCTGTAGTCGATGTTGTTCCGCCGGAGAATGTCGCACGTTCCCCTGTGCGGACCTTTGCCGATATGCCAATTGCCTGTACCTGCGGAATCCACCGCGATTCGGCCTTCAAGGCCCGCCTCCTTCACCTTATGCCGAAAAACCGCTTCCGCCATAGGAGAACGGCATATATTGCCCAGGCAAACGAATAAAACCCGTATCATCCGAAATCACCGTCCAGTAACATAGTCCATTGCCATTACATTTTAACCCAAATGCGCCCAGGCTGCCAACCGAGCCGTTTCTTCCCCGACTTGCCGGCAGACGAGAACCCCTATCCATCGCTTCAGCCGCTTCGAGCTGTCCCGGTATGACGGCCTTTGTCCGGGCGCAGGATTTATTCGCGATATAAGCCATCTGCCCTTACACTATCCGCATATGTTCATACTTTATAAGTAGCCATCTGAAACGCATGTCTTCGTGTCATAGTCAAAAAGAGGAGGAATGGAATCCATTGGGAACCATCGGTATTTTAGTCGATTGGAAAGTGTATCGTAATATCAAAAGCGGAAAAACGGGTAGCGAAAAGATTCATCTTTATAATAAGGCGGCTATCCGACATGGTTTGACCCCTGTTTATTTGTGCTTGGAGCGAATGTCTCCATCTTCGGGGAAAGCCCGCGGTTACAAATTTGTAAACGGAAAGTACGTATACAAAAGCTTCCCGATTCCGAAGGTCATCCACAATCGAGCGCTGCCTAAGTCGAAGCCCATGAGGAAACGCCTCGGGCAATTGACGCAAAACCATGATGTTTTTAATGCCCACGGTTATTCCAAGTATCGCATCCACAAACTGCTTCAGAATCGATTTGCATCCAATCTACCGGTTACAACACGTTACACCCGGCCACAATTGCGGAGTATGATGGACCGTTTCCGGAGTCTTTACATCAAACCTCAAAGCGGCAGCGTAGGCAAAGGAATTATCAGGATCACTCGCAAGAAGACTGCAGGATGGATGGTGCAGCTGCCGCATGCGTCGTTCGTCACCGGCAAACAAAAGGCCGAAGCGAAGGTAAACCATTTCGTTAAACGCAGGAACTATCTCATTCAACAAGCGATACCTTTAGCAAAATATAATGGAAATCCTTACGATATTCGAGTAACGGTGCAGCGCGGTTCAAGCGGAAACTGGCAGGTGACGGGCATGTACGGCAAAGTTGCGCGCAAAGGGAGCCATGTAACCAATATTGCAAGGGGAGGTACTGCAAAGAAATGCGATATCCTCTTTCGAAACAACTTTCAAAATCCGTCGCGTGTCGCGCAATCGGTACAACTTGTTTCGTTAAACATGGTTCGTTATCTGGGCAACAGATTAAAGCATCTGGCGGATGTGGGGCTGGATATGGGTGTGGATTCATCGGGCAAGCCTTATTTTATTGAAATGAACAGCAGAGACCAACGTTACGGCTTTTTGAAAGCAAAGATGTCACGCACGTTCTACCGAACCTACGAGACCCCTGTTCTCTACGCCAAATATTTGTTGCAAAAGGGCAAGAAGTAAGATTTTCAGCACAAAAAGGGACAAACGACGTTCCTCTTTCTGTATGGAAACGGGTTTAACAAAAAAGAACCGACGGCTAGACGGACTGCGTTGCTAAAGTCCATTTCGCCGCCGGTTCTTTTTTTTCTGTGGCTCCGCCAAAGGAAATCGCTGGGATTGAACGCTTCTTTTCTCTATTTCTTCCCATGTCGTGCACAATCGGACTGTATCATCCTCGGTCAGTTCGCTGCCGATTTGAACCTCAATGAATTCCAAATCGCTTACCGCTCTTATGGCATGTTTTGCACCGACCGGTATTTGCAACACATCTCCGGCCTTGACTGAAATTATCTTATCGTTTAACGAAAATTCGCCTTCACCTTTGATGACGGTCCATAATTCACTGCGTTTCGCATGGGTCTGGTAACTTAGATTCTTCCCCGCTTTTACTCCAATACGTCTGGTGAGCACTTCACTGCCATCCGAAAATTTCGTGTAATCAAGTACACGGTACCACCCCCAACGCCGCTCTGCGTACATAGGACGTTGCTCGAAATCTTTCATCAGCTGCTTGACTCGGGGACTTGCCGCTTTATCAGCCACCAATATTCCGTCCGGACTGCTCGCCACAACCACATCGGACAAACCTATCACCGTCACGGGAATATTCAATTCATTAATCAAATGTGTATTGTATGAATCTTCGCTAAGGACACCTTTGCCAATGAGATTCGTATCCATTTCTTCCGTAAGCGTATTCCAGTTGCCGAGATCTTTCCACTGTCCCTCGTACGGAAGGACGACCATTGACTTTGCCCGCTCCACAACTTCATAGTCAAAGCTGATGCTCGGCAAACGATCATAATGTTTAACCAAATTCTCGTATTGAAAGGAGTAACCTCGTCCTTCCAGAATACCGGCCAAATAACCGAGCTTAAACGCGAATACTCCGCAATTCCAGAAAGCATTCTGCCGGATGAATGCATGCGCCTCGGTTTCACTTGGCTTTTCCGTAAAATGGCTAACCTTAAGATAATCTCCGTCGGTTTCCGCCACACCCGGTATAATATATCCGTATTCTCCTGATGGATAGGCAGGCTTCACCCCTATCAAAGCAAGATCCGCCCCTGACGTTAAAACGATGTTCTCCAGCTTTTTGATTCTATGAAAAAATTCATCGTCTACGTACGGATCAACGGGCAGCACACATACGACCTCACTCAGGCCGGCCCCGCAAACGGAATACAAATAAGCGGCTGCCAACGCAGCAGCAGGAAACGTATCTCTCCGATCGGGCTCAAGGATGACAGGAACTTTACTATCCAGCTGACTGTGCAGCATCTCCAGTTGGTTTTTTCTGGTCGCCACATAAGCGGATCCGGCCAAACCCACTGTATTTAATTGCCTCCATATGCGCTGCAGCATAGATTCTCTTCCGCCGTCCCCGGTTGGCAGAAGTTTAAGGAAAATTTTCGAGCGAATATCGTTGGATAAGGGCCATAGCCTTTTTCCGGTGCCGCCGCTAAGTAGTATCATTCGCAAGGTCATTCCTCCTCGGGATTCTGGGAGTACCCATCCTTAATTCTTCCTCCTGTTCGTCATTTCTTCATCCTAATCGTCTTTTCTATAGCTTTCTTTAATGACAGGCCCGCACGGTCCCAGGACAGTTTAAGCGCGTCGCGTCTCGCTCGCCGCCCTTTCTTCATACATAGGAGAGGATTTTCGTAAGCTTTTCTCATCTGCCTTCTTAAGCTTCCAATATCCGCTTCCGCCCACAACATCCCCTTTTCCGCAAACAAAGGGCGAAATTGGCGTGAAATGGACGATTTACGATGCATGCCGATGACTGGGGGGCGCAATGTATATTGAACCAGGAATGAATTATGACGGGTTAAAAAGTCCATATGTCCGCCCCAACCGGTGGCGATGACGGGAATGCCGCTGGCCATCGATTCAAGAAACGGCATGCCGGCTCCTTCGCCTCGTGTAGGCAGCACAAAAGCGTGCCCCTTCGCATAAATATCTTTGAGTGACTTCGAATTTAAATATCGGGTAATGATCTGAACGGGGGCCGTGCTCTTGCGAAGGTTTAGTCCAGCTTTATAGGATTGGATACGTTTTTTGATCCAACGATGATTTTCATTGGGCGCATATCCATTTGTTTTGATGATCAGACGGACATTATCAGCGGAGGAAAACTCTTCCCAATAGGCTTTTAGCAAAGCTTCGGGATTTTTGCGGTGCTGAAATCCGAATATCGATATAAACGTGAATTTCTCATTCGTTTTTTTTGAAGGCCGTTTCTTCTTCTTGGGCGTAAAGAACCGGGCATGCACGCCGTGAGGAACGACGAATATGGGAATTTTGATTCCGCTATTGCGCAAAGCCTGCTTGTTCTGAAGCGAAGGGACGCACACGGCATCCGACTGATTGATGGGCCTGATCCACCGCTTCGGGATACGGGTCGTCTCCCAAACGGTATTGACGATAATCGTGTTAAAATGTTTTCTTTCCTTCCCGACGTTCAGAGTATTGGGAGAATGATGATATATTAATACCTTGTGCTTCTTTGAAGTTTGGGTTGTCCTGCTTCGCTTGGCTCCGACCGCAATATTCACCTTTTGCCGTCTTAATGCCTTGACGTACTCTCTGCTGGCGATTCCAAGACCGGAGTTTCTGCGGACCGGCCCTTTCCACACGACCTGATAGGAGGAGATCATTGGCTTACTCTCCTTTTTTTCTAAAATAGCCTTTTCGCTTATGGAACGAGATCGATCTGTACTTTTTCGCGAGCGCCCTCATCCTCTTCGGCGTAATTTGCCCAATGTTCACATTTAGGCTCTTATTCAACGCTTTCTTAAGAATGACCTTGCCTGGTTGACTGGAATAAAAGAAGTTGCCGTAAGTTTCGAATTCAGAAAAAGCATACTGCTTCGATTTGTCCATTTTTCTTAAGATCGCCAAGTACCATTTGGTTTGATGTTTCGCCTCGATTGTTCTCTTTAACTGTTTCAGCTTCGACTTATTCAATAACATATAATGGGCAACCAGGGAGGAGGGCGAGGCCGGTTTCTTCCCCAGAAGTTTAATGTAAGTTTTGAAGTACTCGGGGCGGCTCCAGTTGCGACAATAAAACACGGTCTTTTTTCCTGCTATAAAAACATGCGGACGAATCAACACCGTATCCGCGTCAATGACCAGAAAGTTTTCCGAGGTGCATAGAGTGTCCCCGCTCAATTTTAACAATTGCTGGAACAGCCACCCGGATCTTTCCCATTTCTTGGAACGATACCGAATCTGTTTTTTATCGATGGGCAGAACGGTATTCTCATCGACAAACTTGCACTTTTTGATTTTGCACAGCTGCATGATTCTTCGTCGTTTCGGAGCGACGATCAAAATCTGTCCGATGGGATGCTTCACTTGTTTTCTGACCGCATCAATGACGAAAGGAAGTGTCTTCAGATCTTTCTCGATTGCAGGTATCAGAATATCGATTTTGGCTCTTTTGGACAGTCTGTTGATTACGGCAGACATCTCTCCAACTCCATTTCATGAAGTATTGGATTAAGATATGCCGGTATCGAACAAAAGGAGCGGTCATACGCATAGCTATTCTAGGAAAAAAATCAAGGAACCTATTTGACACGGGACCGGAAAATCGATAAGATATGCATAATAACCGAAAGCGATGATCCGGAAAAGTAGTTTGAAGCTGCGGCCAACAGAGAGCCGTCCCCCGGTTGAAAGGACGGTGACCGCAATCAGGCGAAAGACACCGGAGAGTTCCGCCCGAACGCATTGGCCAGTAGGAGCGGACGGTTTCCCGCCGTTATTGGGCAAAGTGGCCGCCATGCGCGGCAACTAGGGTGGTACCGCGAGAATCAGGACCTCGTCCCTTTGGGGACGGGTTTTTTTGTTTTAGAGGGGGTGATCGCATGGAAGACGGAGATGATGACGATGACAATAACAACCGCAAACGAAAAAACCATTTTCAGGGAGGATGTTTTTATGCCGATTCATCATCAACCCCCATTCCGTGCGCTTTGCTCCGATATACCGAAACACGCCGGCGAACAAGTGAAGGTTCAAGGATGGGTGCACAGCATTCGCGACCTCGGCCGGGTCGTGTTTGCCGACGTGCGCGACAGAAGCGGTATCGTGCAATGTGTGCTGGAAGGAGAACTGGCCGGAACGCCGCTTCATCTGGAAGCGGTCGTGACGATCGTCGGTAAAGCCGTACATGCCCCGAAAGCTCTGCGCGGTTTCGAAATCGCGGCTGAGCATGTTGAAATGATAAGTACTGCGGCATCGCCGCTGCCGTTCGAAATAAACAAAAATGATCCGACAGCCAGGTTAGATACGATGCTCGACCATCGTGTTCTTTCTTTAAGGCACCCTAAAGTTCACGCCATCTTTACGATTCAGTCCTCGCTTGCCGGGGGCTTTCGGGAATACCTTGCGCAAAACGGGTTTACGCAAATATTCACACCGAAGATCGTATCTGCCGGCACGGAAGGCGGTTCGAACCTTTTTCCGCTCGATTACTTCGAATTCAGGGCATACCTGGCCCAGTCCCCGCAATTTTACAAACAGATGATGGTGGGCGCCGGATATGAGCGGGTTTTTGAGATAGCTCCGGTGTACCGCGCGGAAGAGCACAATACTTCCCGTCATTTGAACGAGTACATTTCTCTTGACGTTGAAATGGGGTTCATTCAAACGGAAGAAGAATTAATGGAGGAAGAAAGCCGTTTGCTGAGGTACATGTTTGAAAAAGCAGCCGTGGAATGCGAAGCCGAGTTAAGCGTTCTGGGCTTAGAGATTCCTGTAGTCTCCGATATTCCAAGATTGACGGTCGCCGAAGCTCAAAATATTTTGTTGCGGAAATACGGAAAGATTTCCCCCAAGGGCGATCTCGATCCGGAAGGAGAACGGCTTATCTGCCAATATGTCGCCGAAGCCAAAAAACCGGCGTTCGTGTTTCTGACACGGTATCCGCGTGAAACCCGGCCGATGTATGCTATGCCGGCACCGGAGGATCCAACGCTGACGGCATCGTTTGATTTGCTCTTCAACGGACTCGAAATCACTACGGGAGGACAGCGAATTCACGACCCGGATCAGCTGGCCGACTCCATGCGGAGCAGAGGGTTGCGCCCTGAAAGCTTTGGAAGCTATCTCGAGCTGTTTCGGTACGGCATGCCTCCGCACGGCGGATTTGCGATCGGCTTGGAGCGGCTCACTTCGCGATTACTGGGGCTGCATAACGTGCGGGAAGCTTCCGCGTTTCCGCGCGATCGCACCCGCTTGCAGCCATAGCGCCGGATTTCTTCTGCCGAACCATGCTCCGGGCTTTCCCGGGGCATGTCGGTCTGTCAGCCTCAGTCGGCTTTCAGGTTGGGCAAGCTTGGGGATTCATGGTCGCTATGCTTGGCTCGTATTGCGGTGTAAGCTTCGTCATATTCTCCGGCCAACGCAAAATCGAGCTCCGTCAATCCTCCGGCTTTCCACGTCGTCAAATTCAATGTGACCATTTTATAATCGATTGAAATGAACGGATGATGATTGCGGTTCTCGGAAATTTGCGCCACTTCGTTCACAAACTCGATGCCATGCAAAAAAGCTTTGAACCGGTATTTCTTCATCATCCACTTTTCGTCTTTTCGGACCCAACCTTCCATATCCGCCAATCTTGCGGCAATTTGCTCATCGTTTAATTTCATGATGGCTGCGCTCCTTTCTCCAAGGTATCTATCGGTCAGCCAACCAAAACGGCGGAAGTTCCACGCCTTACCGGAATGGAGCTCCCGCCGTCCGCCGATTATGAGATTAACCCTTGACAAACACCGTTTTGATGGCGGTGAAAAACTCGATGGCAGCCTGTCCCTGTTCGCGCGAATGCGAGCTCGACTGCTTCATGCCGCCAAACGGCGCCTGCAGCTCTACGCCGGCGGTTTCGGCGTTCACGCGCACGAGACCGGCGTCCATTTCGTTAATGAAAGCAAGCATGCTGCCGATGTTTTTCGTGAAGATGGAGGCGCTCAGCCCGAATCTTACATCGTTGGCCAGCTCCAGCGCTTCCTCTATTGTCTCCACTTTGATCAAAGCAAGCACCGGCCCGAATATTTCTTCCTGGGCAATGGCCATATCGGACGTGACGTTCTCGAAAACGGTAGGCTGCACGTAAAATCCGTCCTGCAGCCCGCTGTCTTCCGGCCTTCCTCCGCCGCAAAGCAAAGAGGCGCCTTCTTCGATTCCTTTTTGAATATAGGCCAGTACCGTTTGCAGCTGTTTTTCGTTGGCGCACGGTCCCATCCAAGTGCTTCCGTCCATCCCGTCGCCTACTTTCAGCTGCGACACTTTCTCGAGCAGTTTGGCTTTGAACGCGTCATAAATGCCGCTCTGCACGATAACGCGGCTCGTCGCCGTGCATTTTTGCCCGGTGGAGCGCATCCCGCCGCTAATCGTCGCCTCGACGGCGAGATCGAGGTCCGCGTCGTCAGCCACAATGATCGGGTTTTTGCCGCCCATTTCCAGCTGATATTTCGCTCCTCTCGCTACCGCCCGTTGCGCGATTCCTTTCCCGACTTCGTTGGAACCGGTGAACGTGATCCCGTTTACGTCGGGATGATCGACGATGGCATTGCCGATGACGGAGCCGTTGCCGGTCACCAGATTGACGACCCCCGCGGGCAGTCCGGCTTCGTGAAAGCACTCGATGATCTTGGCTGCGGTTACCGCCGTTTCCTGCGCCGGTTTCAATACGACCGTGTTGCCGTAAATGAGGGCGGGCGCCATTTTCCAAATCGGGATGGCCACCGGAAAGTTCCACGGCGTAATCACCCCGACGACGCCGAGCGGCACCCGGGTCGTGAACATGAGCGCTTCGCTGTCGGTGGACGGAATGACGTCGCCGATCTTGCGCATTCCTTCCCCGGCGTAATACCGGAGAATGGCTACTCCCCTCGCCGTTTCTCCCTTTGCTTCCGGCAGCGTTTTGCCCATCTCGCGCGTCATCGTTTCGGCGATTTCATCGGCTCTCCGTTCAAGCGCGTTCGCCGCTTTGTACAGAAATTCTCCCCTCGCCGCGCCGCTCAGTTTCTTCCACGGTTTCGCGGCGCGCTTCGCTGCCGCCACGGCGTGATCGACATCTTCTTTCCCGGATTTTTGCACGTATCCCACAATTTCGTGTTTATTGGCCGGATTGATGCTGGCATCGACTTGGCCCGTGGAAGCGGCCGACCATTCGCCGTTAATGTAGTTCAAGTATGTTTTCGCGTTTGCCGCGATTGTCATTCGTTCATTCACCTGCCTGATTGGATATTATGGAATGGAATATGCCTCGTGTTTCGGTCTACGATACAGAAAATCGCCGTCTTAGAAAGTCGGGCCGATGCGCCATATGCCGAAATCGTGCTGCTTCAATATTTCCGCTTTCGTCAGTTTTCCGGAGCAGACGAGCGCGATTTCGTCAAAAATGCGGCCGGCCACCTGCTCTATCGTTTCTTTGCCTTCGATGATCGTGCCGGCGTTCAGATCCATGTTGTCCCCCATCCGCTCGAACATCATCGTATTGGTGGCGATTTTGATGACCGGGGCAATCGGAGAACCCGTCGGCGTCCCGCGACCGCTCGTAAATAATACGACTTGCGCGCCGCCGGCCACCATGCCCGTCAACTGTTCGATATCGTGCCCGGGAGTATCCATCCAGACGAGACCTTTTTTGGTCGGCGTCTCGGCGTAGTCGATCAGTTCCTGCAGCGGACGGCTGCCCGCCTTGGCGGCGGCGCCCAGCGATTTTTCTTCCAGCGAACTGAGACCGCCTTTGATGTTGCCCGGACTCGGATTGCCGGTGCGGATGTCGACCCCCATCTGGAACGAGCGGTTTTCCATCGCCTTAATGACCTCGTAAACCCGTTTGGCCACTTTGTCGTCCACCGCGCGGTTCGCCAGCAGATGCTCCGCGCCGATCAGCTCGGTCGTCTCTGCCAAAATCGATGTGCCGCCATGATCGACGATCATGTCGCTGACGACACCGACCGCCGGATTGGCCGACAATCCGGAGCAGGCGTCCGAGCCGCCGCACTCCGTGCCGACGATCAATTCGCTGAAGTCGCACGGTTCGCGCATCAGGGCGGATGCGTCCTGGACCATTTTCGCCGCTATTCTCGCCCCTTGGGCAATGGCCATCAGCGTTCCGCCGTGGTCCTGAATCGATACGACTTCGACCGGCTTCCCGGTTTTCGCGATTTCGCCGGCTACGCTTCTCGCCTGGTGCGTTTCGCATCCGAGGCCCAGCACGACGACACCGTATACGTTCGGATTCATACCCAAGCCGGCGTAAGTGCGGAACGTTTGCTCATAATCGGCGCCCACCTGCGCGCAGCCGTGCTGGTGAATAAACGATACCGTTCCTTGAACGAGTTCGGTTATTTGCCTGGCTGCCTGCGTCGCGCACGTAATCGTCGGCAGGATCAGTACGTGATTGCGGACGCCGACGCGCCCGTCCGGCCTGCGATACCCCCAAAACTTACCTTTGAGTGGATGGCTCAAGCTTGTCACCTCTTCCCCGTTTTCCTTCCAAGTTATGGACATGCACATGCTCCCCTTTGCGAATGTCGCGGGAAGCGACGCCGATCACTTCGCCGTATTTCAGAATGTCCTCTCCCTGCCCGATCGGAACGACGGCGAACTTGTGGCCGAACTCGATCGCATCCAGCAGTTCCACCGTGAACGTCTGGCCTTGGCAGACCACCTCCACGACGGTTCCCGCCGGGATGTCGGTCAGAGCGGTGGCCACTTTATCGTGCGGTTTCATCATTACAGTGCGGTATTCCGTTCCCATCATCTGTCCTCCTAACGCTGCCGTTTTACCGGATTCGTCAAAACGCCGATGTCCGATATTTCGATCCGGACGACATCGCCGTCCTGCAGCGTAAAATCGTTCGGCGGCACGATGCACGTCCCCGTCAGCAGCACGGTTCCGTCGAATACCTCGTTGTCCCGCGCGAGGAAAGAAACGAGCTCTTCGTATTTTCTTTTCAGCTGCCCCGTACTCGCCTTGCCTTCGAAAACTTGCTGCCCGTTGCGGAAAATGCGGCAAACGATCTGAAACCGGTACGGATCGTCCACCGATTCGGCCAACCTGATCGCCGGACCGATGGAGCACGAACGCCTCCAAACTTTCGCCTGCGGCAGGTACAGCGGGTTCTCCCCTTCGATATCGCGGCAGCTCATATCGTTGCCGATCGTAAACCCGACAATGTTCCCGTCGCGGTCGATCACGAGTCCGAGCTCGGGTTCCGGCACCTGCCACGCGGAATCGCCGCGCAAATACAGATCTTCGCCGGGCCCGACGGTCCGCGCCGCGGTCGATTTCATGAATAATTCCGGCCTTTCCGCGACATACACTTTATCGTAGAAAGTGGAGGCGTCCATTTTGCCGCCGGTGGCCTCATAGTTTCTCGCCTCCTTGCTTCGTTCATACGTGACGCCGGCAGCCCAAACTTCCGGAGCGACGATCGGAACGGCAAGCGTCAAATCGTCCCATTCGGCGTCAAGCGCCGTCGAACGTTCGATCCATCCTTGAACCCAACCGAGCGGAGTGGTTCCCTCCGCGGCCGCCTGCCGCACCAGTTCCATCACATCGTTCTGCGGCAGCGTATAGATGCGCTCTTCGTCGGTCAATGCCGCCAATGTCGGGCCCGACGGTCCGTTTGTAAATCTGAAGATTCTCATTTCCCAACCTCCGTTTCTCCTCTGTCCGTTCCGCGCGCAGACAGCGGGCGCTCCTCCCGATTTTCAACAGAGAGGCTGCTCCGGTTTACCTGCCGCCGCTTTTTTGTAACCGCTTTATCGAATTGCAACAAAAAAATATCAAATTCATCATAGCATATACCGGCCGAATGCCATAGACCATTTTAAGGATAATCCGCTATACTTCGGGAAGATTTACATGCTGAAAACATTAAGAATACCCCGGTTCCGTCCATTTGTAAAATCGCCGGATTTCCATATTCCCTCATATTTACCGTATATTTACGCTAACCCCGTAAAATCTGTTTTAATCGATACCCGTATGAGCATATGCTGCAAAATCCTTCCCGTCAGAGCATCTCCATGTTGTTGTGTTTGCCGCCCCGCTCGGATAAGATAAATGGGAATTTCAACCACTAATATCTTGTTACACCCATTGAGGAGAGAGTCCGATGGATCCGGTTAAACGTTATTTGCTGTGGGCGCGGCCGTATTGGCTCATGATCGGCGCGGTCATATTGCTCGGCATGATGCAGTATGTCGGTCCTTTGGCGAACCCGCTGCTGACGAAACTGCTCGTTGACGAAGTTCTTCCCGGAAAAGGAACATGGAGTTTGCCGCAGGTCGTTTCCTTGATGGCGGCGCTGCTGTTCTTCGGCGTCATTGTCAACTTTTTCCGCGGATACGCTTCCACGCTTCTCGGCAACAAAATGATGAAAGATTTGCGGGAGCAGCTGTACGATCATCTGCAAAAAATGTCCGTCAGCTTCTACGATCAACGTCAGGTGGGCGGCATTGCTTCCAGGGTCATCCACGATATCGGAGGAGCGCAAAACTTAATCGGCGGCGGAATTATCAATCTTGTGCTCGATCTGTTTCTCGTCGTGTTCGCCGGTGCGCTGCTGTTCCGCATGAACGTGACGCTTGCCCTCGTTTCGTTGTGCATTCTGCCGCTTTATTATTTGTCGTTTACGAACATGAACGTTCGCATCCGTTTGGCCTGGCGCGCCGTTCACCGGCAGATGGAGCGCATTTCCGGCACGCTCGTGGAACGAATGGCGGGCATCCGCATCGTGCAGGCGTTTAACGGAGAGATGCAGGAAAAGGCCCGTTTTCAAAAGCAGACGGCGCAGCATTTCCGGCATACCGTAGCCGCTCACTTGTTTTCCAACGCGCTCGGCCGGATGAGCGAGTCCCTTTCCCATCTCGGCGGCATTACGATATGGCTTGTCGGCGGCATGTTCGTAATCAACGGCAAAATGACGGCCGGAGAAATTATCGCGTTTCAAATGCTTCTCGGCAACTTATACGGACCGATCCAACGATTCGCCGATGTCAACGTGACGATTCAAAACTCTATCACGAACATCGAACGAATCTTCGAAATGTTCGACGAACGTCCGAGCGTCGTCGAATGCGAAAACCCGGTTCCGATGCCGCACTGCGCCGGACACGTCAAATTCGCCGACGTTTCGTTCAAGTATATTACAAGAAACCTTGTCTTTAAGCAGAACGACCGTGTCCTGAATCCGGACATTGTCGAACGGGAACGGGCGCCGAAACCGTTCTACTGGCTCCCTGCCCACCTCGCTCCCAACCGTCCCGTCGTCGAACTGGAAGAACGGACGGCGCTGCAGCGCATATCGTTCGAAGCAAAACCGGGAGAAGTCGTCGCGCTCGTCGGACCGAGCGGAGCCGGGAAATCGACCCTGATCAACTTCATCCCCCGTTTTTACGATCCGGATGAAGGCAGCGTCACGATTGACGGGAGAGATATTCGCGAATACAAACTGGACGATCTGCGCAAACATATCGCCCTCGTGCTGCAGGATAACATTTTGTTCTCGGGCACGATAAAAGACAACCTGCTCTACGGCCGGCCCGACGCCTCCGCCGACGAGATGATCGCCGCGGCCAAGGCGGCCAACGCCCATGAATTGATATCCCAATTTAAGGACGGATACGAAACGATTATCGGCGAACGGGGCATGCGCCTTTCAGGGGGGCAAAAACAGCGGCTGGCCATAGCCCGCGCGCTGTTGAAGAATCCGCAAATTTTGATTCTCGATGAAGCGACGTCCGCTCTGGATGCGGAATCGGAAGCGCTGGTGACCGAGGCGCTGGAACGGCTTATGGCCCGCAGGACGACCTTTGTCATCGCCCACCGTCTCGCCACCGTCGTACGCGCAGATCAAATTCTTGTCATCGAAGACGGACGAATCGTGCAGCGCGGCAATCACGGTCAGCTGCTGAGCGAAGGAGGCCTGTACCGGAAGCTGTATGAACAGCAGTTGAAAGCGATGCGCCCTGAAGAGCTGGCTTTACTGGCTAACTAGGCAAGATAAATCCGTATTCCCACCGCTTGTGTAACAAACAATTAATGAGATTAAATATTTACTCCATTAACTTTAGAGAAAAACAAAGATGCGGATTGACAATATCCGCATCTTTCATGTCGAATGGAAGCTCATTGTATCACTTGCTGCGCTCGCCTGGGAAATAATCGGGCCGGACGAATTATTTCCGGAACAGCAGACTTTTCATATATTCAATCGTAAAGTTCACGCCTTTGTCGCCGAGTTCACCGGTCCACGTATCCGAATGAGGCTCGATGCTCAAGCCTCCCTTGTATTGCTTGGCGTACAAAATGGACATGAACGTGCCCCAATCCGTTTGATCCAGTCCGGCCGGAGGATCGTCAAAACGTTCGCCGTCGACGATAACGGAGCCTTTAATGTGAACATGGTAGAACCGGTGTCCCCAATCGCGCATTTCTTTCAAATAATCGCTGCCGGCGTAACGGGAATGCGAAGGGTCGAATTTGATTCCGAGATCCGGCAAATGGCCGTGAATGATCGTCCAAGCCATCGAATTGTGAACGAAGTTGTTCCAATGGCAGTTGTAGACGGATATGTTTACATTTTTGGCTTTGCCGTATTCCAGCAGTTTGGAGAAGTATTCAATCGCCAAGGTGCAGTTTTCGTAATACGACAGCTCCTCCACATAATTGCAGCCGCAAACGAAATTGCCGCAGCCGAGATTCGCCGCCGCGTCGATCAACTGATAGGAACGTTTCAGCTCTTCTTCAATGATGCCGTTCTTGCCGATGCGATCCGATCCCCATCTTCCGATCGAACCGACCGCGACTCCTGTCTGCTGGCTGGCAATCTTTAATTTTTCCACATCCCGGAGGAACTCGTCCACATCGCTGTTCACGTTGATGCAAAACTCCAAAAATTCAAGTCCAATGCTGGCCGCTTCCGCAAAGCTTTCGACTTTGGGGGAAGCAATAATGCCCAATTTCATCGAAATCTCCGCCTTTCCATAACGATAATAGTGAGACCTGAAATCAGTGTAGACGATTCGCCGTAAAAAAGAAATGATAAATATAGTTATCTTTTTATGTTATTTTGTCATCCGCGCCTTTATTCGTCGGTCAAAGCGGCGGTTTTTCCTTGGCAGAGACGTTTCGCCGAAACACTACATAAGGAAAGGACGAATGATATGAAATCGATTCAGATCGATCCGACATTTCCATATTACCAAAACCGCTCCGAGAAAAGTATCGCAGAAGAAATCGAACTGGCGGGTTACGGCGCAGTCCATTATTTTGTAACGAACGAGAACATCGTGAACAAAAAATTGATCGAAGCGTTCCGCGCCCGGGGAATCGCCGTCTGGGCCATGGTTATCGGAAACGGCACCTATTCGACAGAACGTTTTCCGAAAGACTGGCCCGAATGGCAAATGGTGCTGCTCAAACCGCAAAAGGACGGATTTATCCGGATGTCCCCGTTCAGCCACCGTTACGTCAAATGGAAGAAGGACGCGCTGTCCAGACTGGCGGCCGAATATCCTTTCGACGGCATTGAAGTTGCCGAGCCTTATTTTCCCGAGTGGAAAGGCATCGAGAGCGGCGTTTACGGCGATGTAGGGCCCTATGCTCGGGCCGCCTTCCGGCAAAGATACGGTCATGAGATCCCGGAGTTTCAAGATGAAACGTCCCCTCGTTACTATGCGGCGAACCAGGAGTTATACCGAAAATGGATCGAATTTCGTGTGGAAGCGGTGAACAAGTTCGTTAACGAACTGATGAACGGCACGGGCGGTGTCAGGGATGTAAGGCCGGATATTGCAGTCGCCACGTGGTCGCTGGCCGTTGACGCCGGACCGGATTCCATCGAACGGCTGCGGGAATATCAAGGAATCGACGCCAAAGCGATGATTTCGCAAGTTCGGCCCGACATCCATTTCCTGCAGACGCACTGGCCCGATTGGCTGAAAGCGGCGCTGCCCGCCGATTACATCATGCGTTATCAGTCTTTCGTGCGGGATATTCGCTCGGTCCATGCCGGTGTTCCATTGGGGGTGCAGACCGATATCGGTTCCGCGCGCCATATGCGGAGAAGTGCAGAGTGGCTGGATACGTTTGCCGCATCCGCCAGAGAGGCGGGCTTTGACGCCTGGACCGCTTACGAATACCATCTGGGACATGCGATGTACACGGAGAAACCGATCCCCGTCCAATCGGCAAGAATCCGCAAGGACAAGGTGATCGTTTCGTTTCAGAAGCGAATCAGGCTCAAGCCCGGAGGAGGACCACACCGTGTGACGATTACCGTTCGCGGTCAATCGGTGCGGATTACGCCAAACGATGTCGAAATTGACGGAAACCGGATCGCAATCACATACGGCGGGTTTCCTGCGGAGCCCTTCGAACTGGAACTGAGCGGCCTTACGGATACGCCCGATTTATGGTTGTTCAAGGGCTG
>JAWLCZ010000020.1:0-31911 GCA_041686835.1 Paenibacillaceae bacterium | reverse complement strand
AAAACGCATTCGCAATACCGCGCTTGACCGTGTGCTTCACCTGCGGGCCAGAGCCTCGTTCAGCCCGACGCCTTATCCGGAGGAACCGCAGTTTTCACCGGATGCGATGCCGCAGGAATATCCCGCCTACGGCGCGGGCGATTTTCGCCACCCGGCATTTGAGGTTCAACTCGCAAACGGGTCAACGGTCACCGATTTGCGCTACAAGTCGCATCGGATTTTTAAAGGAAAAGCCCCCCTTGAAGGGCTTCCCGCAGTGTATGTGGAAAGCGACGACGAAGCGGAAACGCTGGAAATTGTGCTGGAGGATGAACTCATCGGCCTGCAGGCGATTTTGTCATACACCGTATTTGAACAATTTGACGCCATTGCCCGATCGGTCCGTTTTGTCAACGGAGGCAAGCAAAACTTGCGGCTTCTGCGCGCTTTAAGCATGAGTGTCGATTTCCCGCACGCCGACTTCGATTTGCTGCAATTGTCGGGAGCGTGGGTCAGGGAGAGGTTTATGGTCAAACGCCGCCTTACGCCCGGAGGACATGCCGTGGAAAGCCGTCGCGGCGCCAGCAGCCACCAGCAAAACCCGTTTCTGGCTCTGTTGGCCCGTAACGCGGATGAGGATTCCGGCGAAGTATACGGGTTCAGCCTCGTGTACAGCGGCAGCTTCCTGGCCCATGCGGAAGTGGACCAATTCGGTACGACCCGCGTGTCGATGGGGATTAACCCGTTTGATTTTTCCTGGCTGCTGGAGCCGGGACAAACGTTTCAAACGCCCGAAGCCGTGATGGTGTATTCGGCGGAAGGGCTTGGGGGCATGTCGAGAACGTACCACCGGTTGTACCGGACCCGGCTGTGCAGAGGGCGGTACCGCGACCGGGTAAGACCCGTGCTCGTCAACAACTGGGAAGCCACTTATTTTAACTTTAACGCCGATAAAATTGAAAACATCGCCAAAGCCGGCAAGGAACTGGGCATCGAACTGTTCGTTCTGGACGACGGCTGGTTCGGCAAACGGGATGACGATACGACTTCTCTGGGCGATTGGTTTGTGGACAAGAAGAAGCTTCCGAACGGGCTCGACGATCTGGCGAATCGGGTAAACCGTCTCGGCATGCGGTTCGGTCTCTGGTTCGAACCGGAAATGGTATCGCCTGACAGCGAGCTATACCGCAAACATCCCGACTGGTGCCTGCATGTGCCGGATCGCAGAAGAACCCAGGCAAGGAATCAGCTGATTCTCGATTTCTCGCGTGCCGACGTATGCGATTACATTGTCCGCGTCGTCTCCGACGTACTGTCGAGCGCACCGATTTCGTATGTGAAATGGGACATGAACCGCAACATGACGGAAATCGGTTCGGCCGCGCTGCCGCCGGAACGTCAGCGCGAAACGGCGCACCGGTATATGCTCGGATTATACAGCGTATTGGAACGGATTACTTCCCGATTCCCCGATATTCTCTTTGAAAGCTGTTCCGGCGGAGGCGGACGTTTTGACCCGGGGATGCTGTATTATATGCCGCAAACGTGGACAAGCGACGATACCGACGCGATTATGCGGCTCAAAATTCAATACGGGACAAGCGTCGTATACCCGGCCATTACGATGGGCGCCCACGTTTCCGCCGTTCCGAACCATCAGGCCCATCGCATCACGCCGATTGAAACGCGCGGCAATGCGGCGATGTCCGGCAACTTCGGCTATGAATTGGATCTGACCCAGTTGTCTGACGAAGATAAAGAGGCGATCAAGCGTCAGGTCGAAATCTATAAGGAAATTCGTCATCTGGTCCAATTCGGCGATTTTTACCGTCTGCTCAGCCCGTTTGCCGGGAACGATACGGCGTGGATGTTCGTGTCGGCGGATCAAACCGAGGCAGTGGCGTTTTATTTCCAGACGCTTGCCGAACCGAACGGACCGTTAAAGAGGCTGAGGATGAAGGGACTGAACCCCGATCTGAACTACCGCATTGAAGAACTGGATCAAGTGTATGGGGGCGATCACCTGATGCATTTGGGACTGAACCTTCCGGTTCTGCAAGGCGATTTTCGCAGCGTCCGGTACCGGTTGAAGGCAATCGTTTGAAAGAAGAGACAAGGGTGATGATGAGACGATGAGCACGAAACTGATTGTCGTTGAAGGTTTGCCCGGTTCCGGAAAAACGTCGACGGCGAAATGGATCAAAACCTATTTGGATGAAAGGAACATTCCCAGCCGAATGTTTACCGAAGGAGACGTAAACCATCCGGCCGATTTTGAGTATGCCGCCTGTTTTGACGAATCCGGATACATGGCGCTTCTTGCAAAGTACGGCAAGTTCGCGGATGTAATTAATAAGTACACGGTTCAAAAGAAGGACGATTATATCATAAGTTACGGAAAAATGAGAACGGACAACGGGGATGGCAGGATGGACGACCTGATCCGTGAAATTCGCGCCAACGATATATATGACGGTTTGCCGCTGGAAAAACATTGCCGGCTTCTCATCGACAATTGGGCCGACTTTGCCGAAAAGGCGGAACAAACGGACGGCATCTATATTTTTGAATGCTGTTTCATTCAAAATCCGGTCACGGTCATGCTGGGACGCCATAATGCCCCGAAGCAGGCGATCATCGATCACGTGACGGAGGTTTATCAGAAAATCAAGAAGCTGCATCCGGCGGTGATTTATTACCATCAGTCCGATATGAAAGCGACGATCGAAAGAGCGGCGAAGGAACGGCCGCCGGAATGGCTCGATGGGATAACTTGGTATTTTACGGAGCAAGGCTATGGCAAAGCGAACGGACTCGAAGGATTCGCCGGGCTGATCGAAGTTTTACAAGTAAGAAAAACGATAGAGATGGAGCTTTTGCGCAGCCTGCCCGCCGATACACTGCTGGTAGACAATTCGGATCGCGATTGGAGCCGAAGCTTGGACGAAATTCGCCGTTTTTTAGACGGAAAAATATGATATGATGAAAGGGATTCAACCGAAAGAGAAATATATGATTGGAGAAGAGGGATAATATGAGCGGAAATACATTTCCATTCAAACTGGCGTTGAACACTTCCACCTTATTCCCGTTCAACCTGGACGTCAAGCAGCAGATCAGGGTGGCTGCCGAGGCGGGTTATGAAGGGATTGAACTTTGGGTGAAAGATATTGAGGATTACATCAGCGGCGGCGGGTCTTTGAAACAATTGAGGAAATACATAAGCGATACGGGAATCTCGGTGGTCAACGGAATCGCGTTTTTTAAATGGACCGATGCGGACGAGAATACGCGGGCGGAGGGATTTAAGCAGGCGGAGAGAGAGATGCGGATGCTGGCCGAAATCGGCTGCACGGGTATAGCCGCTCCTCCGACCGGCAACGTGGAGACGGTCACTCTGGACAATATGGCGCGCAATTTTGCCCAATTGGCGGAACTGGCGCGCGAAATCGGCATTGAGCCGATTATTGAGTTTTGGGGAAGAGCCAGCAAGCTTTCGAGAATCAGTGAAGCCGTTTACATTGCGATAGAAAGCGGGGTGCCGGATGCGAAAATCCTTCTCGACCTGTTCCATATGTATACCGGAGGCAGCAAGGTGGAAGCGCTGAAGCTGATTGACGGCAAAAACATCGGCGTTGTGCATGTGAACGATTATCCCGCCAATCCGCCGCGCGAAACGATTGCCGACAAGGACAGAGTATTCCCCGGGGAAGGCATCGGACCGACGGCACAATTCGCGCGGCTGCTTAACGAAGCCGGCTATCGCGGATATTTGTCGCTTGAACTGTTTATCCCGTCCTTCGGAGACAAAAGCGCGCTGGAGGTGGCATCCGAAGGGCTGGAGAAGGTGAGAAAGGCGTATACCGTTTAAGCGGCATTCGAGGTGAAGCATGAACAATCGATTCGAAGTCAACGTATTGCGTTACTCCGATCCGGATCGCCTCAGCCTGGCCAAGAATGGAGCGATCTTTCTCGGCAAAGCCGACGAAGACAACATACGCCGGCCGCTGAACATGCTCAGGATGGGACATACTTCGATTTTTCGCGGCGAGCACGTGAAGTTCGAGTTTAAAACGTCCAAAGTGATCTACGATCATCTGGTGACCTACACAACCGCGCAGGTGCGGGCGTGCGGCGGGCTGCGCGCCAACGAGGCGACCGAATTCGTCGCGCCGCTCGGCGCACCGGAGCTGCAGGAGTTGGGCGAACGCCATTTGGCCGACTACAGGGCGCTTGTACAAGGCATCGACCCGGAAACGAACGATCCGGTTGAAAAAAAGCGCCTTCAGGACGCCCGATCCGTTGCGCCGATGAGCGTCAAGCTGCATTACATTTTGCAGTTCAACTTCCTGACGCTGATGGAAGCGATCTTTCCGCAGCGCATTTGGGAGCCGGGCGCGCAGCCGGACACTTTTGAAGTCGTTTCGGAGATGTTCGCGCAGGTGAGGGAATATGACCCCGAGCTGTGGGATTTGGCCAAGGAGATTTACGGTCCCGAAGCCATCGCATGGAAGAAGGCGCGCATGAAGCTGAAAAAAGAAGACCCGCAATTGTACGAACAGATCATGAACCGGTACGGGCAGTTAAAATCGATGTGGAAATAAATGCGGCACGTTACAGGTCGATCATAAATCTCCGTCTTTGCCGGAAACATGCCCATTGTTTGAACCCGATCTCTTTCAGGCACGAACGAACCAATTCCCATTCGTCGCCGACGCGATCGGGCACATGCGCGTCCGATCCAAACGTTACTTTTACGCCGTAATGGAGGGCGCGTTCGAGAATGTCGTCCGAAGGATACCAGCCGCCGACGTATTTCGTTTTCCCCGACGTATTGATTTCGATGGCCACGTCGCATTCGGCGATGATCTTCAAGGTATGCTCCACCGCTTCCGTCCGGATTTCGGAAAACTCGGGATAGAAGCCTTTCATCGCGTCGATATGGCCTAGAATTTGAAACATTCCGCTGCGCGCCGACTGTGCGATCAAATCGTAATACGTTTCCTTGGCGCGCACTTTTTGTTCCTCGGAAAGCCCGTTCCACCTTTTTTTGTTGAAAATGCTCACGCCGTCCGATTGATGCACCGAACCGATAATATAATCAAACGGAGCTTTATCGTAATGTTGGCGGTAAATGTCCGCATGTTCGGGAAAAAAGTCCGATTCGACGCCGAGAAGCACTTCGATCTTGCCTTTGTACTGTTCCTTCAAACGCAGCACTTCCGCGATATAATTCGGGAATTCGCTTGCGGCCATCGCGATTTTCGGATAAGGGCGGTCCGCTTTGTCGGCAAAATAAGGGGAATGATCGGATATGCCGATGATGTCCAATCCTTTGTCCATCGCCGCCTCGATGTAATCCCTGATGCCCGCTTCGGCGTGGCCGCACCGTTCATGATGAGTGTGCAAATCGAATTTCACTATATATCCTCTCCTTCCGGATACCGTTATTGTATCCGCCCGAGGCAAACCCATCCGTTCGAACCGCCTACTCCGAGCCGATAAACTGCGCTTCCGGCATTCCTTTCAGGTCGCTTAAAAACTGCTGCATCGCGGAATTCAAATACCGTCCGGACTTGATGATGACCCCGACCGGATGGCTGATTTCCAGTTCGTCCACCTTGATCATTTTCAGCGTGCCCATCCGCAATTCATTGGTGATCGACAGTTTGGAAATGATGGAGGCGCCGAGGTTTAATTCCACCATCCGCTTCACTTCTTCGCTGCTGGACAGTTCCATCACGATATGCGGGACGATTTTCAGCTTTTGAAACACTTGATCGACAAACCTTCGTCCGGCCGTATCCGGCGACAGCATAATAAACGGGATGTCCCGCAGCGATTCGGCTGTCGTATGGGACAAATGGCTCAGCGGGTGTTCCGGAGAAACGACAAGCTCAAACGTGTCATAGTACAAGAGCGACGTTTCCAGCGCCGGATTCTTCTCGAACAAATAGGCAATGCCGATATCGACGAGACCGTTTTCTACACTCGCCATAATTTGCGATGAAGTCATCGAATGAATGGTCGTTTTGATGAGAGGAAACTGGTTTTGAAAGTAAGATAAGACGCGGGGAAGAATTTGCATGGCGATGGAAGTTGTCGTTCCGATAGTGATATGCCCTTGCGGCGTATGATTCAAATCGGCCAGCTTTTGCCTTAATTCCTCCACGATTTGCAAAATTCGCTCCGCATGCTCCAGAAACAGCTTGCCGCTGTCCGTCAGGGTTACCGGTTGGTTCCGATCAATCAAAGTCGTTTTGAATTCGTCTTCCAAACTTTTGATTTGCGCCGACACGGCCGGCTGCGTCAGATTGAGCAGTTCGCCGGCTTTGCGGAAACTCATCGTTTTGGAGATCGTCACCAACGTTTCCAATTGATTGATGTTCACATTCAACCCTCCCTGAATAATTTTATTTATCATATGGATGTTAAAATATAAAATACTTTTGTCGATACATTCATTATATGCGAAAGGAAGGAAAAATCAATGAGACTTGAGGCTTGAGTCTCAAGCTCATCGGACCGCTGCGAAAAAGGGGATTACCGGGACGGCGATTACGTATTACAATAGGGACAGGCCTCTTCATAAAATCAGGGAGAAGGAAAGAGAATGCGGCTTTTGCTTCGCAAGTACTCTATGCACATTTATACCTATTTTTATTCGCTTCTGTTGCGGCGCTGTATCCGTTCCTCGGACACTGGTTTGCCGAAAAACAGTTGACCAGTCAGGAAATCGGATTGTGGGAATCGAGTATTTGTTCGTCGTCTATCTTGCATTGATCATTGCCGCATGTTTTGCGGCAGCCGTTTTGGAACGTCCGGCCGCGCAGCGGCGTCCGCTGTTTCAAGGCGTCCGGCTGCTGTTGACCCGGCGCGCCTACTTGTATTTCTTGCTGCTGATATTATGCGTCATGATCGGCAGCCAAACGTACAATGTATTTTTTTCCGTCTATATTCATCACCTGGGCGGCAACGTTTCGGAAAGAATCGGCCTGTTGAACACGGTTTCGGCTGTATCCGAGCTGCCGTTTTTTATCTTGTCCGGCCGCTTGTTCAAAAGGTACGGCTACCATCCGGTACTGGCATCGGCCGCGTTCGCCGGGGCGATAAGGTGGTTTGTTCTGTCCATGGAGCCTTCGTTCCCGATGCTGCTTGCCAGTCAAATGCTCCACGGCATTACATTTGCCTTGTTCTATGCGGCGGGCGTCAATTACGCCTACGAAATGAGTCCTGAAGGAACGAAAACAACGGGACAGACGATCTTTTCCATCGTATATTTGAATTTATCCAATCTGATCGCAAGCAACGGCGGGGGATGGCTTATCGATCATTACGGCTTTGGCCTCATGTATCAAATGGTTGCCCTGACCAGTGTATGCGGCGGAATCGGATTCCTGATGCTGAACAAATACTTGCGAAACAAAAATGAATTGCCGTATAATGCGTCACGGGATCATAAACCGTTAACCGGAGGCTGACGGCGTGTCCCGATCGCGTGATGACAATAGGATTGCAGGAGGTTGCATGCATGGAAAACTATGCTGTAGGGGTAGATATCGGGGGGACGAAGGTGGCGGTTGGCGTCGTTGACGAACGGGGAAACATCCGGGCGGAAACGACGCTGAAAACCGATGTGGAAGCTCCCCCGGCAGTAATGACGGAGCGGATTATCGGAGCGATTCGCGGCATCGTCCCGGAAGCAGGCTTGAAATTTGAGCAGTGCAAAGGCATCGGGATAGGCGCGCCCGGACCGCTCGACCCGCGCGGGGGAAAAATTGTTTGTCCGCCCAATTTGCCCAATTGGACCGATTTTGATATTGTCGGGCAGTTCAAACAAGCTTTCGAGCTTCCGGTAGTGCTGGAGAACGATGCTAGCGCGGCCGCTTTGGCGGAGAAATGGGTCGGCGCGGCGCAGGACAGCGATCATTTTATTTATATTACCATCAGCACGGGCATCGGCGCGGGTCTGTATCTGGGCGGAAAATTGTATACCGGTTTCAGCGGCAATGCGGGCGATGTCGGACATATGGTCGTCGATCCGTCGCAAGGCGAATGCAAATGCGGGCAAAAGGGCTGCTTTGAGCATGTCGCCTCCGGAACGGCTATTGCGCGCCGCGCGTCGAAGCTCGTCGGACGCCCAACGTCCACCCAGGAAGTATTCGAGCAATATTCCCTGGGAAATACCGAAATCACCCGCCTGGTGGAAGAAGTGTTTGAATATATCGGGATGGGATGCGTATCGCTTATCAATTTGTTCGATCCGGATAAAATCGTCATCGGCGGGGGAGTGTCCCAAGTCGGCAAACCTTTATTCGAAGCGGTGCAGTCATACGTGAATCAATATGCACTCAATCCGTCGGGTAGAAAAACCGCCGTCGTACCGACCGGTCTTCGCACGAATACGGGACTTGTCGGTGCAGCGGCATTGGTATATTTTTTGTAAAATAACAACAGGCTCGAGTTGTCCATGAAGTTCGCTCACTGGATTTTATCCAGCGGAAATAAGGGGATACCGACCTCTTCATTGTTGCTATTGGAAAACGTCCAATGAATGATGCGGAAGCAGGGAGAAAAGCCTTTATTATGATGAAATCGGCTGGATAAAATCCAATCTTCTTGCCCGAATCGGTCTTGATCGGGATTTTTCATTGGACGAAATCCAATGGCAAACACACAGCCCAATCGATTATGGGCGTTTCCTGCCGAAAAGGACCGCGAAATTGAAATATTTGTAAATGCAATCGACGTCCGAAAAGCCGGCTTCCGCCATCCATTCCAACTGCACATGCAGCGGGGCCATGATGTCCAGTTTCGTTCTTTCGTAGGCTGAATGAAGTTCCTCTTCGGACAATCCGCTGTTCTCCACCTTTTTCTTCCAATCGTTTTTGTACAGCGCATCGATATACGGCGTATGTCCGAGAACCTGGTCCGCGTTGATGAATGTGCCTCCGCTGTTCAGAAGCGAATATATTTTTTTGTATAACGTTCTTTTTTCTTTATCGCGCAAATGGTGGATCGACAAGGAAGAGATGATGATGTCATACGTTTCGCCGAATTCGTGAGCCGTGTAGTCATCCACGATGATGTTCACCTTTTCGCATTGATGAAACCGTGCTTCGGCGACCTTAAGCATTTGATCGGAAATATCGATGAGCGTGAACCGGGCGTTCGGATATTTTTCCAGCATCAGGGCGGCGAACAGGCCTGTCCCCGCTCCGATATCGAGTATGGAGGGGCATGCCGCCTCCGTTTCCGCGACCGCCACCGCAGTGCGGTAAAAGTCGTCAAAGCAGGGAATCAGTTTCTTTCGTTGGGTGTCGTATGTTCCGGCAATTTCATTGAACTTGCTTATGATATCGTTTCTTGTTTCGTCCACGCGAATCGTCCTCCTTTATATCCAGTATGACGCGAATGAAATCATAGGTGAAATATATTATAACTATTGAAGTTATAGATAATAGCTATCAAATGCATCTGCGCCCGGACTCCGACTCCACCACAATAATGTCGAACGTGCGGCTCATTAAGAGATGGCATATATTCCAGTACGTTTTACAATATGGATAAAGTCCGCCCAATAGTCACGGAAAACCGGCGCTGAGCCGCTACCCGCTCATCGAGCGGTAATGAAAAGGGAGGCAAGCGTTGCGGTTAACGAACGGAACGTAATCGAATATTGTACGTATATGAATACCAGAAGGACGATGATGAGAAAAGGAGAGAATATCCATGGAGCCTACTGTACCTCAACCTCAAGGCAAACTCACAAATTCAAAGAAAATGGGCACCCTTATTCTGTGGATCGCGATAGCCGCGGCCGTTGTCGTATTATTGTCGAACTCGTTTGCCAAAGTGGACTACGGTCATGTGGCGATGCGCAAAACGTTCGGGAAGCTGAGCGAAAATATTTTGTACCCCGGCATTCATTGGAAAATCCCTTTCATTCAGGAGCTTGTGACCGTTAACGTGCAGGTGGCGAAAGCCGAAGCGGACGCTTCCGCGTCGTCCAAGGATTTGCAGCCGGTCAGCACGCATATCGTGGTCAATTACCGCGTCGACGACAAAGCGGCGTACCAGTTAATGACGAACGTCGGCAGCACTTACGAAGCCAAGATTGTAACGCCTTCCATCCACGAGGTGCTGAAGGAGATTACGGCCAAATACAGCGCGGAAGAATTGATTTCCAAACGCGATCTCGTCGCTGCCGAAGTGAAGGAAAACTTGGCGAACCGGATGCGGAAATACGATTTGCTCGTGCAGGACATTTCCATCGTCAACTTCGAGTTTTCCAAAACGTTCAACGATTCGATTGAGGCCAAACAGGTCGCTGCCCAGCAGGCGATGAAGGCCGAGAACGATCTGAAACGGATCCAGATTGAGGCGCGTCAGCAGGTCGAGCAGGCGAAGGCGCAGGCCGAAGCGCTGCGTCTGAAAAAACAGGAAGTCACCGAGGATCTCATTCGCTTGAGACAGATAGAGATTCAGGAAAAGGCGATTGAAAAATGGGACGGCAAGCTCCCATCGGTCACCGGAGGGGCGACACCGTTCATCGATATTTCGCAAATGCAGCGGTAATGCCGGCGACGAAACCGTCGATACTTCAACGAACGAAAGAAAAAAGAAGAAGAGGCGCGATCGAATGTTGATCCGCCTCTTTCTCATTTCATACGGTCCGCGAATATGCCGATGCGCTTCCTGCCTGTAAAGCTCGTTCAGCCGTTTCATTTCTGCAGAATGTCGAGTTCCTGCCCCTTACTGTCGTTTCAGGCATACGGTTTGATACGGACCGACGCTACGTCGATATTGCGCAATATTTCGGATTCAGGTACAATTATACAATCGTTTGAGATGAAGACGCACCCCTTCCATTGTCGAAGGCGATTTGTTTCACGGGAGGGATGTTCAATGAAAACGAACCGAAAAATGGTGCTGGTTGCGATATTAATCGCAACTTTCTTGTGCGCGATGGAAGGCACGATTGTGAGCACCGCCATGCCCAGCATCATCGGCGACTTGAACGGCATGGAATACGTGAACATGATCTTTTCGATATATTTGCTTATCAGCGCCGTCACGACGCCGATTTACGGGAAATTGGCCGATCTGTTTGGGCGAAAAATCATTTTGTCGATCGCGATCGTTTTATTCCTGGTCGGCTCGGCTTTAAGCGGAACGGCGCAAACGATGGTCCAGCTCATCGTGTTCAGAGCCATCCAGGGACTTGGCGCCGGATCCGTGCTGCCTATCAGCACGACGATTATCGGGGACATTTTCAACACGGAGGAACGGACGAAAATGCAGGCGCTGTTCAGCGGGGTATGGGCCGTCTCCGGCGTGATCGGACCGCTGATCGGCGGGTTTATTGTGGAAACGCTTGATTGGCGCTGGATTTTCTACATCAATTTGCCGTTCGGTCTGCTTTCGCTCATCGTGCTGTGGTTTGCCTTCCACGAAACGTTCGAAAAGAAAGCGAAAAAAGCGATTGACTGGGCCGGCGCGGCCACGTTTTTAATCGGCATCACTTCGCTGTTGTATATGCTTTTGTTCGGCAAAGAGAAGGGGTTCCTGTCGCCCGGCAATCTGCTGCTCGGTGCGGTCTTCATCGTCTTCCTGGCGCTGTTCTTCGTCATTGAAAAACGGGCGGAGGATCCGTTTTTGCCACTCGATTTGTTTAAAAACCGGCTCATCTTGATTCCGAACCTGTTCGGTTTTTTCGCTTTCTCGTTTTTGATTGCGACGACCGTCTATTTTCCGATCTGGATCCAGCAAATATTACATAAAAGTCCGACCGTATCCGGTTTCGCTTTGACGTTCGTTACGCTGGGGTGGCCGTTCGGAGCGACGCTGAACGCCCGGCTCATCAAACAATACGGTCCGTGGAAAGTATCCACGTTCGGCGCGCTGCTGCTCGTCGTCAGCGGCTTGCTGTTGGCTTCGATTCACGTGTCCACGCCGATCGCCGTTTTCTTTATCGTCATGTTCATCGCCGGCTTCGCGTTCGGTCTGACGACGACAGTTTTCATGATTATTTTGCAAAATGCGGTGGAGTGGGAGCAGCGGGGAGTGGCGATGGCTTCCAACGCTTTGCTCAATACGTTGGGGCAGACGATATTTATCGCCCTGTTCGGCGCCGTCTTTAACGAAGTGTCGTCCCGCTATGCGGCGGACGGCTTGACCAACGGAATTCGCGTCGTCTTTTTGTGCGTGACGGCGATTACGGTCATCTCGTTCCTCATCGCCCTGCGCATGCCCAAAATGACGAAGGAACAGCTGTTTCAGCAAGGAACGGTTCATTCCTGAAAAACTCCTACCTTCATCGATCGATATTTGGTAAGATGAAGGTAGGTTTTTTGTCTGTTTATGGTGGCCACCATTGAAATCGCTTTCGAAACGGAGGTATCGCACATATGAGATTGCAGGACAAATTCGTGCTCGTCACCGGAGCAAGCAAAGGCATCGGCAGGGCGATAGCGCTGGGAGCGGCGAAAGAAGGAGCGCATGTCGCCGTCAACTATAACAGCGACATGGAAGGAGCCGAACAGGTCGTGCGGGAGATTACGGCGCTCGGACGCCGCTCGTTTGCCGTGCACGCCGATATCGGCAGCGTGGAACAAATCAAACGGATGTTTGCCGCTGTGAGGGAGCAGTTCGGAAAGCTTGACGTGCTGATCAACAATGCGGGCATAACGGGGTGGACGGATTTATTCGAAATTACGGAACAAAAATGGGACGCCGTGCTGAACACGAACCTGAAAGGCACGTTTTTCTGTTCGCTGGAAGCGGCGAAGATGATGAAACATTCCGGGGGCGGCAGCATCGTCAACGTGTCGACGATTTGCGCCGAGCTCGGCGTAAAAAACCTGGTCGCCTATGCGAGCAGCAAAGGCGGCATTCACGCCATGACCAAACAAATGGCTGTCGAACTGGCGCCGTATAACATTCGTATCAATACGTTCGGTCCGGGAGCGACGAACGTCGATCGCAATTTGCAGGACGATCCGAGCTACAGGACGACTTGGGGCGCTGTGGTGCCTTTGGGAAGAACGGCGGAGCCGGAAGATATGGTCGGACCGGCGATATTTTTAGCTTCCGATGATTCCGCCTACATGACGGGGCAGCTGTTTTATGTGGACGGCGGATGGACCGTACGCGGCAAAATTCCGGAATCGAATATGGACCTGGCGCTGAAAAACAACCGTTAATCGCCGCTGCCGGCAACGATCCGGTTTCAAACTCGTGCGCAGGTCACTTCTACGCCAGCTTTAACTCCACGCAGAAGCGAATTTGCTCTCCTTCGCATTCCGCCCAGATTTTACCGCCGTGCAGTTCGACGATGCTTTTGGCGATTGCGAGTCCGAGGCCGGAGCCTCCGGTTTCGGACGATCGCGATTTTTCCACCCGGTAGAAGCGATCGAACAGCCGGGAAAGATCTTCGGGGGAAAGCGGGGTTCCGCGGTTCTCCATACAGATGTGCACTGCGGATTGTTCCTTCCGCATTTTTACCGTAACCGCTCCCGGTTTGTAGCTGTATTTGATCGCGTTCGTGAGCAAGTTTTCGAATACGCGAATCATTTTGTCGGCGTCGATATCCGCCATGATCCTTTCCGCCGTAAAATCCCGGACAATGGCCAAATCGTTCTCAAGCGCAAAAGAGACAAGCTCCTCCATCAGCTGCTCGAGAAGCTCGTTCAGGCACACCCTGCGGGTGAACAGCTTGACGCCCTGATTGGAAAGCTTCGTGTATTCGAACAGATCGTCGATCAATACTTTCATCTTCTCTGACTTGTTGTATGCGACATGCAAATAATGCTCCGCCTGCCGTTCATCTTCGAAGTTTTTGTCCTTCAACAGCCTGAGGTAACCCATGATGAGCGTCAGAGGCGTCCTCAGATCGTGGGAGACATTGGTAATAAGCTCGCTTTTCGTTTTTTCCGCTCTTCGCTCCTCTTCGATAGTCCGCTGTAGTTCTTCGGTCATCCGGTTGATGTTTTTCGCGAGCGAGCCGAGCTCGTCCCTGCTCTTTTCCCGAACGCGGTAATCGAGGTTGCCTTTGGAAATTTCCCGCAGCCCTTTGGCCAATTCCTCAATCGTTCTCATTTTTTTCTGGGTCATAAAATAAAACAGCAGGATGAATGCGGCAAACGCTGCCAACAGCGGCATCGGACCTTCCGATGAAATATAAGAAATGCTCGGCTCGGGAATGCCGCTCACGACGAGATACGCCTTTTGCCCGTCCAAATCGAACGGATAAAAGCTGGAAAATTCCCTCTGTCCGCTGTCGCGGTATAAGCGAGCGTCCATTGCGTTGCGGATAATGCTGTGCAGATCGACCTGGGTTTCCGTCGCGTTTTTCGATTTGTACAGCACTTTGCCGTCTAAATCGAGCACGAGTATTTTCAGGTTTCCGTCATGCGCGCTGTCAATTGCCTCCTGAATTTGCTGCGGATCGAGATCGTTTACCGTCAGCTCTACCATCATCCTGCGCGCTTTGCGGTCAATCGATTCCATGCCGTCCGAATAGCTGATCGTCGCCGTTTTGTAATACTCCCCGAAAAAGGAGCCGCTAAGGCTGTAGACGAACACGGAGGCGAGCAGGCAAATGACAAAGGTGACGATGAGCTGCAGGCGGATGCTTTCGTAAAAATGGTTGATGAACAAGCGGAACAGATCTTTGATGAAACCGATCAACGTTCCGATCAAGCGAAACGGAAAGAGCAGTTTAGCTTTCAATTTTGTATCCTATCCCCCAAACGGTCTTAATATAGCGCGGCTGCCGCGGATTTTCCTCAAGCTTCTCCCTGATTTTGCGAATGTGCACCATCACGGTGTTGCCCGCGTCGATAAACGGTTCGTTCCAGACGCTTTCGTATATTTTTTCGATGCTGAACACGATGCCGCGGTTGCGGGCGAGCAGTTCGAGAATGGCGAACTCGCGCGGCGTCAGCTTCACATCGCGCCCGTCGATTTTGACTTCATGCGTGGCGACGTTGATGGTCAGATCGTCGATTTCGATTTCGTTGTCCCTTTTCGGATCGTGCGCGTTCAGCCGGGTATACCGCCGCAGCTGCGATTTCACCCGGGCGATCAGCTCCAGCGGGTTGAACGGTTTCGTGACGTAATCGTCCGCTCCGGTGCTTAGACCCATGATTTTGTCCATGTCCTGGCTTTTGGCCGACAGCATAATGATCGGCATGTTCTGTTGTTCTCTTATTTTCATGCACGCCTGCATACCGTCCATTTTCGGCATCATGACGTCAAGGATGATCAAATCGATATCGTTTTTTTCCAATATTTTCAACGCTTCCTGTCCGTTAGAAGCCTTGAGGAGCCGGTAGCCTTCATTGCTCAAGTAGATTTCCAGCAAATCTAATATTTCTTTTTCATCGTCGACAAGGAGAATCGTTTCTTTGGCCATACATACTCTCTCTTTCTATTCAGCTTTTCTTTGCGCGGCGCACAGGCGGCGCCGGCATAATGCACGATTCGGTACATCGTTTCCCCGAGGAAAATCGCGCCGACTGCATCCAAGAGAACGTGCTGCTTGACGAACAGCGTCGAGACCATAATGAGCGAACCCGAACTTTTGATGAAGACGCGCGCGGCCTTGCTCCGTATCGAACCCGGATAGGCGGCTTTCATCATCAGATAGGAAGTGACGCAGTGAATGCTCGGAAAGCAGTTATAAGGCGGGTCCGCGCTGTATACTGCGGCCGTAAGTTTCACAAGCGGATCGTCCCCGCTCAGTGCAGGCCGAATGGTAGTGGTCTGATATAAAAAGTATATCACATAACAGACAATTAGGCTTATATTCAGGCTGATCAACGTCGTAAAGTAGGTTTTCCGGTCTTGGACGCAAAGATAAACGAGCGTAAGGAATAAAAACGGGTACCAGGCCACATACGGAACAATCATGATGTTCAGAAACGGAATCGCCCGATCGATATCCGTGGCGAGAGAGTGCACGCCGCGATCCGCGTTGTTCAACAGGTCGTAAAATACGCTGAGCGCGGGAATCGTCAGCAGGAGGGAAAGCAGAGCCATGTGCCGGTTCAGTGCAAGCAGCAGTTTTTTCATCGTTTCTCCTTTTTTTGAACAAATCTCTCCATCTGTCGGGTTCATTATAGACGGCATTTCTTAATAAAGAAGCGTTCAAAACATTAAAAAATTTTTAAATCTATGGAAAGAGGCTCATTTCAGCCCCGAATTATTTGATAAAATAAAAACAAGGCGATACCGGTGCAACAAGAGGGGGAGCAGTGATGAAAAAAACACCGCTGTGGAAACGGCTCGTCGATGAAGGCTTTTTTGCGGATCGGAAAACGGCGGAAAGCTGGATTATGGCCGGCAAGGTGATCGTGGGCGATCAGCGCGCGGAAAGCGCTGGTGAGCTTGTGCCGTTGACGGCGGCGATTCGGGTGAAAGGCCTGGATTTGAAATATGTGGGCAAAGGCGGGTTGAAGCTCGAAGGAGCGCTAGCCGACTTCGGCGTGGACGTGGCAGGCAAAGTCGTTTTGGACACGGGTGCTTCGACCGGCGGATTTACCGATTGTTTGCTGCAGCACGGGGCGGCCAAAGTGTATGCGATTGACGCGGGATACGGCCAACTTGCCGGCAAACTGCGGGCGGATCCGCGCGTAGTCAACATGGAGAGAACGAACATCGGGGATGTGGCGTCCGATGCGCTTCAGCCGAAGCCGGTGCTGGCCACGATCGATCTTTCGTACCTTTCGCTGAAAAAAGCGATTCCGATGATCGTTCCTTTGCTCGATCGGCAAGCGGAAATGATTTGCCTGGTCAAACCGTTGTTTGAAGTGGCGGACTCCGAAATACGCCGGAAAGGCGTGATCGAGGATCCCGATATGTTTCGTGACGTACTGCATGATTTGATCGATTTTGTGAAAGCCAGCGGCTTCGCGTGCCTCGGAGTCACCCACAGCCATGTTACGGGGAATGCGGGGACAAGAGAGTTTTTCCTTCGGGTATCGCTAAGGGACGAACCGGCTCCGGAACATCTGGAAGCCGCCATAGACAGGGCGATAGAGGCTGCATTGCAGCTCGAAGCCTACGTGAAGTGACGAAATCAACCAAGGGGGTAATTTATGGCAAAAACGAATGTGAAAACAAGAACAGCCCGCCGACCGCAGCATATGAAATTGTCCACCGTAAAAATTGCCAAACGCGTTCTATTTCTCTTGATAGGGGCAAGCCTGGTATCCGTCGGACTGGAGATTTTCCTGGTCCCGAACCGCATCATTGATGGCGGAATCGTCGGCATTTCCATTATTTTTTCCCATTTGTCCGGTGTTCCGCTCGGCATTTTCCTGACCGTTTTGAATCTTCCGTTTTTGTTTCTCGGCTATAAGCAAATCGGGAAAACGTTTGCCGTTTCCACGCTTTTCTCGGTGCTGCTCATGTCTATCGGCACTACGCTCCTGCATCCGGTGCCCCCCATCACGATCGAACCGCTGCTCGCCGCAATATTCGGCGGCATTATTCTAGGGATCGGAGTGGGGATGGTCATCCGTTCGGGCGGCTCGCTGGACGGCACGGAAATCGTCGCCATCCTGCTGAACAAAAAGACGCCGTTTTCCGTCGGCGAAGTGGTCATGTTTTTCAACCTGTTCATTCTGGCAAGCGCGGGCTTCGTTTTCGGCTGGGATCAGGCGATGTATTCATTAATCGCTTATTATATCGCTTTTAAAGCGATCGATGTCACCATCGAAGGTTTTGACGAGTCGAAATCGGTGTGGATTATCAGCGACAATTATCGGATCATCGGGGAAGCGATACTGCAGCGGCTCGGCCGCGGCGTTACGTATTTGAACGGCGAAGGGGCGTTTACCGGCGGAAGCAAACGCGTCATCTTCTGCGTCATCACCCGCCTGGAGGAAGCGAAGCTGAAGTCGATCGTAGAGGAGCTCGATCCTGCGGCATTTTTGGCTATCGGCAACATTCACGACGTTAGGGGCGGCCGATTCAAGAAAAGGGATATCCATTAAAACAACGAAAACGGAGTGCGCTTCGCACTCCGTTCAAATTGACGAGAAAGTCCTGACACAAGTTTTCACTGGAATAGGGATGCGGGGTATCTGCCGGAAAGTTTACGGCACCTTTAAAATCGCTGTTATTTCCACAAAATCCATTCATAATAACGCGATTTTAACAGTGGTGGAGGCAGATACCCCCACCCTCCCCATTGTATATAACCTGAATTAGGACTTTCTCAATATACTCAACGGAGTGCGCTTCGCACTCCGTTTTTGTTGTGCGTCTTATTCGACGAGACCCGAACGTTCGACGCCCTGGATAAAATATTTTTGCAAAAACAGATAGATGACCATAAGCGGAACGATGACGAGAAACGTGGCCGCCATTACGATCGGCAGGCCGAACACTTCGAAGCTGCGGCCTGTCGTTTCGTCAAGCGACTGGTACAGGCGCGGAAGCACCATCGGCAGCGTATGCAGCTCCTGGGAAGTCAAATAAATGCTCGGCTCAAAGTAATCGTTCCAATGCCATACGAGCGACAACAGCGTCGTCACGACGATGGCGGGAGGCGTCAGCGGAAGAATGATCTTCCAGTACACCCGGAAGCTGCCGCAGCCGTCAACCCGGGCCGCGTCTTCCAGTTCCCACGGCAGGCCGCGGAACAGCTGGCGGAAGATGAAGATGAACAGCGCCCCCCTTAAACCGTTGGCGAAAAAACCGGGAATAATCAACGGGAGATACGTATCCATCCATCCCATCGTTTTATACTGCATAAATAACGGAATAATGACGGTTTGCGGCGGAATGAGCAGCGTAAACATCGCGACCAGGAACAGAAATTCGCGGCCGGGAAATTTGATGCGCGCAAATCCGTAGGCGACGAACGAGCAGGCCAGCACCTGTCCAACCACGCTCACGACGGAAAGAAAGAGCGAATTTTTCAGATGGTCCCAATACTGCAATCCGGCCAGCGCGTACAAATAGTTCTCCCATTCCAAGCTCGTCGGTATCCATTTAATCGTAAAGTTGAGCAAATCGACAGGTTTTTTCAGCGATGTGGTAACCATATAAATAAATGGATACAGGAACACAAACGACAGGTCGATCAGCAGAACGTAGACAAAAACGCGGTAGATCAAACTGTACCAGCGGCTTTTGCTCAACGCCCGGCTTTTCGCTTTTCGCAGCATCGACGCTGAACGCAGCGACGCGGTATCCGCCGTTCGGCCGGGTTGTATATTGTCCGTCACATTCATGTTGACATTCACCTCCGATTAGCGTTCTCCCGCATAGAATATGAACCGTTTGGAGAACGCGAACGTAATGACAATCAGTACGAACACAAACAGGAAATAGATCCAACCCATGGAGGCGGAATAGCCGAGCTGTATTTTCGTAAACGCCATGTCCTTCATGTACATCATCATCCTGTTGTTGATATCGGTAAACGAATCGACGAGCGTATATACCAGATTCAATAAAATAACGGGTGAAACGAGGGGGAGCGTAATCTTCCAGAACATCTCCCATTCCGTAGCTCCGTCGCATCGCGCCGATTCATACAACGAAGTGGAGATTCCCTGCAGTCCGGCAAGGAACAGCAGTATCTGCACACCCGTCTTCCAGAAAATGAGGGTCAGTCGGCTGAGCAAATCGAAGACGAGCTGCGAGAATGTAGGCCCCATGTATAAAAATACTTCCTGCGGCACCCCGATCCCGTTGACCATCGTATCTTTTCCTACGCCGGCGTACAGCAGCTGCTGCATGACAAATCCGGAGCCGATAAGCACCGGCAGGAAGAAGGACGCGCGAAAGAAGGGGCGCGCCTTGATTTTGTGATTGAGCAGGATGGCGATCAATAACGAAAATACAATGATTAACGGCGTGTTGATCAGCGTGTCCTGGATGACGGAAATGAGCAGCGTCACAAAATAAGCGTCAATCACAAACGCTTTTTTGTAATTGTCCCATCCTACCGACTGCACCTGGAAGTCGCCGATGCCTTGGACTTCGTGAAAGCTTAACCAGAGCGAGTAGATGAGCGGATACAGCATGAACAGCAGAAATCCGATCAGCCATGGCGCAATATAAACGTAACCCGCAAGCATTTTCTTCGTTTCCAGACCTAATCTGAACGGTTTCACATTCACCCCTCCTTCGGCACGACGATGTAGTTTTTGCCCGGAACGACGTTTCCGCCGATTTCGATGTCGCGCGGCAAATAGTTGACGATGACGCGGGTGCCGTCCTCGTATGTCACTTCATAGACGTCATTTTGCAGCTTGCGGTGCAGCCGAATCGTTTGCGGCCACAGCGCGCCCATTTTTTCATTCATTTCTTTGTACTGGGCAACGGCTTTATCGACCCAGTTCGTGTACGAGGAGCTGAACAGATCGCTGTAATACGTGTCCTTCAGTTCCTCCGAATGCTGGTAAGTCAACTGGTAGTACGGCATGTAGCCGTATTCCACCATCTTCAAATACTGCATTTGCGGATCGTAAAACAGATTTTGCGGGTACCCGGAGTACGGGATAAGTCCGTGCACGACCATCTGGTAGAACGGAACGACTTCATCCGTGAAAAAGTAGCCGCTGTCCTCCATCGGGATGCCGAACAACCGGTCCGCGTGAGGGAGAACGTAGCCGTTGCCTCCGGACACGGCGGCGCCGCCGAACTGTTTGCGCGACTTTTCCATCATTTCCATCCATTCTTTGGCGGTCCCTTCCCGTGTCAACGGGTATTCGTCGTGGTAATCGTAATAGTCCAGCATGCCGAATCCTTCGAATTGGATGCCGGAAACGTTCAAGCCTTTCAATTGGTCCAAATAATTTTCCTGAAACCGGAGATTCGCTTTCCGGGCATTGAGCAGGAAAAATTCGTTGAACCGGTTCGTAACCGGGAAACCGTTCGCCTCTTTGACGACATCGTTACGCGGGGAGAAGCCCCCGACTTCTCTATACGCATCGATAAAATTGTCGTGCAAAAACAATTGAATCCCGTTATCCTTGGCCATCCGGCTCAGACGTTCCAAGCCTTTCATGCCGCCGAGCTGGGAAGCGGGAGGAAGCTTCGACGGATACTCGAAATGTCCTTCCTTCGTCCAGCCGAGCAGATTGGCGGAAATTTGCGTCACGCCCCGCTGTTTCAAGTCCCGGAAAATTTCCTCAGCCTGCTCGAAAGTCGTTGTCGGAATGAACCGGTCGAACAAGATCCGGTATTCCTTGATTCCGGTCAGCAGGTCGAGTCCGAACGGGATGGAATCGCCTTGCTTGATACGCGCGGTCACTCCTTTTTCCTTCGTCAAATGATCCCGGTATGCGGCGGCCATATGGCTGTAATTTGCCTCGTCGCCGCTGAAAAACACATAGCGGATCGTATGATCTTCGCGAATCAGACGCTTCTCCGCTTGTTTCGTAAATTGGCCGTTTCTTTTCGTCGCTTCGTAGGAGCGGCGATACGTCAATTCGGAAGAGACCCGGTTCAAGTTGATCAAATAGCCGCTCGGCGAGAAAAGAATGGAAGCGTCGTATTCTCCGTCGGTGATCATCCCGAGAAACGCGTTGTCTCCCACTTTCATGCCGAATACGGGCAGCATCGCGTTCTCCGTTCGGTTGTCGGAGAATTCAAATTTGTCCTGTCCGTAGACGCTGGCATGATAAGGGTTCAAATACCGCGGATGATTTTTTTTGAAATAGGAAAGGGCTCCCGGACCGTCCGGATAAAACGCGTATCCCTGCTGATCGTCGCCTGCGGCCCCGAAAAACGGAAGCGGCGCGACCGACATAAGCCAAAACTGCTCGGAATCTTTCACCGAGTCGCCGGGAACGGTCACTTCGAGCGCGTTGCCTTTCAGTTGAAAGCTCATGGAAAAGCTGATGCCGAGCTCAGGCAGCTCATAATGGGCCGTAATTCCGTTCTCGGCTGCCGTCGTTGTAATTTTCGGACGCTGCAGCGCCGAGTTCGTTTCCAGAACCTCCAACGTCGGCTGCTTCGGATCCGCGTAACTCAGATGAAAGATCGATTGGCTGCTCGCCGTCCATAACTCGTTGCCGCCCAAATCGACGTCTTTCTGAATGGGATAAGCGGATCGCCATACATATCCGTTCGATTTGTCTTTCACCATAATCGCCGAATCGGCGTCGCGAAAATACAGCTCGAGCCGTTCGGTTTCGCCCGCTTTGCGGAAATCGGCGTCGGATAAAGAGGGCGGCTCGCCGGCATTCGCTTGTCCGGGATCGTCTTCGTTCAGAATATCTTCGGCTTGTTGATTCGGTTGATTGTTCACCTGCGCGGCGATATCCGCCATAAATTGCCGGTAAGTGTGCACGACCCAAACGGTGACCAGGGCGACAATGAGGAGAGCCGCCGCGCGAAACAACCACTTTTTGTTCATAACCACCCGTACCCCTCCTTTCAGTTCGCCAGAAGGTACTTGATTTCGATGACGACTTCATTGATAAATTGAATGACGTGGTTCGTGAGCGCGAAGGTCAAGCCGACTGTCGCCCAGAAAACAATCAGGGCAAACAAGCTTAACAGCGTTACGCCGATCGTTTTTTTAAACGTATAGTCGTTCAACACTTGAATTTGAATAAACATGAGAATGCCGACCCATATCCAGACGATGGTGTTTAACGATTTGTAGAGGATCAGTTCGTCCCTCGACAAAATGGTGGAAAGCGCGGCAATCGGTATGGCAAACACGATATACGGAATGAGCGAATAGGACATCGCCAGCAGCACATCGCGAAAGAAGGCTTCGCCATCCATAATCGCGGTGATCAGATAGCAGGCGATCGACCACGACAGGAGAGGCATAATGACGCGAGCCATTTCCAGAAGCAAATTGGCGTTTTTCGGCTGCAGCGAAGTGATATGAAAGCTGGTCATATAGATGGTAATGACTCTTACAGCCAGAGCGAGCAGAATAAGCACCAACGCCGTCGAAACGCTCCGGTAGTTGCGCAGTTCGCGGGAACCTTCCAGCGGGTGGAAGAGAACGCCGAGTCCGAGCTGCACCGGCCGGATCCCTTGCTGTTTCCATAATGCGATTTTACTCAAAAGCCGTACCTCCCCACGACGGATTGCGCCGCTCTGCGCAATAGCCGTACCACCAAGTAGATGACATAAATTCCGATGATGGCGATGAGCAGAATCCAGCCGAAATGACTTCTGATCAGCTCATGCCGGTATTCCGCGAAAGCTTGCGAGTAGCCGTCCTGATCTTCGGCGAGCTTGAATTCCTTCATCGCTTCCTGCCACTTTTCTTCTTTCATCAATGCCTTGGCGACTCCGCGATGGGCAAGCGGGTAGTTTTCGTCGATTTGCAGCACTTCGCGCCAAGGCTTCAACGCTTCATCGTAGCGTCCGTTAAAATAGAGCTGGCTCGCTTCGTGTATGAGCTCCGCAAAGCGGGTCGGCTTGAACACCTGGATGCTGTTGCGGTCCCGATCGAGCACATAAATCCGGCCCTGCTCGTCGACGACGATGCTGGACGGGTACTCGAACATTCCTTTCGTTTCGCCGTGACCCCCGAATACGGCCAGAAGCTTCCCTTCCTGGTCGTACTGGTATATTTTCCTCGACGTGGCGTCCAACGCGCTGATGATGCCGTATTGGTCGACCGCCAAATCGACGAAATACGGCAGCTCCAGGGAGCCGCTTTCGATCGATTTTTCGCCGTAGAACGTGTCTTTTGCCGTCGTGTAAATGTTATTGCCCACGGCGCTGAATTTCTTAATTTGCAGCACGTCGGTCAGTACGGTCGGAGCGTAGATATACCCTTTGTCGTCCATCGTAATGTTGGAATGCTGCGGCGGAACCGCCTTGCTTAACTGCTCTTTCTGTTCGGGTGTGGCGAGCAGGCGAACGAGCAGGTTTTTCCAGCTGAACGGCACGCGGTTCGCCGCGAAATAGCCGCGGAACTGGTTCATCGCGTCAATCATCATAAAACCGTTAAAATCGTTTTTGTCCAGCACGTACATATATCCGCGTTTGTCAATAATGATTTTGTTCGGATTAAACGGCGCATTCGGGTTCAGCAGGGACGATTTCGGCTTCACGAATTCCTCGATGAACTTTCCGTCCGGCGACAAATGGACGATCTTTCCGTTGCCCGTATCGGCGACGAACATGTCGCCAAAGTCGTCCACAAATACGCCTTCGGGCGCGTTGAACTTCACCCCTTGCTCCTCTCCTCCGAACACGCCGAGCAAACGGCCGTCCGCGTCCAGTTTGACGATCCGGTTGTTTCCGGTGTCGGCCACGTACAAAAGCCCGTTTTTGTCGATAAACAAGTCGGTCGCCTTGTTGAAGCCTTTATCATCCACGTCAATAATGACTTTCTCCACCGTATAGGTTAGCGGAATCGGGATGCGGTATCCGCTGGCGTCGATGGTGTAGGACATTCGCGGCAGCGCTTGCGCAGGTTCGCATAGAACGACAAACGTAAGCGCGAGGCAGCATAACACAGCTGCAAGACGTCTTTTCATCCGTTCCCACCTCCTCCGTACTTACTAGGATTTAATTCCCGAGTAGACCATCGTATTCATGACCAGCTTCTGGAAAGCGATAAAGATCAGTATCGGCGGGAGCGTGATGAGAAACGTGCCGGCTGCCAGCGCCCCGGAACGGGCGACGACACCCGGGCCGCCTGCAATCGTCTGCAAGGCGAGCGGCAGCGTCTTCATCGTTTCGCTGGTCGTAAATACGAGCGGCGTGAAATAATCGTTCCAGTTGCCGATAAACGAAAAGATGATGAGCGTCGCCCACGCCGGCTTGCACACCGGCATGACGATGCGCCAAAACACGCGCCATTCCGAAGCGCCGTCGATATGCGCCGCTTCAAGGAGCGGATCGGGAATTTGATCGATGAATTGCTTCATCAGGAAGATGTTGTATGCGACCGCCAATTTCGGCAGAATCAACGCCCAGTACGTGTCGAGCATCCCAAGACCGGAAATGACCATATAGGTCGGGATTTGCGTCACCTGCGGCGAGAACATGAGCGCCGAGATGATGATCGCAAACAGCGGGCCCGCGCCGGGCAGCTTGAATTTGGAAAGAACGTAAGCGCCCAGGCTGCAGATCACGAGCGTTCCGACAACGATCGCCGCAGATACGAACAAGCTGTTGAACATGTAGCGCGTGAACGGCACGATCGAGCTGTCGGTCGCGGTCAGCAGGTCAAAAAAGTTGCGTAGCGTCGGCTTCTGCACGAAAAATCGCGGCGGATAAAGAAAAAGCTCATCCAGCGGTTTAAACGCGGTGGATATCATGTATACAATCGGCAGCGCCGTAAAGCCGACGAGCACGATCATAAAGGCGTACAACAAAGCTCTGTTCAAACGGGAGAACAGTTTCCGGGCACTCCATGTCATGAGCATCCTCCCCCTTACTCGTCATTGGACGAAAATAATTTCATCGCCATTCGTCCGAGTCCGAGCGTGACGAGGAACAAGACGACCGCAATCGCGGAAGCGTATCCGAGCTCGAAGCGGATAAAGGCGTAGTCGTAAAGGTGACTGATTATCGTATGCGCGGCATAGTTCGGGCTCGGCATGCCCGCCATGGCGACGGCGATGTCGAATACGCCGAAGGAAGCGACGATGGCGTTCACCGCGCCGAACAAAAGCTGCGGCTTCATCGAGGGCACCGTAATATACCAGAGCTCCTGAAACTTGTTCGCAATGCCGTCGATCGCGCCGGCCTCGTACAGTTCTTTCGATACGTTCTGCAGGCCGGCAAGGAATACGAGAAATCCCGTACCCATGCTCATCCACAGCGAAACGATCATGACGACCGGCAAAATCGTTTTCGTATTCGTCACCCACAGCACCGGTTCGCTGATGATGCCCCAGTTCAGCAGCCAATGGTTCAGCAAGCCGTACCGGTCGCCCGAGAATATATAGAGCCAGACGACCGACAAAGCGATGCCGCTTGTGATGGAAGGGACGTAGAACGCGAGCGAAAACAGCATGCGCCCCTTGAGCGTATCGATAATCCAGGCGAGCATGAAAGACAGCATATAGCTGACCGGCCCGGTGATGACGGCAAAGATAACCGTATTTTTAATCGCTTTCAGGAAAATGTCGTCTTCCAGAAACAGAACGCTGTAGTTGGCCAGACCGATCCATCGGGCCGGCTGCAGCATGTTGTAATACGTAAAGCTGAGCCACATCGATTGGATGACGGGCACAACGGTAAACGTAATGAACAGGATAAGAAACGGGCTGAGAAACAAATATCCCAAACCGACTTTCTTCCAGTGGTTCGACATTTTCAGTTTCCTGGTTTTGCGGATGGACGGTTGAAGCGGAGAGTTCGCGATTTCCACATTCGTCTCCATGCGGCGCCCCCTTCCTTATTTGGTTGCCGGAGAAACTCCGAATTCTTTTTGTTTCGCTTCCAGTTCTTTATTGATGTCTTTAACCGCCTTTTCCAGCGATTCGCGCGTATTCTGTCCGGCGAGCACGACGCGGTTCCAGGCGTTGTCGATATGGCGCGGCGTAAAATATCCGCCGAGGACGTACGGCTGTTCTTTGAAATATTTCCACTGCTCCGTCAAAGCCTGCAAATCTTCTTCCGGCCACGGGAGCTGGGAGAACGCTTCCATATTCGCCGTATTCCAGCGCGCTTCCACGCCGAGCAGCGCTTCAAGCTCTTGTCCGAACTGGGTTTGAACGTCGGTGCTCGTCCACCATTTGATAAATTCCCACGCTTCTTTCTGCTTTTTCGACTGTTTGAAAATAACGGCCGATTGCAGCTGTCCGCCGGTCGTCCGATCGATCGTGCCGTCGGCGTTCAAATGTCCCGGCGCCGGAGCGATTCCCCAGCGGCCGACCAATTCCGGCGCGGCTGTCGACAGCAGCACGTACGTCCAATAGTTGGAGACGCCGATCGGCATTTCCCCCGTGCGGAACCGGTTGAAGAAATCGGCGATGACCGGGAACTTGTAGTTCGTATACAATTCCGTCCATTCCGTAAACGCCTGAAACGCTTGCGGCGAATCAAGACCGGATTTAAGGCCGTCCTTGGAATAATATTCGCCTTTGTTTTGGTACAGGAAAGGCAAAAATCCAAGGTAGGTGGGCGGGTAGTAAAACTGCAGCCCGTTTTGCTGGAGAATCGGCAAAATTTCATATACTTGTTCCCACGTTTGCGGTATGCCGATGCCGAGTTCTTTCAAAATGTCCGTCCGGTAAATGAGCAGATTGAAATCCTGCGTTTCCGGCAGCGCATAACTTCCGTTTTTATACTTGAACGGAATCATCGCCCCGGGCAAAAAGCGTTTGGCGACTTCCGGGTAATCGGCGAACTGCGTCAGATCGACGGATGCGTCGCGGATGGCGAATTCCACCGGCAGCGTCGAGTCGACCCCCGTCGCCACGTCGGGCGCTCTTCCCGAGCTTGCGGCGAGCAGCAGGGTGTTGACCGTGCCGGAGTTCAGCTGTCCGGCGGGAAGCGTGTTGACATTGATGCGGATGCCCGTCTTCGGCGTAAAGTCTTCTTCCGCCAGTTCTTTCATGATTTCCGCCCATTCCCGGCCGCGGGAAACCCACACGTCGATAACGGTCCCGTCCGTTCCTTCGCCTTTGTAGACGTTACCGATTCCGGTATAATCTTTCGTGAACGAGGCAAGAAAGTTTTTAAACGTGCTGGACATTTTTTGAAACACGTTCGATTTGACATTCGGCCATTTCGTGTCCGGCGCGCTGATGAGAAAATAGTCCATGACGAGCGGCTGGTTTTGCAAATTCATCAGCCATGTCCCCAAATTCGTCTGGCTGTTCGTCAGCTCCGTCAGCTGCAGCGGAATCGTGTCCGGCCGTTTCACCATTCTCTCGAACGTGCTTTTCATCATGCGCAGGCTGTTCACGATGCTCGGTTCTCTGTCCGAGATCGATTGCAGCGCTTTCATTTGCACCCCGAGATCATCGGCCAGTGCCTGGATATCCTTGATGAGATCCGGCACCCTTTTGTCGAGCTCGTAATCGAAGTTCGGGTCCGGCGTCGGACCGGTAATCATAATAATCCGGCGGTTAATGTCGGCCAGCTTCTGCGTGTCGACCGTCAGCGCTTCGACAATGGGCTGGTACGGACCGACTTCGGCGGTTAGCGTCATCGTGTGTTCGCCTTTTTCCAAATAAACGAGCAGCGGTTCCCCGTCTTTCCGGTCAAGCGTTTCAATGCGCCAATCGCGGGAGTAGGAGAAAGGATAAAGCTCGAATTCTTTAAAAGGCACTTTTCCGTCAATTTGAATTTGCCGGTACGAAGGAAGCCCGTCGCCCCACCACTGACCGACTTTCAATCCGATTTTGTACAGGCCGCTTTCGGGAACGGAGAACGTCCATGTCGCTTTTTGCCCGCCTTTTCGCCAACGCCAATCGCCGAATGCGTTCAGCCGGAATCGGCCTTCCGAAGCCGGTTCCATCAGCGGATCGCCGTTCGATTCCCGGCGGATGGTCGGGTCGGACTTGTACGGGTTGTCTTCCGCCTGCACTTTGACGTTTACGTTTTGCACCGGCTTGTAGCCGCGCTCGTCATAAGTCCGCTTGACGTCGTCGTAACCGGCGATTTGTTCCGGCGGAGCGATGCGGATTTGGTCGACGGCCATCGGCTCCTGAAGATAGCTCAGGCGAATGACGTGCTTGCCTGCGCTGAAGTAAAATTGAAACGGCTGCGGATACAAGCCGTTGCCGTCCACGAGCGGCACGCTCATCCATACCGGCTTTTCCACTTGTTTCGGACGCACGTCGTCGCCCTGGTTGTTCTGGATCGGCTGTCCCCGATCGACCCAGTTGCGGAAAAAATAAATCCGTTCGGCTTCGCGGAACGGCACTTCCCCGTCGATGGAAAGCTCTCTCTGAATCGGCAGCCGTTTGCCGGGGAGAGGGTAATAATCGACATGAATCGTATACAGTCCGCTTTCCGGCACATCGACGGTCCACTCCAGCCATTCGCTTTCTTTATGCCATTCCAGCACGGGATGGGATCTGTCCCCGAACGGTTTTTCGGCCGGTTTTTCTCCGCCGTAAGCCGAATAACGGTTCGCGGGAATGACGATTTCCGGGCCGGAGGCGGGACGGTAGCCCTTTTTCTCGTATTCCGCCAACGTATTCCCGTAGGGGGGCTTCAATATTTTCACAACATCGAGTTCACCCAAATCGGTGCCGCTTTGATTCAGGTATCTGTCCCGCAACCGTTCCGATGCGTGCGACAGCATGCCGTCTCCGACCGCTACGTTCAGCATGAGCAGGGAGAGGGTCCATACGGCGATTTTTCTCCATCCGGTGCGCTTGCTTCGATCCTCTTTCAAAAACGCTCACCCCGTTTTTCAAACTTCAAGCGTCCCGATTGGAGCGCTCCATGAGCCCGGACGGGACGGCCTGACATTGGTATTGACAATCATGAAATCGTTTGCAAAAGCCGGTATAAAACTTCGCTGGTTTGGCGCCAGAAAATCCGTACTGCATCGGTTTAGAGAGTTGGGGCACGACAACTTGTCCGCAATACGCTTATGGCAGTTCATGATTCGATTCACCCCGCTTTCCCCGGCTGATAAAGCTGCATATAGATTTAATTATATTCCCCTTTCCTCATATTATAAGGTGTTAATTTGTTGGGTAAAGTGTCAATTTGTTCTTTTGCGCGGGTAACGGACAAAGCGTGATGCAAGGGTATACTTGCCGCTCGAAGTCGGATATAATCGTGGTAGAATCGCGTCAAAATAAGGCGTTGCGAAAGCCGCGCCAAACCGCCGGACTGCGGCGGACAAAATGCGGCGGCGCCATGGAATTTCAGGAGAGCGGGTGAGTCGCAGCTTGTTAAAAGGTAAAGTGATTGTCATTACAGGGGCTTCAAGCGGTATCGGGTTGGAAATGGCCAAGCAGCTTGACGCGCAAGGCGCGGTGACCGTGTTAACGGCCCGTTCGGAAAACAGGCTGAAGGAAGCCGCCTTGGCGCTGAAAGGCGAGCATGGCGTATTCGTGCTGGACGTCGCTTCGACGGAGCAGGTGTTCGATACGATGGAGCAAATCGTCAAGCGTTACGGCAAAATCGACATTCTGATCAACAATGCGGGCTTTGGCGTTTTTGAACGGTTCATCGATGCGCCGCTTGAGCATTTTGAAGAAATGATGGAAGTGAACTATATGGGAACGGTTCGCTGCACGAAAGCGGCGCTTCCCTATATGCTTCAAGCCGGGAGCGGGCATATCGTGAATGTCGCTTCGCTGGCGGGCAAAATCGGGTCGGCTAAAGCGACGGCTTACTCGGCCACCAAACATGCGGTTCTCGGCTTCACGAACTGTTTGAGGCATGAGTTGAAGGGAACCGGCGTTTTCGTTACGGCGATCAATCCGGGGCCGATCGATACGCCTTTTTTCCTCCGCGCGGATCCGTCGGGAACTTACGTGAAAAATGTCGAATGGCTCATGCTGAAACCGGAAACGGTTGCCAAAGAAGTTGTCCGTGCCATCGTCCGCCGCAAGGCGGAGGTCAACATTCCGAGGATCGCAAGCGCAGGCGTCAAACTGCTTCAGCTGTTCCCGAGAACGTTGGACAAAGTCGCTTATAGGCTGCTAAGCCAAAAATAAACGGGGAGCGCGGCTCCCCTTTGCATTCCGTGCAATATAAGCGGACGAACCGCAAGTACAGAGTATTTATGTTGCATTTTGTACAAGATATCCTCTCTTACAAGGAAGCAGCCGTTGTATGGGTTTGCGCATGAAAGGACCGTCCGGTGATTTGTCCGGACGGTTTTTCTTGCCGCTTGCCGTTTACCGGTTGGCGACGCGGCGGTTCACCTGTTCCACTACCTGCTCTGCGGTCAAACCTTCCGCGTTGATGACCGATGCTTTGGTTTCCGTATCGGCCATGCCGAGCATATTTTTGTCCTGGCCGGAAATGACGTAGCAATCGCAGCTTTCCGCGCCTCCCGGCTCCATATTGACCACATCGTACCCGTTGTCCCGCAACGCTTGCTTTACATTGGTCAAACTGTCCTCGACAGCGATTTTAGCCATCTTTTCCGCTTCACCTCCGTTTCTTTCCCGCTTTATTGTGAGTCAAATTTCTGGAAAATATTCCTGCCTGAACCGGTTCGTCCGCTGTGAATTATCCGAACGGAGCATCCGAACCGAGCATCCAAACGGATCGTCCAAACGGAGCATCCGAACGGAGTATCCGAACGGAGCCACAGGCCGGCCGAACGGCATCACGGATGTTTGTCGGTATCCGCTTTACGGGCGTTGTTCAAATCGCGGATCTCCTCGAACAGCCTGCGCATTTCCGCTTTCGCTTCGGGATGGGATTGGTTCCAGTGGTTGGCCAAAGCCGGCATCGTATTATGGATTTGGTTGTATATCGCCCAAATTTTCACTTTTTCTACGATATCTGGGGACGTTTGCCCGGTAAGCAGTTCGGCGTACTTTTCCACCAGCGAATCGAATTGCTGCCGAAATGACGAATTCATCCTCGGTCATCTCCTTCATCCTTGGAATGAACTTAATGTTTCGATATGTTCAGTCTAACCGAAAGCGGGAAAAAGTGTCAAAAGCCGGAAACGGAAGGGAAGCGGAACGAAAACCTTTTTTTCCTCCGGCGGTTGATTCGGCGGCTGTTTTGTGCAGAGCGGATGAATCGCTTATAATGAGAGCAGATGGAATGGAAAAGAGGAACGTCTATGGTTGCTACATTCGAAACGCTGCACATCGGCAAGCATTACGTGAACATACTGCGGGAGAGGGGGATCGTTCGGCCGACTCCGGTTCAGGAACAGGCGATTCCCGCCATCATCGAAGGAAAGGATGTCGTTGCCGAATCGCAGACGGGTACCGGCAAAACGCTCGCTTATTTGCTTCCCGTATTGCAGCGGATCGATGCGCTCCGGAAGGAGCTGCAGGCTGTCGTTCTCGTGCCGACGAGAGAGTTGGGGATGCA
>JAWLCZ010000019.1:0-32318 GCA_041686835.1 Paenibacillaceae bacterium | reverse complement strand
GAAACTGATTTCTTTTGTTCGAATGCTTCGGGACGAGAAATGAATGAAGCCGATTCCAGCACTTTGCGAAGATCGATGCCCAACACTACGGAAAGCTTGTCTACGTCAACAATTTTGCGTTCGATGGCCTTCAACCCCCAGTATGTAAAAAATTTCCGTAGAGATGCGGTAAAAACATTATAACACAAAAATCGAACATGTATTCGCATTTTTTTATTACATGAGTCGACAATTGTACCGCTCGCTTTATAATTTTGTGTACCACCTCCTTTCAGACAAAATAAAAAGCGCCACATTAGTTTAGAAAACAGATTGAAAAGTTATTCTCTGCTCTCCGCTGGATGATTTGGGCATACTAATCCCTTAAAATCATCCAAAGCGAAGCACGCAAAATACCTTTTCTCTCTATCTTCTAAACCATGTGGCGCTATATGCGCTCAAATATCTATTACCCCACACAGCATTCACAAATGCTGTATAGGTAATATACACCAACTTGTTAGATAAACGCAAGTACAATTTTTGAAAATGCAAGAAACATAACTCCCCAACCTCTGCATCTTGGCAAACTCATCCAATCAAAATATCGTCAAAAATAGGTCTTATGTAGTATGATAATTATGTTAGTTTAGGTACATATGGGAGGGTAATTGTTATGATGGCAATGGGTATCATCGGAGGCATATTTGGAATCATAGCTAGCATTTTGGCTATGACCATTGGAGGTGTCGGATCGGCCTTTGGAGCAGATGGTGCCGATCAGGTGGTTGGTTTAGGTTTTGCCGCGATGCTGTTTAGCATTTTGGGGATCATCGCCGGCGCAATTGCAAAGGCAAAGACGAAGTTGGCTGGGATTTTGCTTCTAATCTCCGGAATCGCCGGATTCATTTGCATCTCTTTGTTCTACATCATTTCCGGCATACTGTTTATTGTGGCAGGGCTGATAGGAATTTTTGCGAAAAAGAAAGATTCTCAAGTAGTCGCATAAAAACAAAACATCCCCCGATGCGGTAGTACCGCTGCGGGGGATTGATTTCTGCGCTGGTGTTTCCGGACACGTCGGTATCAATGATGTCAATGTCAGAATCTTGGCCTTTCCTCCCATGCCATCACCACCCGGACCGCGTTGGTGGGCGCATCCCATTCGATAAACCGCTCGTCCTTCAGACGCCGCAGCGCCGTCAATACCTTTCCTTTCGTTCGCTGAGAAAGCCGGCATAGTCGATCCAGATCGAGAAATGCCGCTTGATGTCCATACAGGCTGAAAAGAATACGAAGCACTTTCCGCTCTGTGTCACCCAACACGCCGCATCACCGGCTGCACGGCCAGAACGTTTTCCACCAATAGCACGCGCGGCGCCTGGCGTTCTAGGCAGAACACTTTTGCGCGGCCGTCGCGGATCGAGTGCAGCTGGACTTTGCGTTGGGTGATGCGGCCGGAGCGGTCCATGTATATCATCTCCACCCTTTGGCCGAGATATCGCTGCAGTTCACGAAGCATGTGAATCACCACGAACATTTGTTTGCTTTTATTATATACCGAATACACGTTCGATTTGCAAGTGTAAAATAAAAACAACCCGGGATCGCGCCGGATTGTTCGCTACAGAGTGAAATCGGACAGTCGAGATAGGGTTAGAATTGCTATATAAAGACTGTTCAATATACAGAGCATTTTTCTCATTCAAATAATTTTCACCCATTGAATGATTTTTTATCCTTCTGTAATTGTTCCGGGCCTTATTGTAATTTTAGTAAGAGCATCTAAAGCACGTTCGGAAAACTTTTTGTATGAATTTCCTGGCTTTAATAAATATCCTTTAGACATATTATATTTAAGGACTTTTAAGACATCGTAAAACGCCTCATAAGTGAGTTTTTCGTATTTAGTATAAGTTTTTTCTACGACATATGATGATACACCCATCGCCCCTTGAAAAAAAACAGGCCTGCATATAAAGTTGTCGAGCTTACGATCAATGGAAGAAAGAACCTGTTGAAAAGCTTTAAGGAAGTTATTGATAACATTGTAACAATCATTTGCATCTAATTCGGCCAACATTTTATCAAGAAGAGTGGATATCGAATTATTAAACATTTTTCTTGAAATTTTCCCTGAAACTCTTTCCGCTCTAACTAAATGCCCCTTAAGAATGCTATCAGGCTGAGTATAAAACAGTTCAAAAATTGCACTATATTTTTTCTCGTCCTCTGTCTCTTTCTGTAAAAGCCTCTTTACATCAAGTATTAATTCTTCGGGTACTTCTTTCTGTGTCGAGTTAATGTCTACGAAGAGTGATGCCTCTGCAGTTCGGGAAAGTCCTTCATAAATAACTACAGGAACACGAATTGATTCTTTAGCTTTAATAAACCCCCAAATTCGATGCTGCCCATCAATTATTAAAAAAGACTTTTTTTCAGGTATAAATGAAATGGTCTTACTTCTTGAATTGTACTTTAATTCAGCGTTTTCTTGTGCGGATAATATGATAGCAGTGGGGATAGAACCTTTCTCTTGGTCTATATATTTAGCAATCTCCTCTGCTCTTTGTTCATCAAGTCTTCGCTGAAATCCTTCAATTGGATCTTCTTCACGAGTTATAGTAAAACAGGTATCTCTTAATAGTTCCGAAGGCATTGCAACAATGTAAAATTTATACTCTCCTTGGGTAACCAGTATTGCCGCTAAACTGTTCCGCTCGGTCATTATAATTCCCCCATATATACTAATTAAAGTATGTACTACTAACTGAATAAATTATACTGTATGATTACTAATATGTTAAATTTTATCCAGGGTGATCTTATGGCATATTCAGCACATTGGAAGCAAATTCTTGATGAGGTAAGTGAATTTAATATTCAAAATTCTGGAATTGTATGGTACAGAGGGCTTTCCAATTCAACTCATGAATTAAACTCTGGTTTATTTAGGTTAAAACTGGGTAATGACATAACAGCCTATATTAACTTAGAAGAACAGATGTATAAATATTTTAAGAATTTAGGACATTTATTGCATTCCGACGAACCAGACGAAAAAGGATGGAAACTTTTATACACTATGCAACATCATGGAGTTCGAACGAGATTATTAGACTGGTCAGAAAGTTTTTCGGTCGCATTGTTTTTTGCAACAAGGAATTGGAAAAGTGAGAATGCATGTATATGGCTTCTTAATCCAACGAAGCTTAATAAAGAATCAATTTCTAGAGAAGAAATTATTTCACCGCTAAAGATGGACTATTGGGAAAAGTTCAGTAATCCCGAACAAAAAACAATAGCGATTTATCCCATAAAAAATAATTTAAGAATTACAGCCCAACACGGGGTATTTACAGTTCAAGGGAATTCACTTCTTCCACTCGACAAAGAGTTTGGAAAGCTTTTTGATTTAGGTGGAATTAAGAAGATTGTATTACCAATAACGGTAAGAGAAGATGCTCTTAACTATTTAAGACAGAATGGGGTAAATTATTTCTCTATTTTTCCAGATTTGGATGGTCTGGCAAAACATATAAACGAACTACATATTCAACCTTCGTGGGAAGATTAAATAACATCGCCATTAGTTCAAACGGTACAGAAAGCATAGTTCCCCGCCCAGCCACACGGCCAAGCGGGGATTCATTTTACAAATGAGCCGCCATATTTTCAATGAGCATTTTCGCATGCTCGCCCTTCACTTCTTTCCCCGGCTTCGCATTTTCCAGCCAGTAGTCCGGACTGGCGATGATGCCGACCGCATGCAGTTTCTTCACCGCAGCTTCAAAACTGTCTGCAGGTTTCGTGACAGTCAGCCCGAACGCCGAACATATGCCGTCTGCGATCGCTTTCGCAATCTTGTCCAGGAACGAAGCATCTTTCAGCAGTTTGGCGTCGCGGGCACTGTCTATGAAACCGAGTTCCAACAACACGGCCGGCATGTTCGTTTCGCGAAGCACTGCCAAATTCGCCTGCTTCTGCCCGCGGTCGGGGAGTCCGGCCGCAATGAACACCGCCGCGACTTTTTGGTGAATGACGTTTCGATATGCAGCGGTCGCTGCATCGGAACCGTAAGTGTACGACTCGAATCCGGTTCCGCCGCCGGCGTTGATGTGGATGGAGAGGAAGTAGTCAGCGCGCAGACTGTTGGCGAACTTGGCACGGTCGGACAGCTCCACGAAAATGTCACAGTTACGTGTGTATTTAATGTTTGCCCCGGCAGCTTCGAGCAGCTGCCCGACTTTTCTACTGATGACAAGGGTCAGGTCTTTTTCACGCAGGCCATTTGCGACGGCCCCGGGATCCTTTCCCCCGTGGCCAGCATCTAGAACAATGAGTTTCATTAACGTTCACCCTCCCCAGGTGGATTCAGAGCCTTTGTTTGAATCTGCGCGGCAGCTGCGGCAACGAGGAACGCATTCGCAAACGTAAGGAAATACGTTCGCCAATCCCCTGCAGGCGCGCCGCTTGCAAAATTCGCGGCCAGCAGCACAATCCAAGCAATGAGGACCGCATACAGGTCTGTTGGAATTCGCCGGCGCTGGGCGATTCGGTCCACGAGTTTCTTTGTGTACTGGACGACGAAAAACGTAAGCAAAGAAGCCCCGCCGATCGTCAGCAGGGCTTCCCAGGTAAAGAGTTGTCCGTCCATGCGATTCACCCCTTCAATTTGATAAAAAATGAAACAGCCCCGGCGATGACCGCGCTAACCACGGTCCGCCAGAGCCATTTTTGATTGTCTTTCAGTTCGTTGATTTGATGTTGGCCGGCTTTAGCGTATTGTAGAGCTTCATTTGCCGTTTTTTCCGCCGCCTCCGCCGTTTCCCGAACGTCTGTCATGGAATCAATTTTCGTCTCCAACCGGACGATGCGCTCGCGGATATCGACGAGTACGCAGCTCATTTCGTGTTCGGACATCGGACCACCTCCAAATAAAGTAAACCCCGCTCAATTCGGGGTTGGCATTTCCTCGCGCTCCAGTAAAAAATTAAAACAGCTTACTCTTCCATAAGCTGTTTCACACCACTGATATGGTCACATTGTCGTTTTGCTTCACATAGCCGCCATTCACGGTTTTGACATTGAGCGTCCCCGACTGCGTGCTGGTCAGTGTCAGCTTCGCCTCTCCTCCCTCCGGAGTAACCGCTTGCAACTGGCCGTTCACTTCAAACACGATGTCGTCTCCAAACTGCGGCGCCGGATTACCGAGATAGTCCGTGACCGTTGCGGTGATAGAGGCGGTATCCACGCCGTCTGCAGCGATCTGCGTCTTATCTGCCGAGAGTTGAATGATATAACCGATGAATGTTCCGGTTGCTCTGTCGTAAGTAGTACCCATATACCGCTCGTCATACGCTGGCAACTCTACAATTTCGCTGGCAAGTTGGCTGATGGCATATACTTTCCCATTATCATCGATTTGAGCATAGATTTTTTGCATGAAACATCACTCTCCTCGTGTTTTAGTAGCTTTCAATGACTTCCCACGCTACAAGGGTATCACTTGTACCTCCCATATCTGGATTCCACCGATATAGTTCTAAGTTAGTCGCAGAAGTGAGTCTTGCGCGAATTTTATAGCCGTCCCCGTTGCTTTTTTGTGTTTGTGAGATATTTACAAATGCTTTGGACATATTGACGCTTGAAATTGCCACATTCAAAGTGCCAACTTGGGCCACTGTTGCTATACCTCTTTGTACGCTTTTTATCCCTCCCACCGGTTTCCACGTCCCTCCGTCATAGAATTCTAAAACGCCGCCATTATTACGAAGTTGAGGCAAAATTGTACCTTTATAATTTATGTCCCCCTGACTATAGATACCGTTGGCAGGAGCATTATTAGAAAAACTTGTGGACAATACTATCGACTTTGCTTTTATATCTTGCGCTTGTCCTCCCGTTGTTAAGAACCCAACATGCCCACTATCCTTTTGAATATTACCCGATATTGTAAGATTACCACCTAAAGTAATTGAACCGCTTATTGTTTGCCCGCCAGCGCTTGTTACAATTTTGCTTTGTTGTGCCCATGTGATAGGGTTTGCTCCCGGCCCAACCCAACGAACTTCAAATGTACCATCGCGCAGAGGAACTATAACAGCAGCACCCTGAGATGTATCATGTCGATTCCATCTCGTTCCGTCCCAATAAGCATTTGAAGCAAGGTAAGCTTCAGTCTTTGCTGATACCATCATGTAATCAATGAGGCCTTTTATATGGGCACTTGCTTTGTTGAATTCCAGATCGCCTGTTAGCGGATTAGCACTCCCTGCGGATTTTGGCAATGCCGCATCTGCCGTGGATTGGGCGGCTTGAGCGGCAGCAAGGGCTGCATTGATGTCCGTATTAAGCTGCGAAATACTCTTGACCGGTGCATCCCACCAGTTCGTCGTGCCGGTGATGGCTTTAATGCGGTTCACAATCCAATTCAAGATCTGCCGCAGAGTTCCAGTATTCCCGGTCGGAGACTGCGCCGGATCGAGAGTGCGGTTTCCCGTCTCAATGGCATTGATATTGTTCTCGATTCGATTGAAATCAGAAGGCGTCGGAACATCGGCCGACGCCCAGTTTGTTTTCGGATTCTGCCACCCAGTAGGTGCTGTGCTCATCCTGTCACCTTCCTCCCTGTGAGCCGCGAACCAAGAGCGCCAGCCCACTTGATTTCTTGCCGAATCGCATGCACGTCCTGACCAACCACAGTCACTCGGTCCCCAAGTTCCAGAGCCGGATTGCCTCGCCACTCCAGTTCGAGATCCCGGCGCGGGTCTTTCGCACTCGCAAGCAACGCCTGAGCAATGGCCTGCGCCTGTGTAAGGGTTTGAACGAGCGGATTTGTGGGGAACTCATACCGCAGCACACTGTTTTCGACGATGCTCATCTCATCCCGCGCCACCACCTGCTCACCCCCCTGCACCGACAGCGGCTTTCCGTTGATGACGAGCGTTACGTTTGCAGTTGATCCTCCGGTGTTCCGGATGCTGACCTCCGCGCCCCAAGCGTAGTAGGTGGTGGACACGATGCTCACCCCGGCGGGCGGCGCATCCAGGCTGACCACCGCCTCGACCACCGGAGGTTGGCCGTACTTGGAAGTCACGGTGACGGTCTGACCGGCAGGTATGGAGATTGGCGTCGACGATCGGTAAACCTCCTGCGGCGTGTCTGCGGGTCGCAGGGGCTGCGTCGTAACAACAATCTCGTTGGCCACCTGATCCTGTCGTGAAGGTGCCTGCAGCGGCGGAAAATAGTCGTTCTCCGTAATCTCCAGCACTGGTGTCGGTGGCACGCTGCCCATACTTTCGACGCAAATCACGCCATCACGGTCCGCGTAGACGACCGCCAGCGCGGCCTCCGCGATTATGCGCAGGGCCTCTCGGTGTGATGTAGGCGACAACCATGCCCAGGGCACAATGATGGACTGCAGTGCGGTGTCGATGGCGTACTCCCCCGGTTTCAGACCAGCGTTCAGGAGCACCTGTTCGGCCAGGGTATAGAGCGAGATGTTTTGCTGCACCTGTCCCGGGGTGTAGGTGCTCTTCCGGAGCAATTCGAGTCGGTCCCTCGCCGTCACCGAAGCCTCCAGCGTGTCGTCCGGTGAATCCCAATCGAGGCTCCAGAATGTGCCGAGGGGAACCCATACCTGTTCTACCGGGTAAATGCTGCCGTTGAACGTGAGCAGGTATGTCGTATTATCGTCTTTTTCAAGTTTGCCCGCCGCATACGCCGCCGCAATCTCTTGATCCGTGCGGGCGCGACTGGAGACGCGGAGGGAGTCGATCAGACTGTTCAGATAGGCTCCCGCTGGGCTTGTATCGCAACCAATGTCGAGATGCGTGTCCAGAACGCTCGGCATGCGCGCACCCGTTTGTGTGGCCGAAAGCTCGTCCCATGTGACCCATTTCGTTGTACCGTCCCAGCGAGCCGCGTAGTAATGCCAACCTACTGTCAGCCTGCTGGAAATGTTAAGATCTAGGTACGAAGCATTATTGCTATCATCAGTTGTCTTGAACCTCAGCATCGTGCCACCGGCTTGATGATAAAGAGATAGCGCGTCATCTCCGCCGCCTGCACGGTTTACATCAAATAATTGCCACAAGTTGTTGGTGAACTTGCTCACGTCATCTACATATACCCAACCCTCCACCGTCCCCTCCTGCGGACTTAGCACTCCTGCTGTCGGAATGGTCAGCGTTTCGGGGGAGCGGGTTCCGTTGACGAAAGACGTAGAGTAAGCTTTTTGTTCCAGTTGCCAGCTGTCGGTGTAAATGTATTGACCATCCGCAGGTGCAGAAATTCGCAGGACTACAACAATTTGTCCGCCCGACGAATTCGTCGGCCCGGAAACGGTTATTCGTTGCCATTGGTCGCGCTTGGTTAGGTCGGCGTTGATCAACTTCGGCACTCCCGAATAGGCTGGTCCTTCGAGACGCAGAGCGATCGAATCCACGTTTGCGCTGCTAGGAATCCACACGTACACACTGGCCGTGAACGTCGTGTTGGCAGGTGCGTTGTTGTAACTTTGATACCCACAGTTGCTATCGCCCGTTTGACTAGGATTACGCGTATGCTTTGCTATCTTGCCGTTTCCGTCGCGGTCGGTAATGTTGGTGGACACTACCGCCGAATTTCCAGATGCGACGCCAAACGACATCGGCGTCGAACCTGCAGTGCCGTCTACTCGCGGGTTAGGTAGCAGATTCGTAGTCCCCTCCTCCACCAGTACCCCTATCCGCCCGTCGACCGTCTCAAACCGCGGCACGTTCGCCGCCACTTGCTGCCCGTTGCTCAGGCAGGCGACGCTGTTTCGCGAGAACGTCGGCGGCTTCTCGCTCGCCTGATTCTCGGCCAATGCGCCCAACCACGCCCTGATCCTCCGGTTCGGTTTCAGCAGGCCCGCCAAGGGACTATTCCGGTTCGTAACGTCGAATTTTTTACCCTCATTTGCCAACCGAACGCTGATCTCATTCGACGTGATATTCCCGACCGGCAGGCTTCCTTGCGACGCTTCGCGCTCTTCCAACAGCCGTATTTCCACCACGTCGCCGCTGTAGTACGTCTCCTGAATCGATGTGAAGAACTCAAGAATTTTCGCCTGCCGCCCAGGGTGAGACCACCGGGTGATGACCAGCTCCTGTCGAGCCACATCCAGCACGGGCGTGGGCAACACCATTGTCCACTCTACAGCGGCATTGCCTGCGACGTTCTGCGACCGTAGCAATGTCCCGTCCTGCGCATAGAGATTGATTGTGAAATCCACCGGGTACTCACCCCGAGCGGAATCGCCCACCACACGCAGGGTGTGTACCGGCCGAGGGATGTGCGTGACCGTCAAGGTTGGGTAGGAGCTGGTGAACGAACCATCAGTCCCAGCCAACTGCGCCGACCACCACCCGAACTGAAACTGGGCCAGGTCTTCCGGCTTCGGTGCAAGATGCCAAGTACCGTCGAGAATCCATGATCCGTCCAGGCTGGCCCATTTGTGCGTCGCCATCGCCACTCCGTCCGCAGTCTGCTGCGTGTACGACACATTAGCCTGGTCAGCGGCAGAGACGGCGATGGATTGATCTATTTCCCAGTTCGTATAGTCGATTGTGATTTTTGCGTCCACGCGCCTTTTATCAGCGCGCATCTTGTCGAGAAAGTCCTGCGTGACAGGATACATCGTCTTTCACCTCACATAACGAGCAGAGCTGCCACGTCAACGCCCTCCGTCTCTGAATAGTCAAGCCACACTTGCGACGTCCCCGGCTGATTGTATACGGTCGGATCGAGCGGACCGATGAAGACGCAGGTTGCCGGCGGTACGACGACCTGCCGGTCTTGGAGTTTCAGTCCGCCCACCGTGTACCCTGTCCGAATGGTGACCGTCACATCTTCTTCTCTGGTATTGCACACATGGAGAATCACCTTTCCGGTCGAATTTTCCACCGCATGCCCATCCTCAGCGGCCTGCGAATACGCCGGGATAAGCCCGGCATCCGATATTTGTTGTCTGGCAATACTCACGCGCGCCATTTGCCTCCCCTCCAGTGTCACTGTTCAATGAATGGGATAGAAACTTCAGACCAATACCGAACACCGCCGACCGTATGCCAGAGTGATGTGTTGATGTCACCTGCATAGCAGGTCATGGTTTGCTGACCACCGGCGTCGGGATACTGGAGCGTGAAAAACGGCTTGTTGGCCGCGATCACGTCCAGGATTGTCTGTAGGTCGGCGTCAGGCAGATAGCGCCACGTTACATCAACACGGCGCTTTGTGGCGATGACATCCATGACCATTTTCCCGCTTGCGGTGCGACTAGCCTTAGTCAAATCAAAACGCCCAACCTTCACATCGGCTGGGCGTGCAACTTGCGTACCAGCTATGATGATATCCGCCATACATTACACCCCCTGCTGCCGGACAACCAGCTGCAAACCTTGGCGCTGGCCTTCATGGATGATTGCCGGAAGGACCGCTCGAGCGATCTCGCGGTCGCCGATTTTGAGTACGATTTCCCGGTCGCTTCCGGACTGCGGCGCCGTAGCCTGAGTCACACGCATCGCGGTGATGACAGCCTGGTATACAGCCTGAGCTATCCGTTCCTCATCCGGCACCAAGTCACCGAGATTTCGAACACCAGGAGGAAGCGGAACAACAGCTTCGGGGCCTGCTTCACCGAATATTCCCACAGTAGCACTTCTGGCAATTCCTCCTTCGGCGAGCATTGGAATTTCGGGGATCTGCGGCATGCCGACCGTAAACCCGCCAACCTTGCCCACCAGCGGGATATTGACAGACGGAACCTTGATTTTAATCTGGTTGAACTTACGAATGAACTGGTTAATAAATCCGATGATCCCGTTGATCGCTCCCCTGATGTTTTCCTTGACCTCGTTCCAGATATCCCTAGCGGTAGACTTTATTCCATTCCATATCTTTTCTATTCCGAAAGCAATCTCGTTCCACTTATTTTCAATGGCAGTCTTCGTGTTTCCAATCACGGTAGAAATTTCTGTCTTGATGTTTGTCCATTTGGTGTTAGCGGTTGTTCTAAGATTACCCCATGTCGTTCCCAGCCAACTTGAAATGGTGTTCCATTTTTCGGTTGTGCTGGTATTAATCTTTTCCCACCAGTTGGCGATAGTGTCACGGATTTCTGTCCATTTCGTGGTAGCAGTTGTATTTATATCGCTCCATTTTGTTCCAAGCCAGTTCGAAATGGTATTCCAGATTTCAGTCGTTTTGGAATGAACCTTGTCCCACCAATCGGCAATAGTGTTCCTAATATCCGTCCATTTGGTGGTGGCAGTCGTCTTGATATAATCCCATTTCGATCCTAACCAGCTCGATATGGTGTTCCATACTTCAATGGTTTTGGTGTTGATGTTGTCCCACCAGTTGGCAATGGTATTCCGTATATTTCCCCATACGGTGCCGACATTTGTTTTGATGCCGTTCCACGTCGAACTTAACCATCCAGAAATAAGATTCCAAGTCTCAGTCGATTTAGTGTGAATGTTATCCCACCAACCGACTATGGTGTCCCGAATATCTGTCAATTTGGTGTTAACGGACTTCTTGATATCATCCCATTTTCCCGCGATGTTGTCGCTGATCGCCCCGATCTTTTCACCTATCGCGGTTTTGACGCTTTCCCAAACTTCTGCCATCTTTTGCTTGAATGCGTCCCATTTTTTAGCGAGGATGTCCGGTATTTCCTCCCAATTTTTGAACACCCATATAGCGGCCCCAACGGCGTCAATTATGAGCAGAATCCAGCCAAGTATACCGGCAAAATGGCCAGCCAACTTTAGTATCGGTCCCAAAAACGGGATTTTTGTCAGTACGTCCCACAGCTTTGTGACCCACTCAAACGTCTTGACAATCCACTCCCAGACCACCTTGAAAGGTGCGACGAGACGACCTGCCCAAGAACCGATTTCCGCAAGCTTGCTTCCGATTTCAGCGAAAAACTTAGCAATCGCACTTTCACGCAACACAGTAGCCAGTTCCGTGAATTTTGAACGAATGACTACAACGGCTTCTGTGATGTATCGCACCAGTGCATTTTCGCGAAAAGCAGCAAAGATTTTGCTTGGATCAAGTGATTTTAGTGCCATTACAATTTCAGCTGCTTTTGCATTTGCTATTGCTGCCGTTTCAATAAACCAACGTCCAAGTTGTGTGTTTTTTAAAGCTTCTCCTAGCGAAACCAAAGCACCGCGAAGCGTTTTTAATGCCTCGCCTAATTTTCCTACAGACGTAACTACTTCAAGCATCCGTCCACCAAGTGCAATAAAGCGCGGCAGTAAAGTAATCGCAATGACGCCTGCAATGTCTTCAAGGTGATTGCTGAGCGGTTGCAACACTTTTTGCAGCCGCTCAAATACGCTCGCGATTTTTCCGTATGCTTGATCGACTGCATCCGCGATGGAACCCATTGCTGCTCCAATGCCTCCCGCAACGTCAGGTGCTCCCGGGACTGCGATTTCCGGCATCTTAACGGCCCCGGCGGCCATGTCGGCAGTGCTGCCCATTTCATCTTGGATTTGATGCACTTCGTCAAAGGACTGAATATTATCAGCCGCTTTCTTTGCTGCGTTCTGCATTGCATCGCCAAGGCCTTCTTGTGCTTGCGCCGCCTGTTGTGCTGTCTTTGCTTGCTTTTGCGCCGAATCAGCAGCTGCTTTGGTACTTTGAGCAGATTGTAGAGCAGCTTTTGCTGTGGACATCGCCTGCGAAGCAGAAGATTTGAGAGAGTCTGCCCATCCATATACCGCCTGCGCTACTCCTTTGAATGCAGGAACGAGGAATGAAATAGCCGATATAATCGCTCCAGTTCCGCGAACGATGATGCTCGCGGAGTATAGCACAATGGCGTTGACGGCACTCCAAGCCGCATTTGCGATTGCCGGAAGCTGGCCCCAATAACGCGCGAGTAAATACACAGTTGCGGCTACTGCAGCGCCGATAGCCATCCATGGGAAGAGAGGTTTAAGCGTAGTCCAGAGACTAACGCCAAGCTTTTTGAGAGCGGGAATGAGCCAACTGACAATCACCGGCACAAGGGCCCCGCCAATAGCTCCAGCAATAGCGACGATCACAGGAGGAAGCCACGGCGGAAATGCCCGAGACAGCGAACCCACAAAACCATGTCGGCTCACCGCGTCGGCAAACCTACCGAGAGCGGCATTTAGTCGCTCCATCGCCGTCGCGATGCCGAAGATTCGAATGATGTCTTGACCAAACCCACGGGTGATTACGGTCATCCCCTCTTTAACCTGCTCCCACTGTCCCAAGATGGTTTTGGACTGCGCCTCCATCGCGCCGCGGAACCTCCGCGTCATTCCGTTGAGGATGGCTTCGATGGCTATTGATGACGGAATCAAACCTTTTTCAGCTCGTTTCATTGCTTCCGGAACGGTCGTTCCAATCCCCTCAGCAAGCATCTGCCACGCACTGATCCCCGCCTCTGTGAGCTGCAGCATTTCTTCTGCAGACACTTTTTGCTTCGCTTGCATCTGGCCGAGGGCACGGATGATCTGTTCCAGCATCTCTTGATTCCCACCCATAGCCGCCACCGCGTCACCGATCGGCGTCAGCATGGGCAAAACCTTTTCTGCAGAGAAACCAAAGGCCAGCAATTGCCGGGCGGATTGACGGAGTGCATCGGTGTTGAACGGTGTCTTGCGAGCGAAGATGTCGAGTTCGCTCAGGAACTGTTTGGCGCGCTGTGCATCGCCGAGCAATGTTGTGAAGGCAATTTGTGTCTGCTCGAAATCGGCGGCCAGTTTGATGCCAACGGCGCCGAGGCCAGTCAAAGCAGTCCCGGCCACTGCCGATGCCATGACTATCGTCCGGGCCATCGAAAGTGCCGCAGGTGTGACGGATTGGATGGCTTTTGGCATGGTCTTGGAGTTGCGTTGTATAGAGCGTGCAAAATTGTTCCAACGTTGCTCTGCTTGTGAAATTGCACTCACGAATCGAGATGTGCTCGCTACCAATGCCACATTGAATGCCCCGACTGTTGCCACCTTATTTCACCTCCCCACCCATGTATGTAAAAAGGCGGCCCCATCAAGGGCCGCCAAACATTCGCGCCCACATCTCGATGATGTGGGCCTGCTCTTCCCATGTTTGTTCCTCGCGCTTTACAACCACGATGTCTCGCCGCGGCATGAAATCCTGCGGCTCATAAGGCTTGCGCCGGCGTTTCTGGTCTCGGTTTGCGTTTGCAATCGTGCTGGAAATAAGTCCAGCCCGCCAGTCTTCCGTCTCAGTGCCCCATGGTTCGAGTTGATAAAAAGCCATCCACTCAGTAAGCTCCCGACTGCTGATGCGATTGAGCAGTTCATCCACTGTCATGCCGAGAGCAAGGGCGAGGCGAAAATAAAACCGGCGGTTCTGGTTTTTCCTCAGTTTCCCGCCAGTTCCTCGACGTCTTCCTTACGCAAGCCGCTCAGTCGCTGTGCCGCTTCAAATACCCGGTCCAGCGCCGCGGCCGACTTACGGCCCAAGGCCTCCGCGTCATCGTCGGAAAATACCCGGTTTCCCTGCTCGTCCACGACACACAGGGCTACGAGTTTCGCCCGGATATTTTTTAGGTTCATGCGGGTGTTCTTCCCGCGGGTCTCCACGATGCTCTGCTCAAAAGCATCCCGTTCGGCGCCAGTGAGACCACGGACACGGACCGCACCACCCCACTCCGGCACCTCGACATCCTCAAACGGAAGGTCCTGCGCCTGAAGGATTGCATCACGGCTCAAAAGTTTACTCATCGTTTTATTCTCCTTTCGTTATTACGGTGTAATTGTGCCGAAAGTATAGACGCCGGTGAGCGTAATGGTTACTTCCGCTTGCACCACGTCGCCACTGCTGATTTCCTGCGGGCTGTATGCCGTCACGATACCGGTGAACGTCCAGCCGTAGCCGTTTGGCAACTTGATCCGATACTGGCGCCACGTACCAGCACGGAAGTCTTGCTCAAGGTCCAGGTGACCCTGGTTGTCCGGGTCGAAGTTCAGCGTTACAGTGACCTCGCCCGGGTCGATGAGCCCCGCCAACTTCTTCCGAACCTCACCGGGTGGATCGAGCTCGTCCACCTCCGTTACCTCACGCTCCGCTTGAGGCGGAGTAATAGACGCAACTTGAGCAATTTCTTCGAACGTACCTTGAGTGTCGCCTTCACGGTAAAATTTTGTTTTCAGACCAGTCGTTTCTGCCATTGATTAGGCACCTCCTTTGTGTGTTAAAACCACATCGACGTGGTAATGAGTTTGGCCCACCTCGTCTTGGTAGATGGGCATGTAGTTTTCCACGCGGCATCCGATCACCTGGAGCGCGTCGGCCATCATGCCGGAGAAACCTTCCAGGCTTCGGCGCACGGCCATGGCGATGTCCTCTGCTTCTTTGAGAGTGGAGGCCATCACCGTCACCTGAATCCGCGTATCGCACGCAAAAACCGCCGAGAGATCCCGGCGGTCAATGTTGCTGATGGTATTCAAAGTTATGAGCGGATAGACGGCATCCAACGGCGGTGTCTGGTGATAAATGCGAAAGCCGACCAGAACACTCACGTTCGTATCGGCTCTAAGATGTGCATATACAGCTTGTCGCGGCGTCACCGTGCTCATTTGAGTTTCAGCCTCCTACGGAAGGCTTTGATCATTGTTTCCTGTGCCTCACGGCGTTTTACGTCCAACGCCGGACGCAGCCACGGATGCGGAGGAACGTGACCGATCACCTTTTTGTTTGCTTTGCGACTCCCCTTCACAATCGCGTGGCCCATTTCGACCAAACGGCCATACCAACCCTTCTTTCCGGGGCCGATATGGACGATCACTCGGCCGCCGAGACTTTCTTTTGCAATCTCGGCATGGATGTCCCCCGCAAGCGTTCCGGTGATTTTGTGTTTAAGGGCGTTTTGCTCGGCTTCTTGACGAATCACCTCGGCGCCCTCCAGCACCACTTCACGCAGATGGTCACCAGCAACCTCGCGGGGCATCATATTTAGGCGCTGTTTGATCTCCTCCATCCCTTTGGTTCGGATGGTCATCCTCATGCGGGTTTCACCTCCCGGCAGACGAGTTCCAGCCACCGGCGCTTTCCTTCTCTGTCCAATACAGCCTGAATGGTAAACTCTCGGCCATCGTGAAGAACCACCATACCCGGTTCGATGCCGCGCCGCCAACGGATAGTGATACGGTGATCGCTCCGCTCCGCCGTCTGCTGAGCTTCGAAGTAGAGCCGTCCACTCAGCGCCTCTACGGAGGCCCAGACCGTAGCGACTGCCTTCCATTGCTGCGGCATTGGGTCGCCCCATTCGTCTTTGCCTTCGACCGGGTATTTCCCGATTTCCACCCGGTGCCGCAGTTTCCCGATACTCATACCGGCACCACCCGTTCAGGCCAGAGCAACGTGTGGACCACTTCAGGGACGTCGTCTGTTTCCGGATGCTCGTAGCGGTGTGCGATGTAAATCAGCATCGCCTGTTTCACCGACTGCGGCACTTTCGAAGCATCGCCATAACCAGCCGTGTACCGTATTCTCACGGCATTGACCGGCTGCAACGTGACGCTCGGCCAGCATTTTCCGTAGTTGAAAGCGATGCGGCCTGGTTCGCTGTACGTGTCGAGGACATAGTCCGACGGGTCCAAAGTCGTTTCTGCTCCGGTGTTGTCGATGTATTTGATGCTCTCCACACTGATCAGCGGCGGGCGTGGCAGCTTGATCGGCATGGGTGGAAACGAGTCAAACGACAGCTCCCATGTCTGCGTGATATAGGCCCGGTTCTGGAATGATTCGCAGTATTCGCGGGCGGCTGTGATCAGTGCTGAAATGGTCGCGTCATCATCAGAAGTATCAATCCTGAGATACACCTTCGCCTCCGCCAGCGTTACCGGCTCCATCGCCGGCGGCGTCACCATTTTCAGATTGATTGCCATCGTCGTCACCTGCTTCCAAGGCTTTCAATGCTTCGATAGCTTTTTCTTTGCCACGAACTTTTTCACCATTCGGAAGCTCGTAATAACCGCCACCGAGCTTTTTCAATCCTTCGACATCGTCGTCATCGTCAGATTTGATAACCTCTTTCCCGATGACACCGGCCGCTTTCAAAGCTTGATAACGTTCGTCGTCAGCCTCGAACGTTTCGCCTGCGGTTATAAGTTCACCTGTCTCTTTGTCGTAAAAATCAGCGATTACAAAGTAGGTTTTCATGGTTTCACCCTTTCATAAAGAGATGGGGGGCTTGCGGCCCCCGTGTCATTAAGCAGACGGAACGTCAAGCACGACATAAGGGCTGACCGTCGTTACTCCATCTTCCAGCTTAAGCGGCGCAGGAACCCATGCTTTTCCGTCAACGTTCCAGAATGCTTTGATGACCGTTTTGTTTTCACGGAAGAAGACGTGTTCAGATGCAGCGATGAACGGGCCGGAACCGTCTTTGATCAGGTAGTAGGAGAAGTCAACAAGCGACAAATCCCCTTTGCTGCCGAGAGCCGGCACCTTTCCTGTCCAAAGAATCGGGCGACCAAGCAGCGTATCTGCAATACCGCGAGTCACATCGCCACGGATGAAGATGTTGTTGTTATTGTCATCTTTCAACTGCATGATTTCCGGCAAAACGGACTGAGAAGCAACCCAAACCGCCGTGCTAAGGGATTGCGGCAGCACTTTGGCCACCATTTTCACCAGATCGACATATGCGATTTTTGAGGCCGTTGCCCGATTGACTGCAATCGCGCCTGCATTTCCGGCCGCAAGTACACCAATCGGCTTTCCGTTTCCATCTCCGGTCAGGAATGTAATATCCTCCGCTTGTGCAATGGCTTGGCGCAACAGATTCCGGATGAATCCGTCAGCTGCCTGCCAGTTACGGAGCAATTTGTCAGTTACCACGACATGCGCCGCTGCTTCTTGCGGTTGCAGCGTGACTTCTTCCAACTTCGGATCCGTTTTCGGTTTCAGAGCGCCTTCCGAAATCCATTGCACCTGTACACCGCCGAGGATACCGTCGGCACCCTGGTGGAATGCCGGAATCGTGATTTTTGCATCCGGAGGCGTTCCGGGAGGAATCACTTGCGCACGCGGGCGCACAATGGCGGTCAATCCGTCGATTCGCAGAAGTTCTTCACGGAATTGTTCCGGTACGGCATATCCACCGTCAGCATCGCTGCCCATGCTCATATCGTTGCGGATTGCCTCAAGACGTCCTTTGCTGTCGCCAAAGCGAACGGCATGGACGAATTCGCCGAGGGAAGAGAATCCATAATTTTCTTTCTTGTCACCTTGCACCGGAGCGCCAGCGACAGCAGCAGGCCGAAAAGGTTGGGAAACCGGTTGATCGAGCGATGCTTCGCGCGATGCAAGAATGGCTTCACGCTGCTCTTTCTTGCGTGCAGCCTCAATCTTTTGTTCCAGATCTGCAATTTCCGTATCCAATGCGTTGAATTCAGTTTCTTCCTGCTCGGTCAGGTCTCGATTCTCGGCCTTTGCTTTATCGAGCAATGCACGTTGCGCCTTGATTTTTTCGGCACGTGCTTGTAAAAGTTCCTGTAAATTCATTTGGCATACTTCCTTTCATTATGGGATAAGATTTTTTGATATAGAGAAAGCGGGGCCTTTTGGCTCCGCTGTTCTTTTGGTTGATTCAGTTTTTTATACTGTTCGAAGAAACGCTTCATCGCGTGATCGGCGCTGTTCTGGATCGCCAATCGGCTGAATGAGAAGGCGTTTTGTACTGGATCGTCTTGTGTTGCCGAATCAGCATAGAGCATTCCATCCGCGAAACCGTCGGACATCGCCTTGCGAGCGCTCATCCACGTTTCTTCATCCATGAGACGAGAAATTTTGTTCCGGCTCAGACCGGTTTTGGCCTGGTAGGCGTTGATGAGCGTTTCCTTAACCTCATCCAAAACATCAGCCACATGGCGCATATCCTTAGCCTCTCCTGTCGCCCCTGTCCAAGGATTGTGAATCATCATGATGCTTACTGGGGACATGAGGACTTCATCGCCGGCCATTGCAACGACAGACGCGGCCGAAACGGCCTTACCGTCGATTTTGACGGTGACTTTGCCTTTGTGCTCTTTGAGAGCGTTGTACATGCCTGCAGCTGCGAATACATCTCCGCCCCACGAGTCGATCCAAACGGTGATGTCCTTGCCTTTGTATTCGGCGAGCGCGCTTCGGAAGGCATTTGGCGTTGCTGCTGGGATATCGAACCACTCATAAATCCAAGCATCGTCATCACTGACGATTTCACCTTCGATGCGAAGTTCCACCTCATCTTCGGAACTCGCATAGAAGTTCCAAAACTTCTTAGACATTGGCGTTCACCCCCGTCCCGGCAGCCGCCGTAGATGTTGGAACCATGTTACCATTGACCATGTAGGCACTGCCATCTGTACCATCAATTGGATTCATTTCCTCCATTTCACGCCATTCATTTGCATTGATAATGCCATTTTGACGCTGGATGGCAAGCCCTTCTTGACGGCTCTTATAGTCGCCACGAAGCAGACCGGAAAGGTTGAACTTCGCATAATATCCTTGAGCCCGTTCCTGTCGGGTAAACAATTTCCATGTGATCGCCTTTTCCCACTTCGTGATGTATGGTAGAAGCGAATACATCACAAATTCGAGCGATTGATGTTCGATATTGTTATTCGTGCTGCGCTCCAAATTGGCTATCATATGCGGCGGTACTCGGAACAACCCGCAGATTTCGTCGCGGCTAAATTTTCGCGTTTCGATGAATTGCGCATCGGTCAAAGGCATGGGAATGCGGTTGAATTTCATGCCTTCTTCGAGGATTAGCGGTCGCCACGAATTAGCCAAACCAGAACCGCGCGCTTCCAAATCTTCGCGCAAACGTTCATATGCCCTGTCACTGAGTGCCGCCGGATGTTCCAACACGCCGCCGATGTTCATGCCCTGACCGTAAAAGCGGGCGCTAAACTGTGCCGCTGCCATTCCGACACCGATGCTTTCAGCCGCCATGTGAATCGGGCTGTATCCCATAATGCCGTCAAATCCCAAACCAGGAATATGAAAGACTTTATAAGCCGGATATATCTCGGATTTCCCGCGGTCGGTGATCTGGTATTTGATTTTGTTGTCCGCAGGGTCGCGGAAGGGTTGAACTTGTGTCCAAGGCACTGGATAAAGCTCAGCAGGCTGGCCACGTCCGTTAAATGTGATTACGGAGTAGCAGTTCCCTGAAATAACCAAGTTTCCGATCTGCTGTTCACGCCATGTGGTTGTCGTCATCTCATCGTTCGGTTGATTATAAAGCAGTTCAAAGACCGGATGATCTCGCGCCTTGTCCGCTCCGCCGCCGGGTCGCTCTCTATAAACAAACAGAGGGAGTGAGGCAATCGCTTCGGCCAGTACCCGGACACAGGAATAAACCGTAATAAACCTCATGGCCGTATCTTCATTAACCGTCACGCCGGAATGAACATGACCGCCTTGAATACGTTCGCGAACATACTTGTCAAAATCGTCCATGGAGTATTCATTACTGAATGCCTTTGCAGCACGTTTAAATCGCTCAATCAATTTCAAACAGTCTCACCACCTTTACAAACTGCGGAGGCCGCGTTTTTCGTAGACGGATGTGTTGTCCTCGTTCCGCATTGCTCTATCCAGCGCCATCACAAGAGCGACAATGCCGTCTATTTTCCCTTGCGACGATGCTTTATCCGGCTTCAAGTTGCCGGCTGGGTCTTTCTTCACCGCCATGCTGTCCGCCATCCAGCGGAGCACCGGGTTTCCGTGATGCTTGATTTTTTTCAAAAGCAACCGTCGTTCAAATTCCTGCATCGGTACAGCCATGCTTTTAAAACCCATCCCGAAAGCGACCATTTTTAAGCCTTCTTCCTCTAGCTCCATGGCCAGCTGATAGCCTTGGAACAGGCGGTCAATGTTTAAATCCTGGATGGCGAATTTCTGCGCGTCCTTAAGGATTTGCGCCTTTATAAACTCGTAATCCACTGCATCCCCCGGCGTCACTTGTAGGAAACCTTGTCGGTGCCATTTTTGATACTGATCCCGGTACTGATTCTTTCGATCATGAAGTCGCGCCTCTGGACACCAAAAACGCGCGACAATGTCGATGGTCTCCGGGTCTTCATCGCGCGGAAAAACGAGCACCCATGCCGTGATGTCGGACACGCTGGAAAGGTCAAGGCCGCCATAGCATTTCCGACCGGCGAGCACGTCCTCCAGCCGCCATTCCGCCGGGTTCGGGTCGTTGGCGTCCCATAGTTGCAAGTCAATCCAGCGATCCGCTTGCTGCGTCCAGACGTTCAGGCGTTTCGTCAGGAAGTTGTTCAGTGCACTCGGCATCTCCTTGGCTTGGTCAGCCAAGCGTTTTAGGTCGTCTTCTTTCACACTAACGCCAAAATTCGGATTTGCTTTCTTCCACGTCTCTACGGAAAACGGGTCATCCCCCGGATCCGGGCAGGCAATGTAGGTGAAAAACGTATCATCCTGCATACCATTCAGCACGCGCTCGGCGTATCCGTGCATCTCGAAGCAAAAGGAAGTCTGGTCGAAACCGGCTGTCGTGATCGCCAACATGAGCGGTTGCCGGCGGGCACCGGTCGCGGTGTCCAAGACGTCCCACAGTGCTCGGTTCTTGTGCGCGTGGAGCTCGTCCACCAGCGCCGCATGAACGTTCAGGCCGTCAAGCGTATCCGCATCGGCGCCGAGCGGTTCGAATTTGGAATTCGTCGCTTCGATGTGCAAGTTGTCTTTGAACACTTTTATTCGCTTTCGCAACGCTGGTGAAGACTTCACCATGCGTGTCGCTTCGCCATGCGTAATCCGCGCCTGGTCGCGCTTCGTGGCGGCGGTATAAATCTCGGCACCCGGCTCGTCGTCACACATGAACAGATAGAGGCCGATGCCGGAAATCATTGTTGATTTCCCGTTTTTGCGCGGCACTTCGATGTATACGATTCGAAACCGTCGCATCCCGTCTTCTTTGCGCTTCCAGCCAAAAATATTGCCGACGATGAAGTGCTGCCAAGGCTCCAATTCGAACGAGCAGCCGCCCCATTCGCCTTTCGAGTGCCGGAGGAAACGGAAGAAGTCAATCGCATGGTCGGCGGCATTCGTGTCAAAATAAAAACCGCGGTTGTCCGCGGTCTCAAGGTCTCGGATATGGCGCTCACATGCTTTTTTTATGAGCTGGCCTGCCGGAATTTTTCCGGCCAGCACCTGCTCGGCGTAGAAGGTCGTTCTATCCGCGCTTGCGGTCGAGGAACGCCTCGAACTCATCTTCCTCACCGCCACTCGGAAGCTTCATCCCAGATCGAGATGAAGGGGTTAGCCCGAACTCATGGCAAAACTCCCTCATAATCCGCGCATATTTCTGAGCGATTGCCACTTGTGGGAGCTGCTGGATATATCCATTTGGCGTCTTGAATACTAGGCCGTGCTTCGACAGAACTTCTTCAGCCTGTTTCCAGCGGCTGTATGCCTGGCAGTATGCCGCCAAAGCTGCGCCGTCAACTTGGGTCAAAAGACCCAGACGCTCAAGTTCGGGTGCAACCCGTTTCCACTCTTTCTTCGCTTCTTTGTCCAACCACGAAGGACATTTCGGGGCAATTGGCTTCGGTTTCGGTTCATCTTCATTGATCGGCCGCTTGCCAGGATTCCCTGCAAGTACCTTGAGATGTGTTGGTTTTGGTGCTGGTCCTCTGCGGCCCATCTTTAACACCTCCTTATCTAATGCGTCTGGATGCTTTCTTTCCGGTGAACTCTTCCCATCGCTGAACTATTACGTCGCAATATTTCGGATCGAGTTCCATCAAATACGCGCGTCTTCCCAATTGTTCGGCAGCGAGTAGCGTGGAACCGGAGCCGCCAAAGGCATCAAGAACGATTTCTCCTGGCCGGCTTGAGTTACGGATGGCTCTTGCCGGCAACCCGATGGGCTTCATGGTAGGATGCTGCGCATTCTTTAACGGCTTATCGAAAAACCAAGTGCTTGTAAGCGAATCGTCGATTTCCGTTATAAGTTCATACTCGGAAACTATCATCTCGATAGTCCTGACCCCCGTGTCAAATGTGACTTTGTATTTCCCATTTTTCTGCTTCTCTACGACGATCGCCGGATCTTCTTTTAGAACCGTCGTTTCTTTTCTCCCACCGTACCACTTATGCTTAGCGCCCGGTTTCCAGCCATAAAGGATGGGCTCATGCTTCCAGTGGTGATCTTGCCGCCCCATCACTAAAGTGTTTTTCACCCAGATAATGCACTGCTTAAGCTCCCAACCGGCGTTTTTCATTGCCAATCGGAAATTGATTCCTTCACTGTCAGCATGACAAACATAAATAGCCCCGCCTGGTTTAGTTACACCAAGCAAGGCCGAATACGAATCAAACAGGAATTGATAAAAACGATCATCCGACATTTTGTCGTTCATGATTTTTAATCCAGTACCGCCCTCATAATCGACGTTGTATGGCGGGTCTGTAAAGACCATATCGGCCAGCTGGCCTTCAAGAAGTCTCTGCATTTCATCCAATCTTGTACTATCCCCGCACATCAACCGATGCGGACCAAGTTCCCACACGTCGCCAAGTTGGGTGATCGGCTGCTCTATCTTTTCCAGCGCCGCGTCGAGGTCGAAATCGTCCTCTTTGATATCTCGTTTTTTCCCCAGGATTTCATCCAATTCCGACTCATCAAATCCGGTCAGTTCCATGTCCAGATCGAACGCCGTAAGCTCGCGAAGCAGGTCCTCTAACTTCTTCGGATCCCAGTCTCCGCTAATCTTATTCAAACCGACATTGAGCGCTTTTTCCTTCTCCAACGGAAGGTCGACGACGCTCACGTCGATTTCTTCATAGCCAAGGTCGCGGAGCACCTTCAATCTTTGATGCCCACCCACGACATGGCCGGTGCGCTCATTCCAGATCACCGGGTCCACATAGTCGAATTCCTTAATTGATTTTTTGAGTTTTTCGTATTCCTTATCACCCGGCTTCAAATCCTTGCGCGGATTGTAATCGGCCGGGATGAGCTCATCGATTCTTTTTTTGACAATCCGCAAGGAAACGTAACCCCCCCCTAGCGAAACTTGCGGCGGCGCGAAAAAGGCGGGGCGCGCGGTCTCTTGGCTGAGAGCTCCGAGGATTTGACCCCCCTACCCTTCACCGTGTTAAAGCGTTACTGATGTGGTGGTCGACTGGATTCCACCTTCGCAGCATGCTTTAAAATATCTTTACAAATGCCCTGAATGAAAGTCTCGGCAAGTTCAAGCGGCATGCCAGCAGCGATGGATTTTCTGATTGCCACTGTGGTATTAACCATGAAACACTCAAGCCACGGTTCAAATGAAACATGTGCCTTTAATTCACCTGCGTTCATCTCCCAAACCCTCCATCTTCTCTCGCCGTCTTCGCATCGTGACATGACTTGCAAAGCGGCTGCCAATTCGAAATGTTCCAAAACAACTCATAATCTCCGCGGTGCGGTCTTATATGGTCAACCACCGTCGCAGGCGTCAGCCGTCCTTCCTTCTGACATTCAACGCATAGTGGATTCCGTTTAAGAAACCACTCCCGCGCTCGCCTCCACCTCGATGTATACCCCCGCTCATGCGCAGTCCCACGCTCCCTATCCTGCTGCTGCCGATATTGTTTCTGGTGCGCTTCGCAAAAACGTTCATGCGTCAGTTTAGGACAACCCGGATGGTTGCATGGACGCTTTGGTTTATTGGGCATAGTCATCACCTGCCACGTCATACAAAAAATTTTTGTTATTGATGTCGGAAAATAAAGAACAGTAAAATATTTCTAAAGAAAGGAGGTGGACAAAATGTCGAATAAGAAGCCACCCGTTCACACAACCCCAAATCCACAAGGCAAAGGATGGGTTAATCAACAAGGCGGCGAAATCATTAGCAAACATCGAACCAAAGAAAATGCAATTGAAAGAGGTAGGCAAGAAGCAATACGCGACCAAACTGAGCACCGAATTCACAATTTAGATGGGAAAATAAAACGCTCTAACAGTTACGGACCAGATCCTAATCCTCCAAAAGACAAGAACAGATAAATTAGGAGGCCAACATGTACAAAAGTGGGCAACCACTTCGTACTTCTGCTGATTTCGACAATGCATTGCTTTTTGCTTTGCATGTGGAGGTATGGCAACAAGGTGAAATTATCGATTATGGCGGAAGCATCGAAGTGCATACCGAACATAGCGTCACTATCAATGGCGCCAAGTATCTGAAAGCCGTCTGCGAATTCAAGGTTCGCTAAGCGGCAATCTTTTTTCGATAGAAAAACGACATATATATATTTATATATTTTCTTTATATATTTCTTTCTTAGTCCGCTAATTAGCGGACGGTAGTGTCCACTAAATGGCGGACGGTGGTGTCCACCAAAACGCGGACGGTTTAAGCGTCCTACAATTAGCGGACGGTCAGCCGAAACCCCTTGATACACAAGGGTTTTTCCGCTTAACCGTACTCTATTTAGCGGACGCCCTTAATTTAAGTGTACTCTATTTAGCGGACGGTTAGGCAAAAGAAAAAGCACCCGAAGGCGCTCATTTCAGTTTTTGTTCCAATTCACTCCACGCGCTGAGGATCTCGGCTTCTGCCTCTTTCTCTGTGGCACACAACTTTGTGACGTGTTCACGGAATGATTCGGCTACTGATACTATTGACGCCATAAATTGGCCGCCAATGGGCGATACGAACCCAACGTATTCCAGGCCTCCCAAAACACCCTGTTTGACAGTCTTTCCTGCCATCTTACAACCCTCCTTCCACGGCTCGATCATCGCACTACATTGCGACAGAGTCCATAGGAGGTTTTGTCGAAAGATCCAAGACATCACCAAACGCACAAAAATACCCATAGGAGCGTTAGTAATCTTTCAGAGTATAAAATACCCAATCTCAAAAACGCTGCATGCGTCAATTCTGTGCGTCTGGCGCAATCGTATGCACCTCCCCGTACATGAGATTGGTGCCAACAACATATTGTGTGATGATATAAATATAAACTATAAATAACCGAATGACTTATAAAAAAATAGAATAAAACCAAAAACATTTTGCAAATATTTTCGTGAAAATAAAAAACCGCCACATGGCGGGTTATAATTCCGGTTCTTTAGGCGCTGGCCCAAAGACGAGCAAAACGCGATTCAGTTCGTCTTTTTCCTGTCGCAGACGTTCCGCCAGCGCCGATTTGTATTCCATTAGGCGATAGAAGCGAAGAGATCCCGGTCTACGTAGTGAACTCAGTTGCGCTGCTTTGCGTGTGTAGTATTGGATGCGATCGACATTGGTTTTCATAATGATATCATCTCCCTCAGCCATAAAATTTATGTACAACAGAATAAAAAAATGAATCACGACAACGGATTGAGCGTTGTGTGATTCAAATTATATTACATTGGAAATGTGGTTACGTACAGTCTTTTCGCTGATAAACAACTGCTGCGCGATGTCCTTGGTAGTCTTGTCTTGTACAAGCAGTTCAAAAACCTCGCGTTCGCGGTTAGTTAACAAAAATTTATTATTATGGTCGCTACCCTTCAATTATGTCACCCCTCCTTGCCCGGGATTTATATAGGTCTGCACGGTTAAGGGATACAGTCAAGGTTAGTTTATGAAGGGTAGCGTTTGTTGGTGCGCTGCTGAGAAAAAATGGGCTTCCTACCTGCCGGTCGTTCCGATATTACCGGCTGGCGCTCTGTTGGCCGGACCGACGTTTGTGGGGAAAATGCGGTCCACCAGCTCATTAAACTGGCGGATGAATCCGCGGACCGGTCTTCCCATCCGCAGCTCGTCTACATATCCGTTCACCCGGCTGACGAAATCGGGATTGGCGGATACAAAAACGTTGCGAACGTCCGGCTTCAAGCTTTTTACTTTGGCGGCGATACGGGCTTTTAACGCGGCGGAAACATCGTTGTCGAGCACCGTGTTCTCACGGGCGCCGATATCGTTCCGGTCACGGTTGAACCACCGCGGCGTCGCACTGCGATCGTCTCTGCCGACAATGCCTGAACCGCCGATGTTCGCTCTCCCCGGCGCAGTGGCTCTGCCGGTATTGTTCGTCGTTCCGGTCATCCCGTCTTCCAGAACGACGGCGACATAAGCGTTACGGTCCGTCAGCAGCACGTTGGCGGAATCGACCTCAGGCATCGCGGCGATTCGACTGGCGATTTTCTGGCTGACTTCGATCCTTGTGTTGTTGTGCAGCCTGTTTACCGTCGTGCCTTTCCAATTTACCCCCGTACGATTCGCATCCAAGCGTCCGCGGTGATCCATACTGTCCTTGTAACGCATATCGCCGCGGTCGGCAAACCCGAACGGCCGGACGTTATTCGTCCTCATATTGTTGGGACCGGCTCCCTGGCGGTTATCGGCGCAGGCGGTTATAGATAAAGCGACAGCTCCGGCCAATGCCAGAGAGATCCATCTCGACTTAAACATTGTATTCATTCCTCCTTCGGCAATGTGAGAGTGTAAGTTCACTAGTTAGGATTGATTTATTGAATGGAAATATGCATGGCGGCAGATGGAAAGCAGTATAAAACAAGCCGCTATTTGCCAATGGACAATTGCGCCTATGCCGCCGACCGGGCGCGCCTGAGGAGCCGACTTTTTCGGAAAACGGTTTATTGACAAAAAGGGTGGTATCGGCTAATTTATGATTAAGTATTAGTATCTGGTACTAATATGAAATGATAAAACGGAGGGATTGCATCATGGTCAATGAACAGCCGCAGGCGGGGAATGATATCAACCGTTCGCGGGCGCGCATTACCGCTATCGGATCGTATGTGCCGGAACGAAAATTAACGAACAACGAGTTGGAGAGCATGGTGGATACGAACGACGAATGGATTGTGCAGCGGACAGGCATTCGCGAGCGCCGCATTGCCGGTCACGACGAATTTACGAGCGATCTGTGCGCAGCGGCGGCCAAAGAGATGGTCCGCAATTACGGAACTTCCTTGCACGATGTCGACATGATTATCGTCTGCACGAATACACCGGACTATCCGTTCCCCAGTGCAGCCAGTCAAGTGCAGGCCAAACTGCACATTCCCCACACCGGAGTCATCGACGTCAATGCGACCTGCGCGGGCTTTGCATACGGATTGCATTTGGCGAACAGCCTTGTTTCTTCCGGCCTTCACCGAAAGGTGCTCGTCATCGGTGCGGACACCTTGTCCAAAGTGACGGACTACACCGACCGGACAACGTGTATTTTATTCGGCGACGGGGCGGGCGCGGTTATGGTGGAACGCGATGAAGAAAATCCCGGTTTCTTGTCTTTTCATTTGCAAACCGACGGAACAGGGGGGCCGCACGTATACCGCACGGGCTTATCGCGAACAATGGCCGGTAAACCGCTGCATGACAGCGGGCACATCGTGCAAAACGGGAGAGAAGTGTACAAGTGGGCCGTAACGAACGTTCCCCGGGGGATGGCGGCCGTGATGGAAAAAGCGGGAATGGCTCCGCAGCAGGTGGAATGGTTCGTACCGCACAGCGCCAATCTGCGGATGATCGAATCGATTTGTGAGAAAAGCGGGTTCCCGCTGGAACGAACGTTGTACAGTCTGGAATATTACGGAAATACATCGGCGGCAACCATCCCTCTGGCCCTTGATTTGGGAGTTCGCGAAGGGAAAGTGAAATCCGGCGATCATATTCTTGTTTACGGATTCGGCGCCGGTCTCGTGCAAGCCGGTTTGTTGTTGAAATGGAACCCGAATCCACGGTTGGAGCAGCGGTAGCATTTTTTACGCTTATTCTGATTGTTCTGATGCAACACCGGCAACCTCCCCTCCTCACCGCACCGGTGCCGTCCGGAGTGTGCATTCACCCATTTTTGTGACTTCCGGATAGGCAAATACATATGTTAAAGGTAAACGGTGCATGAATTTAAAGAAGGAAGGGAGTTAGCCGTGCCTAAACCATTGAAAAAATCAAAAAAAGGCAAAAAAAACTCGGTATCGCGCATCTATACAAAAAATTTCGATGAGCTCGCATTTTTAAGAGAGCCGCCGGTATCACACCACTTTTCCGACACGATAGCCCCAACCGTCGGGGAGCCGAAAAAACCGAAGTTAAAGGACTTTTTCGAAGAACCCGACTTAGAACAAAACATTTTCGAAGAACCCGACTTAGAACAAAACATTTTCGAAGAACCCGAAACAGAACAGGAACTTCTCGAAGATTTGATAAAAACAGAAAATGAAGAGCCCGAAGCAACGGAGGAACCCGTTTTACCGGAAGCAAACGAACCGGAAGTCAGCGATGTGGAAAAAGTGCTGTCCCACTTGGATGAAGTTCTGTATCACCGCAATAATCGCGAGGATGTCATCGAAGCGGGGGAAAACAAAAGCGTTTCATTCATCTTTACCGACGATATCGTCGATCAGGCGGTCACGAATGAGAAAATCGCCAATCAGGCCATCGATCAATCGAAGATTAAACCGGGCAGCATCGGGACGAATTCGCTTGCCGATTTTGCCGTAAATTCCGAAAAACTTGCCGATCTCAGCGTCACCTCAAGCAAAATCGCCCCATTGTCCATACACGAACATCATATCGCCTATTCCATCCCGGGGGACAAAATCCGGCCGTGGACGATATCCGGAGATAAGCTGATGGACAACTCCATCACTTCCGCTAAATTGGCCGACAATACGATCGACTCGATCAAAATTGCCGAAGGATCCATTCATTCCAAGCATCTGCACGAGCTTTCCATCGATACGCAGCACATTGCCGATCAAGCCGTCACGTCCGAAAAAATCAAGAGCGGCTCCATTCAAACCGCAAACCTGGCCAATCAAGCCGTCAAATCGGCTAAACTGGCGGACGGCGCCGTCACGGCGGAAAAAATCCGCGATAAGGCGATCACCGGGGAAAAGATTCAGGAAGAAAGCATATCGAGCGCCCATCTGAAACAGGGCATCATTTTCCGTGACCATTTGTCGCCATCGGTCGTACAGCAAGAACATATCGCCGAGCAAGCCGTCTCTACCCATCATTTGCAAAACGGAGCGGCAACAACCGACAAAATCGCCGATGGCGCGGTCACTTCGGATAAATTGTCCCGGGAAGCGGTCAAGAGTTCACATATAAAAGAAGACGCGATCGCCGGCAAGCATGTGCAGGCCGGGGCCATCGCCGCCAAACATCTTTCGAGTCAATCGGTTACCGGCGATAAAATTGCCGCCAAGGCCGTTACGGAACGTCATCTGGCCAAAGAATCGGTCACCGCGGAACAGCTGGCTGAACAATCCGTCGTTTCATCCAAAATTGCACCGGAATCCGTTTCCGCAGACAAGTTGACGAGCGGGAGCGTCACCACCGACAAATTGGCCGATCAGGCCGTCATTTCAAAAAAACTGGCGGAAGCAGCCGTACGGACCGACCATCTGTCCAGTGCGGCGGTCACCGCAGAAAAAATAGCCGATAAAGCCGTTCAATCCCGGCACATCGACATGAAGTCGATCCACTCGGAGCATATCCGCAATAACGCCGTTTCTTCATCCATGCTGCAGGAACAATCCGTCACTTCGGGAAAAATAGCCCCCGGGGCGGTAAACGGCGAGAAGCTCGCTCATGAATCGGTCGCCGGCGAACATATTGTAAACGGGTCTATCAACGAGCGGCATTTGCAGGCCGGCGCCGTAAAGAGCGGTCATCTTGCCGACGGCGCCGTGACAGGAGAGAAAATTGCCGATAACGCGATTTCGGAGCATCATATTTTGAAAGAAACGATCGCATCCGGACATTTGGCGAACCACGCCGTTACTTCAAGCAAAATCGCTCCCGAATCGATCGCTACGGATAAATTGATGGATTTGGCCGTGACTACCGATAAATTGGCCGACCAGGCGGTAACGCCGCCAAAGTTGGCGGCTGCCGCCGTCCAAGACACCCATTTGGCCAACGGGGCGGTGATTGAAGAGAAAATTGCCGATAACGCGGTGCAATCCCGGCATATTGACAATTTTGCGATACGTTCCAAACATATCGCGGATAACGTCATCTCTACGGCCATGCTGCAGGATCAATCCGTTACGCCGGAAAAAATAGCGCAGGCGGCGATACTGCGCCGCCATTTAAACGAAGATATTGTAACGACCCAACATGTGGCCGACCACGCGATTGTCACGTCAAAAATCGCTCCCGAATCCGTATCAACCGACAAGTTGATTGACGTAGCGGTGACGACCGCCAAATTGGCCAACCAGGCCGTCACACCGCAAAAACTGGCGGCTGCCGCGGTACAGAGCGGGCATTTGGCCAAACACGCAGTGACTGCGGAAAAAATCGCCGGACGCGCCGTAAAATCCCATCATATCGATAACCAAGCGATTACTCCCGAACATCTTCGCGACAATTTGATTTCTTCGTCTATGCTGCAGAAGCATTCGGTCACTCCCGACAAAATTGCCGACCGATCCATAGGCGGCGACAAGCTGACATTCGAGTCGGTCTCGGGCAGGCACATCGTTTCGGAATCCATTCAAGAACATCATCTGCAGAACGGCATCATTCAAACGAACCATCTTGCCGACACAAGCGTTACAAGGGAAAAAATCGCACCGGGCGCGGTTTCGGGCGAACAGTTGGCCGATGACTCGGTCACCGGGGATCATTTGATGTCCGGCGCCATTAAGGACCGCCATCTGCAATTCGGCGCCGTCCATACCCATCATCTCGCGGAAGGAGCCGTTCAAGGAGACAAAATCGCCGAGGGCGCAATATCGAAAAAACATTTGACCGAAGGCGCCATCTCGACGAACTTGCTGGCCAATCATGCCGTCACCGCTTCCAAAATCGCTCCCGAGTCGGTTTCCACGGATAAATTGATGGGGCTTTCCGTCATTACCGACAAATTGGCCGACCATGCCGTCACCGCACAAAAACTGGCCGATGCCGCCGTACGGAACGAACATTTGGCGGATACCTCCGTCACTGCGGACAAAATCGCCGAAGGCGCTGTCCGTCCGCAGCATATCGAAACGGACGCGATAAGCGAAGAGCATATCCGGGATTATGCCGTCTCTTCCTCCAAGCTTCAGGAGCAGTCGGTCACTACCGACAAAATCGCCGATGCCGCCGTGACCGCCGGCAAGCTGGCGAACGGGTCCGTTGCCGCAGAGCACATTATGCCCGGCGCTATCGGAGGCCATCATCTGCAGTCCGGCGCGGTTCAGACGGAGCATCTCGTTAACGGAAGCATTACGGGCGAGAAAGTGGCATCCGGCGAAATCGCCGAGCGGCATTTGGCCGACGGAGCGATCTCCACGAGGCTGTTGGCCGACCATGCCG
>JAWLCZ010000018.1:0-33310 GCA_041686835.1 Paenibacillaceae bacterium | reverse complement strand
GACCGTGTGGCGCAGTTGGGATTTCGCGCCTTCATGTCGGACGAATCGGTTTTTGTGCAGCCGGAAAAACGGCAGCGGGCGGACGTATTGAAATTCCGGTTTCTTTTGTCCGCTCTGTTTACGCTGCCTTTGATGTGGCCCATGCTGCATCATTTTCCTGTGACATCGCACTTGTGGGTGCCCGCGTGGCTGCATTCGCCCTGGGTGCAGTGGCTTCTGGCGACGCCCGTGCAGTTTTGGCTGGGCTGGCCTTTTCTGGACGGAGCTTACCGTTCGCTCAAGAGCGGATATGCGAACATGGACGTATTGGTCGCTTTTGGCACTTTGTCCGCTTACGGGTACAGCCATTATCTGGCATTCCATCCGGCGGCGGCATCGGCAGGCGGCCATATGCCCATGTATTTTTTTGAGACAAGCGCGATGATTATTACCGTCATTTGGTTCGGGAAGTGGCTGGAAGCGAAGGCGAAACAGAACGTGCGGCAATGGATGGAAGGCTGGACGATGCTGCTGCCTTCGACTGCCCGGATCATCAAGAACGGCAGGGAAGAACTTGTTGAAACGGTCCGGCTCCGGAAAGGGGATAAGGCGGTCATCCGTGCGGGAGAAATGATCCCTGTGGACGGCAAGATTATGGCAGGGTGGGCGATCGTGGATGAAGCGGCCTTGACCGGAGAGAGCAGGCCTCTCGACAAAGCGGCCGGCGATCAGGTTTCCGCCGGTACGCGCTTAATCCAGGGGGAATTGACGGTTCGCATCGATCGTGCGGGAGGACAGACGACTCTCGGGCAAATTATCAGGTCGCTCGAAGAGACGCAGGGCGCCAAACCGAAAATTCAAGCGAAAGCCGACCGGGCGGCGGCATGGTTTATTCCCATCGTATTCGGCCTTGCTTTGGCGACCTGGGCGTACTGGTATTGGGTCGGCTCATTCGGAGATTGGGGCACGGCGCTCAAACACGCCATCGCCGTTATCGTCTGCGCCTGCCCGTGCGCCGTAGGGTTGGCCGCGCCGCTGTCCGTGTTTCTGTCTTCCAGAAGAGCGGCCGAGCTCGGCATATTGTTTCGCCATGGGGAAGCGATCGAAGCTTTGTGTAGGGCGGACACGATTCTGCTCGATAAAACCGGCACGGTGACCCGGGGAATTCCGGCCGTAACCGATCTCGTATCCCGAACGATGCCCGAAACCGAATTGCTGTTTCTGGTCGCTTCCGCGGAACGGAGCTGCGAGCATCCGATTGCCGGGGCGTTCGTCCGGGAAGCGGGGAGAAACGGCATCCCGTTAACGGCTGCGGAACAGGTCGAGGAGACGCCGGGCGGCGGGGTGCAGGCGCTGGTGGAAGGAAAGCGCGTCATCGCCGGTTCCCGCCGGTTTTTGATAAGCCTCGGCATTGTGTGTCCCAAAACGGCGGAAACGATTCAATGGGAAATGCAGGGGAAAACGGTAGTCTACGCCGCGGTGAACGGGGTATGGGCCGGAACGGCGGCCGTGAGCGATTCCCTGAGACCCGGAGTGGCCTCCGCGGTCAGGCGGTTAAAAAAAATGGGGCTCCATTTGTCTTTGGTTACGGGGGATGCCCATAAAGCGGCGATCTATGCGGGAAAACAAGGCGGGATTGACGATGTAAGGGCAGGGATGCTTCCGCAAGACAAACTGGAGCTTGTCCGGCGGCTGCGGCAGCGGGGCAGCGTTGTCGCTCTGGTCGGCGACGGCATCAACGACGCTCCCGCGATGGCTGCCGGACATATCGGCATCAGCGTCCGCAACGCGACCGATGCCGCGAAAGAAGCCGCCGATGTCCGGTTATTGCGGGAGGATTTCAACGCGTTGGCGGATGCCGTGGCGATCAGCCGCAGAACGGTTCGCAACATACAGGAAAATTTGGCATTCGCTTTTTTGTACAATGCGCTCATTTTGCCGTCCGCCATGTCAGGCCGCATTGAACCGTGGGCGGCCGGAACGGCGATGGCGCTCAGTTCGGTAACCGTTGTGCTGAATGCTTTGCGCATGAAAAGAAGCTTGAAGCGAAACAGGGGATGACGGCAGGTCCGCAGCCGAGGTTGCGGACCTGCCGTCATGTGGTTGACCGCCGCCATGTGGTTGACCGCCGCCATGTGGTTGACCGCCACCATGTGGCGAGGCGCGCGCTGGGAGTCGCGGCGAAAGCGCGATCCGGGCAAGCTTCCCATTACACCGGCGGGTGCGGCCTGCGAAGCACTGCCGTCACCATCGGCGGCCTATTCATGCCCCTGCGGCTTCTCCGTGAATCTGCTTGAGTGCGTCTTTAGCTACTGCTTTTTCACCTACTGCTTCTTCACCACGAACTGTTTTTTCGGCATTACGTGCATATCGCGGGCCGTCACATGAGTTTGCACATAATAGATGCCTTCTTCATGAAATGTTTTCGTGACACTGTAGATTCCTTTCCCTTCATGCTTCGCTTCGATCATTTCGCTGTTCTCTTTGCCGTCTTCCTTCCATATTTCAAACTGCACATCCGCCGCATCGTCCACATAATCTTGTCCTTGGGTGACCTGCACCTTTAATGTCGCTTCCCGGTTAACGGCTATGGTTTCGGGCAGCATAATATTGGCGTTTACCATTTCAGGCGCTTTTCCGTTTGGATTCGCGCCGTCCTTGCCCGCGGAGCAGGCTGCCGTGACCAGCAGCAGTAACAAGGCGATCCATGTTGCGGTTTTGCGGTTCATCGTGTAGTGCATCTCCTTTGCGTCTCTGTCGATTCATTGCTATTATATCCAAACGAAGTAGAAAAAGGATGACCTATAAGGGCTAAAAGGGTCCGCAGTTTTTGAATATTTTGTGTCGAACATCATTGTATAATTATACGATTTGTTGTATTATTATTATCAGCACCATTTTCTCGCAATCGGGGAGTGTGAGACGATGAAAATCGCTTTTGAAAACTCGATACCGTCTCAGGCGTCTTATTTTCGGCTGTTTGAATCGACCGGCTGGAACGAGGTTTACCGTTTGGACGAGGCGCAGCTTTACGATGCCGTCCGCCAAAGCTGGTTCGCCGTATCCGCTTACGATCAAGACGAATTGGTAGGGTTCGGGCGCATCATTTCCGACGGCGTTCATCATGCGTTTATCGTCGATTTGATGGTGCTTCCCGCATACCGGAACCGGGGGATCGGCAGCAATATATTGAAGCTGCTGCTCGCCGAGTGCAAGGCGCGCCGCATTCGCGACGTGCAGCTGTTCAGCGGCAAGGGAAAGCACGGCTTTTACCGGAAATTCGGATTTGTGGAACGGCAGCCCGACGCTCCCGGCATGCAGTGGAAGCGCGCGGGAGAATACGAGACGGTTTATATGTAAAACGAGGGATTGAACCACAATAAGGGAGAAAAACGACCGTTGTGGTTCTTTTTTTGTTTGCCGCGATATGTCAACATAGTGGCAGGGGGGATCGCGCGATGTTCACGGATTTCAAAGCTGCGGGGAACCGGCCTTTATACGTTCAGGTCAAACAATATATCAAGCAAATGATTACGGAAGGAATTCTCCGGACGGCGCAAAAACTCCCTTCGACACGCGAACTCGGGTCCATCCTGGGAGTAAGCCGGAACACGATCATTGCCGCCTACGCGGAACTGGAGGACGAAGGTTACATTTATACGGTCAAAGGCAAAGGGGCATTTGTCTCCCACGCGGGAATCGCGGCCGCCGCTTCGTGGAACGTCGATTGGACGGAAATGTTGAGCGATCGCGCCCGGTTGGCCGAAGAGCTCGATCTGATGAAGCACGGTATCCGCTGGGAGAAAGGCATGATCGCGTTCACGAGCATCGCGCCGGACGAGAAGCTGTTCGATTTGAACGGCTTCAGGCGGGCTTTCCTGGACAGAATGGCCGTAGAAGGGGAAAAAATATTGAACTACGGTTACGCGAAGGGCTACCGGCCGCTGATTGAATATTTGCGGCAATACATGCGGAACAAGGGCGTCGATTTGACCGGCAAAGACATGCTGATCACGAACGGTTTCACGGAAGGCTTCGACATCGTTTTATCCGCATTAAGCAGGAAAAGCGGGCGAATCGTCTGTGAAAATCCTACCCACAACACGGCAATCAAGATGATGAAGCTGCACGGGTTTGAGATTGACGGCATCGAGATGGAGCCCGACGGCATCCATTTGGGGAAGCTGGAACAAGCGTTGGCGGAACGGAAAGCGGATATGGCCTTTCTGATTCCGTCCTACCATAACCCGACCGGCATCGTCATGTCCCCCGAGAAAAGGATGGGCGTTCTCCGCATTCTGGCGAAATACCGCGTCCCCGTCGTGGAAGACGGATTCAACGAGGAGCTGAGATATTCGGGATCTCACGCCGGTCCCTTGATCGCATCGAGCGGAAGCGGAAATAACGTCATTTATATCGGCAGCTTTTCCAAGGTGCTTTTTCCCGGCATCCGGGTCGGATGGATACTGGCGGACAAGGAACTTGTCGATTATTTGGAAAGCGTCAAGCGGGCTCGCACGATCCACACTTCCACCCTCGATCAGGCCGTCCTGTATCAGTATTTGTACAACGGCAATTTCGCCAAGTATATGAAAAAAGCCAGGATGATTTACAAGCGGAAATATGAGCTGGCGGTCCGGTGTGTCAAGGAATCGATTCCGCTGAAGCGAATGTCGGGGGACGGAGGGCTTCATCTGTTCGTGGAACTGGAAGACGGGATACGATCGAGAGATGTGCTGGAGCTTTGCTATGAAAAAGGCGTCGTGTTTACGCCGGGAGATGTTTTTTATACGGATCGGAGCGGAAGCAACACGCTGCGTCTCGGCTTCTCCAGAGTCGCGGACGAGGAAATCGCGAGAGGAATACGGGCCATCGGCGAAGTGGTTCAACAATTGTATTGACACGGAGGTGGAGAACCGATGAAGGTTGGCGTCATTATGGGCGGCGTTTCTTCGGAGAGGGAAGTATCGCTCATGACGGGCAGAGAAATGCTCGCTCATCTCGACCGGCGCAAATACGAAGTCCGCCCGATCGAAATCAACAGCAGAGAGGAACTGATAGAAAAAGCGGCCGGAATTGACGTGGCGCTGCTCGCGCTTCACGGACGGTACGGCGAAGACGGGACGATTCAGGGAACGCTGGACACGATGGGCATTCCCTATACGGGCAGCGGCGTGTTGTCGAGCGGACTGTGCATGAACAAGGACATCTCCAAAAAGCTCATTCGCGCCGAAGGCGTGCGAACACCGGACTGGTTTGTTTTGAAAAGCGCGGATGATCTGGACGAGGAAGAGGCCGGCCGGTTCGGTTATCCCGTTGTGGTGAAGCCGAATTGCGGCGGTTCAAGCATCGGGATCCGATTGGCTTGCTCGAAAGAACAGCTGGCCTCGGCAGTCCGGGAAGCCGGCAGATGGGATGATGAAATCGTGATCGAGCGGCATGTCGAAGGCGAGGAATTCACTTGCGCCATCCTGAACGGCCGGCTGCTCCCCATAGTGAAAATCCGGCCTCATGCCGATTTTTTCGATTACGAATCCAAGTATGCGGATGGCAAAGCCGAAGAAACGGTAGTCGAATTGCCGGACGATTTGACTGAACGTATCCGCACGGCCGCGCTGACCTGCTATAAAGCGTTAAAATGCAGCGTGTATGCCCGGGTAGATATCCTTGTCCAAGACGGTGTGCCGTATGTCCTGGAAGTGAACTCGCTCCCGGGGCTGACGAAAAACAGCCTGCTGCCGAAAAGCGCGCAGGCGGCGGGAATATCGTTCGGCCGGCTGCTCGACCTGATTATCGCTTATTCGCTGGAAGCACGGAAAAATGAACGGAGAGCGGCCTATGGAAACGGCGCCGTGGAGCGGCGGAAAAACCGAATTTTCTTGGCAGGAAACGGGGATTCGTTGTAATATGAATAATAACGCGTTATGCCTCACTAGCGTAAACTGTCGGGAGGAAATATTCATATGAGTGAACTGAAGCTGAAAATTCTCGAGCTGCTCAAAGAAGACGCGCGGCGCGGCGCGGATTTGATCGCGACGATGCTCGGGGTTCCCGTGGAAGAAGTGGAGACGGCCATTAAGGAATTGGAGCGAAACCACGTCATTGTCAAGTACGCCCCGGTCGTCAACTGGAGCAAAGTGGACGAAGACAAAGTGACGGCGCTCATCGAAGTGCAAATTACGCCGGAGCGGGACCGCGGCTTTGACGCGATTGCGGAACGAATTTATTTATATAAAGAAGTAAAAGCGGTTTATCTGATGTCCGGAGCATACGATTTGCTGGTGGAAATCGAAGGGAAAAATTTGAAAGAGGTCGCCACGTTCGTTTCCGAGAAACTGTCGACGCTCGATGCGGTACTGTCGACCAAAACCCATTTTATCCTGAAAAAATACAAGCATGACGGGATCATTTTCGAAGATCACGATGACGATCAACGCATGCTGATCTCACCGTAGCCCCGTGAAAGTAACGCAAAGCTTCGCAGCATTGGGGCCCGGAACCATAGATAAAGGAAGATGTGCCATGATCAACTCGAAAGAAACCGAAATCAACACGAAACGCGATTCGATGAAGCACTATTTGTCGCCGCTCGTGCGCGACATTCCACCTTCCGGGATACGCCGCTTTTTTGATTTGGTAAGCGGAAGCAAGGATATTATCTCTTTGGGTGTCGGCGAACCGGATTTTGTCACGCCCTGGCACATCCGCGACGCCTGCGTGTACTCATTGGAACGGGGAAAGACGACGTACACGGCCAACGCGGGCATGCCGGAGCTGCGCGAGGCGATCGCGGAATATTTGTACAACGGATTTCAGGTGAAATACGAGCCGTCGAACGAGGTGCTTGTCACCGTCGGGGGCAGCGAAGCGATTGATTTGGCGCTGCGCGCGCTCATCTGCCCTGGAGACGAAGTGCTCATTCCGGAGCCGTGCTACATTTCCTACAGCCCGATCACCTCGATCGGCGGAGGGGTGCCGGTCGGCATCGAAACGTTCGCCAAGGACAATTTCAAGCTGACGCCGGAATCTTTGCGGGCGGCGATTACCCCGCGCTCCAAGGTGTTGATTTTATGCTATCCGAGCAATCCGACCGGCGCGATTATGACGTATGAAGATTGGCTGCCGATTGCGAAAATCGTCGAGGAGCACGATTTGATCGTCATTTCCGATGAAATATACGCTGAATTGACGTATGGCCGGAAGCATGTCAGCTTCGCCGCGATACCCGGCATGAAAGATCGCACGATACTCGTCAGCGGGTTCTCCAAAGCGTTCGCGATGACAGGATGGAGAATGGGGTACGCCTGCGGCCACCGCGATCTCATTTCGGCGATGCTGAAAATTCACCAATATACGGTCATGTGCGCTCCGGTGATGGGCCAAGTCGCCGCGCTCGAAGCGCTGCGCAACGGACTGGAAGAAAAGGACCGAATGGTCGAGTCGTACAACCAGCGCCGCCGCCTTGTCGTCCAAGGTTTCCGCGAAATCGGGCTTGACTGCCATGAACCGCAAGGCGCTTTTTATGCGTTCCCCTCGATCGCTTCCACCGGCTTAAGCTCCGAAGAGTTTGCCAGCCGTCTTCTGCACGAGGCGAAGGTGGCGGCGGTTCCCGGCCACGTGTTCGGCCTCGGCGGCGAAGGTTTCGTGCGCTGCTCCTATGCCACGTCCGTCGCCCAGCTGACGGAAGCGCTTGACAGAATTGATAAATTTTTGCGAAACTATTTAAAATAAAAGCAGTATATTTCAAATGACAGCCGTTTTGCCGTGTTCGGTTTTACCGGCAGGTTCATCATGTTACGGGAGGGATCCGGCTTGGCTTTGATGGAATATGCCGCAGCCGCTTACGGCGTAGGCGGATACGTTTACGAACGGCGGGACTCGTACCGTTCCCGCAAAGCAAAGAAAAAGTCGTCTCCATCCCGCGCTTCGCTCGAAGACGAAATACAGCAGCTGCGAAAAAAGATGGAGCAGACAGCCGCGGAGCAGCAATCGCTGACTTCCGAGCCGGTCGTGGAAATCAGTTCGCGGCTCGATGCGAAAATCAACGAATACATGAAGGGCAAAAAGAGCTAGCGATCTGGCTCTTTTTGCTTGTCCGGCGGCGTTCCTTTATTCGCGTTCCCGTTTTATGATATGATGAGGACGACTGGATTTGTGGTATGGGAGGATGCGCAATGAATATGGGAGGATGCGCTATGAAGTTGCGGAATTTCGCGGTCGTATTCATGCTTGTGATGTTTATTGCCGGATGCGGCGGTCCGAAACCCGATGTGTCGATATTCATTATGGCGAATAGCGGAATCTTGTCCGGCGAAAAGCTGCAGGCGTCGCTTCAGGAAAAAATCGGACAGGCTCCCACGGTGGGCGTCACCGTTGCGCCCATGTTCAGCCTGGAGAAGCTCGTCGTTGAAGTCGCCGCCGGAGGCCACGGCGTCATTATCGTCCCGAAAGAGCAGTTTGAGACGTACGGCAAACAGGGCGGATTCGTCAGCCTCGACGACACGTTCAATCCGGACGATTATCCGGAAGCCGTGTTGGAGGCGGAGATTAACGAGAACAATAAGATCAGGAAAGAAAAGCACTTGTACGGGCTCCCCATGCATAAAATGAAATGGTTTAAAGACGCAGGCTACGAAGGCGATGAACTGTTTGCCTTTATTCCGCAAAATGCGGACGATATCGCCAAAGCGAAACAGGTGCTGAAAACGATTGCCGACATGGGGATGGCGGACGGGAAATAACGGCACATTCAGGGGAGCGCCGCTTTGCGCTCCCTTCGCGCAGCTTGGACGAAGCTGAAAATGCGGCTATGCAAGCAATGCCGCAGTTGCCCCATGATGCGGTGAGGAAGGGTGAACCTTAATGGTGATTATGGTTACCGGGGGAGCCAGGAGCGGGAAAAGCTTGTTTGCCGAATCGTATGCGTCCTGTCTCGGAGCGGAAGGCATCTGCGTGGCCACGGCGCAAGCCGCCGACGAGACGATGAGGCGGGATGCGGAGCGGATGCGCGCCAGGCGGGCGGCATCTCCGTTTTCGTGGACAACGAAGGAAGAGCCGCTGCACCTTGTCGAGCTGATCCGGCAGATTAATCTCGAATCGAATATATTCCGGGCGGAGAAGCGAATCATTCTGGTCGACTCTCTCTCCGCATGGCTGCGCAATTTGTTTGCGTTTTACGGACATGAGCGGGCGTACGATGCCGTATCGTCCAAAATCGATGAATGTGTCGACGTGTTAAAGGAATTTCAGGGCACGATCATTGCCGTCACCGAGGAAACGGGGGGCCGGCCGTTGAGGGAAGAGCCGTCCGAGCGCATGTACCGCGATCTGGCGGGAATGATGAATCAGCGGGTTGCCGCAATAAGCGCCAAGCTGTTTCTGCTGACGGCGGGAATTCCCGTTGAACTGAAGAGCCGGCAGTTCAGGTGGGAAAGGTGAGAGCGTCCGCAGGAACCAGAGGGGGTTACGCATGAAAATCTATACGCGAACCGGCGACGCCGGGCAAACCGGGGTTATCGGAGGACGGGTCGGCAAAAACGATATCCGCATCGAAGCCTACGGTACAATTGACGAGTTAAACTGTTTTATCGGCCAGGCGGCAAGTCTCATGAACGAACCGGTATACCGGGACATGAAAGCCGATTTGCTGCGCATCCAGCACGAATTGTTCGATTGCGGCGCGGATTTGGCCCGGTTGAATCCTTCGCCCGGGCAGTACAAGGTAGAAGGCGGGATGATCGAACGGCTGGAAGCCTGGATCGATCGGTACGAAGCCGAAACGCCGCCGCTCACCCGCTTTATTATGCCGGGAGGCAGCCCGGTTTCGGCGGCGCTGCACGTCTGCCGGGCCGTCTGCCGCCGGGCTGAACGGAGAGTCGTCGCCCTGGCCGAAAGCCAGCCGGCCAATGAAGAAGTGCGGCGCTATTTGAACCGGCTGTCCGATCTGTTTTTTACGATGGCCCGGGCGGCGAACGTCCGCGAAAACGTCGAAGACGTACAGTATATTCAGGGCAGCGGGGTGTATCGCGAATCGGAATGAGTTACTACGAGCCGCTGGTTTATATCGTGCCGCCCGAGGAAGACGGGTGGACGCTCAAGACAGTGCTGCGAAATAAAATGCATATATCGCGCAAGCTGTTGTCCCGGTTGAAGTTAACGGAAAAGGGGATCACGGTGAACGGCGCAAGACGGTATGTCAACGTGCCCGTTCATGCGGGGGACAGGATCGAAGTGCGCATGCTCCAGGAGCAGTCCGAGCACATCGTGCCGCAGCCCATCCCGTTATGCATCCTCCATGAAGACGATCACCTGCTTATCGTGAACAAGGAAGCCGGCGCAATCGTTCATCCGACGCACGGCCATTACATAAACACGATTGCGAACGCCGTCGTGCACTATTGGCGGCAAAAAGGGGAAAATTACCGTTTCCGTCCGGTCCACCGGCTCGATCAGGAAACGTCCGGCGTGCTCGCTATCGCCAAAAATCCTTTCGCGCATCAGTATATTTCCGAGCAAATGCAGGCGTGCCGGGTTCTGAAAGAGTACGTGGCGCTCGTTCACGGCACGGTGGCGCAAGATGAAGGGACGATTGACGCTCCCATCGGCCGCGATCCGCTGAAACCGCATCTGCGTATCGTAACCGAAACGGGCCGCACGGCGGTCACTCACTTCGTTGTCGAACAACGCTATAAAGAAGCGACAATCGTCCGGCTCCGTCCCGAGACCGGCCGTACGCACCAAATTCGCGTGCATATGAAGCATCTGGGGCATCCGCTTGTCGGCGACAAACTATACGGTCCGGCCTTGCCCGATACGGAAGCGGCAGGCCTTATCGAACGGCACGCGCTTCATGCCGCCAGGCTCGCTTTCACCCATCCGGGATCCAAACGGTGGGTCGAGTTTGCCGCGGAGCTTCCGGAAGACATGCGCAGGCTGGCCGCATCGCTGAATCCCGTATAGCGGACGAACGCCTGTCGAAACGAACGTAAAGGAGGAACTTGTTCGAATGAAAAAAGTGACGATACACCAATATCCGAAATGCGGCACTTGCCGCAATGCGGTAAAATGGCTGAAGGCCAAAGGGTACGAGGTGGACAGTCCGGGAAATCTGTTCGAGGCCCCTCCGTCGAAACGGGAGCTGAAGTCGCTGATCAAAAAGAGCGGGCTGGACATTAAGAAATTTTTCAACACTTCCGGGGAAGTCTACAAAGAAATGGGACTCAAAGACAAGCTTCCCGCCATGTCTGACGAAGAAAAGATCGAACTGCTCGCATCGAACGGCAGACTCATCAAGCGTCCGATCGTGACCGACGGCGTCAACGTTACGGTCGGTTTTAAAGAAGAGGAGTTTGAAAAGGTGTGGGGGCGCTAAAACGGCCGGATTGAGGTGAGAATGATCGTTGGAACGACAAACGAAGCGAAACAAAAACAAACCTTGGTGGATTTTCGGAACGATCGCGCTGTTTCTGCTTTCCAAAAGCAAAACGTTGCTGGCGCTGCTGAAATTCAGCAAATTCGGCGGCGCGCTGATAAGCATGATTGTAAGTATCGGCGCTTATGCCATTGTCTTTCCGCTGCAGTTCGCCGTCGGGCTCGTGCTGATGATTCTCGTGCATGAACTGGGCCACGTCATCGCCGCCAAACAAAAAGGGCTTCCGGTATCCGCTCCCGTTTTTATCCCGTTTATGGGGGCGCTGATTACGATGAAGAGGCATCCGCGGGATGCGGAGACGGAAGCTTACATCGCTATCGGCGGGCCGGTGCTCGGAACGATCGGCGCGCTTGCCGCCTTCTGGATTGGCGTTCAGGCCAATTATCCCCTCCTCGTCATTATCGCCAATGTCGGTTTTTTCATTAACCTGATTAACCTTTTGCCGATTCATCCGCTGGACGGCGGACGGATCGCTACGGCCGTGACGCGCTGGCTCTGGCTGCTCGGTCTCGTCGGCGGCCTGGCCGCCATCATTTATCTGCGATCGGTGTTGTTTTTTATCATTTGGGTTATGTTTGCCTGGGATCTGTATAAAAAGTATGTGAAATACAGAAACAGGGGAGAGCAGCTGTCCGTCACCGCGCGGTTCCAGGTTCCGGTTGACCATCTCGTCGCCCAGGGGTACATCATCCCCGGCGAAGCGCACCGCCGGGATCTTGCTTTCACCACTTACTCCGATCTGGACGGCCGGCAGACGGTGGAAATCGTATGGGAGGGCATCGGTTTGCATGAGAAGGTGACTTTGCCGCAGCAGGGCATCATCCGCAAAGTGCATGTGACGCATCTCGAGCATTTGCCGAAGCATGCTCCGGAAAAAATCGCCGTATACTGCCGCATCGATTTTCAAAAACACGAGAACGACGTTTACTACGACGTGCCGGCCAGAAAAAGATGGCAATTCGGTTTGGCGTACGGGGGTCTCGCATTATTTTTGCTGTATATGATTTATATCGTTAAAGGGTATTTGCCGACTGTTGCCGTATAACATACCAGACATCCAAACCGTTCGAAAAGGAGGGAGCCGGCCCTTCCGCCCTGCTTCACGGCGGGAGTTGCCGGGCTGTATTTTTTATGAAAATGAAAGGATCTCGGCGGCTTGCGCAATTGGGTTCCGCCATATTTGCCGAAGTGGCCGAATGGAAGGAAGAAGCGAGGCGAAGAGGATGGGAAGTGATCGATCTCGGGATCGGCAGCCCGGATCGTCCCCCGTCGGAACGCGTCATCCGCGCGCTGGAAAAAGCGATCCGCAATCCGCGAAATTACGGTTACCCAACTTCGGAGGGAAGTCCCGCCTTTCGCCAGACGGTGGCGAATTGGTACAAGCACCGCTTTCATGTTGATCTGGACCCGGACAATGAGGTAGTCGCGTTAATGGGATCGCAGGACGGGCTCGCCTGGCTATGGCGATTGCCGATCCGGGCGACATCGCGCTCGTTCCCGATCCGGGGTACCCGATTTATGCGGCGAGTCTTGTGCTCGCCGGGGTAGAGCCTTATTTCATGCCGTTAAAAGCGGAGCACCGTTTTTTGCCGAAACTCGGCTCCATTCCGCATGACGTTGCCGAAAAAGCGAAATTCATGATTCTGAATTACCCGAGCAACCCGCTGTCCGCCGTGGCGGATCGAGATTTTTTCGAACAGGCGGTCGCATTCGGCCGCAAGCATCGCGTCGCCGTGGTGCACGATCTGGCGTATTCGGAATTGGCTTTTGACGGATTCAGACCGGCAAGCATTCTCGAAACGGCAGGAGCGAAGGACGTCGCCGTCGAATTCCATTCTTTGTCGAAAAGCTTCAATATGGCCGGCTGCCGTATCGGATTCATGGTCGGACATCCCGACATCGTGAGAGCTTTGCGTACCGTGAAATCGAATATCGACTACGGGGTGTTCCTCGCCGTTCAGGAAGCGGCCATCGCCGCTTTGGAAGAAGACATGGAGAACGGGGAGACGGTGGCGGCCGTTTACGAGCGCCGCAGGGACATCGTCGTGGACGGACTGCGCGGCGCGGGCTGGGACGTGCCGAAGCCGCGGGCGACCATGTTCATTTGGGCGCCGATTCCGCAGGGCTGGACATCTCGACAAATTTCCCGGGAAATTTTGCTTTCGACAGGGGTGGCCGTCATTCCAGGCGACGCTTTCGGCAAGGAAGGGGAAGGCTTTGTGCGCATCGCGCTCGTTCAGGAAGAGGATAAACTGCGCGAGGCGGTGGAACGACTCGCCGCATTTTGGTCCGAACGGATCATCCGGCAATAAAAGCGCCGCCGAAGTTCCCGCCTGCATTTTACCGGGATTGGCAGCCATCATACTAATATTCGAGGAGAGAGGGGTATCCGGATGACTTTGCCGCAAAGAGAGAGGGAAGCGTCACTGCTCGTTGTCGACAGTTTCGCTTTATTGTTCCGCGGATTTTTCGCCATGGCCGTAACCGGCAATTATATGCGCAATTCACGTGGGCTTTATACGAACGGGCTGTATCAGTTTACCCGCTACCTGATGCACGCGATCCGCACTTATGAACCGACGCATGTCGTATGCGCTTTTGATATGGGGAAGGAAACGTTTCGTAACGAGCTGTACCCGCATTATAAAGCGAACCGGGACGAGCCGCCCGCGGAGCTGATTCCGCAGTTTGACCAGCTGTGGGAGCTGGTCGACGCCTTCGATATTCCCTGTATCGGAAAGGCGGGGTATGAAGCGGACGACGTTATCGGCACGCTCGCCAAACGTTATTCCGGGCAAGGTATCAAAGTGAACATATTGACCGGAGACGGGGATTCGCTGCAGCTGATCGATGCGAATACGCAGGTCATTATGCTGAAAAAAGGGTTCGGCAACTATGAAGCCGTCCATCTCGGCAATTTGTTCGACGTCAAAGGCGTGCAGCATCCGTATCAAATTGTCGAACTGAAAGCGCTGATGGGCGACGCGAGCGACAATATTCCCGGCTGCCCGAATGTGGGCCCCAAAACGGCGCTGAAGCTCATTGGCGAATTCGAAACGGTGGACCGCTTATTCGCGGAAATCGATCGGGTGAAGGGCAAATTGAAGGAGCGGCTGCTGGCGCATAAAGAGCAAATTTATTTGTCGCGCGAACTGGCTGCGATACGTACCGATCTGGAGCTGGACTGCCCGCTCGAGCGATGCGAATACCGGATCAACCGGCACAAGCTGATCGACAAATTGGAGGAGCTGGAGTTCCGGACCATCGTGCGGGCCATCGCCGCCGGCTAACGCTCTGGTTCCGCACCCGCGGCGGTTCACCGGAGCGTATCGGCCGTCGATCGAATCAAGCGGGAAGGGACCGGAATCCGTACCCTCGTCCCCTTCCGCCAAACGGTGCTACGATCGCTGTTCGGCGTTTAAATGGAAAAGCCGAATTTCCCCAGCAACGGGAATACAAACTTAACGATGCCCAGACAAATTCGGAACGCTTTCCCCAAAAAACCGAATCCCGAACCGGTTCCGGCGGCGCCCTGAGCGCCTTCGGCGGAACGGGCCGCCCCCGCCCCGGTCAACGAGCCGAGCAGCCCCGAAAAACCGAGCTGGGATATTTGTGCTTTCGCCAATTCCGGATTGTCCGGCAAACTTCCGTTTCCGCGGCTGCCGCTCAAGATCAGTTTTCCGCGTTTGACACCGCTTATTTTTCCGCAATAATACGAGCCGTCTTGCAAAACTACGCATACCGCATGCCCAATGTACGGTTCGATCATGGACTTGGAAATAGGTTGCGCCACATGCATTGCATCATCCACCACCTTTCCTTCGGAGCATGGCAACGTTGTCCAAAAAGCCGCAAAAAAACATCTGGCTGGCCGCTTTATCCCATCATACGGAAAAATTGGCCAAATTGCTTGTACCCGTGTTCCGCTTGCGGAAAAATAGGCTTCGCACGATTCGCTCATTTCCGGTCGTCTTTTTTCGGTACCCGGACAGCCAGTTTTTCCATCAGCTCCAGCAGCAAGCTTCTTTCGTGCGCGGAAAAATGCGAAAACGGTTCCGCCAGCGCTTCTGTCCACATCTGTTCGGCGTGCCGGATAAAGCTGAAGCCTTCCGGCGTCAACGTGACCGCCCGGATTCGCGCGTCTTTCGCGTCGTTCTCCCGGGCGACCAGGTTTACTTTTTCCAGCCGGTCAATCATCTGGGACATCGTGCTCGGACGGACATCGAGATGTTCGGCAAGCTGGCCGATCGTTTGGGGGCCGCAGCGGTACAAATGGCGAAGGAGCAGCCATTGGACGCGGGTAATCCGTTCCCCGAGCCGGTCGAATGCGGCGGAACGAAGATAGCGGTTAATCGTTTGCAGATAAGTGATGAATTGCTCAATCGTCTCCTTGTCGTTCACTGTAATATTCCTCCCTTACCTGCATTATATAGCTGTATTGAACCTGCCGCCAATAAATCGGCGATTTTCCCGACGGCTCGAACTGTGATAAAGTGATTAGTGAACAACGACGCGAACAGGAGGTTGCTTGCATGCTGCAGGGGAAAACGGCGCTCGTCACCGGCTCCGCCACCGGAATCGGACGGGCCATTGCGCTGCGTTTGGCCAGAGAAGGAGTGCACATTGCAATCAATTATTCGAAATCCGAGAAAGAAGCGGTTGAGACACAGCGTCTCGTGGAAGCGGAAGGTGTCCGCGCGCTGCTGCTTCAAGCGACGGTGTCCGATGACCGTCAAGTGCGGAACATGGTAAAGCGAACGATCGAAACGTTCGGGCGGCTGGATATTCTCGTCAACAACGCCGGCGTCACCGATTTTGTCGATCACAATGATCTGGAAGGGTTAAAGGACGAGTACTGGGATCGGGTGATGGACGTCAACGTCAAAGGGATGTTTTACTGCTGCCGCGCCGCGGCCGACGCTTTGAAGCGGCAAAAAGGATGCATCGTCAATATTACTTCCGTTGCGGGCATGACCGGGCTCGGCAGCTCGATTGCCTATGCGGCTTCGAAAGCGGCGGCCATCAGCGTCACGAAATCTTTGGCCCGCGTGCTGGCGCCGGAAGTCCGGGTCAACAGCATCGCCCCCGGCATCGTGCAAACCCGCTGGGTCGAAGGGCGCGACGAGCATGTCCGCCGTCTGGCCCAAGGGACGCCGCTCGGCCGGGTTGCCGTTCCCGAAGACATCGCCGAAGCCGCATACGCGCTCATTGCCAGCGCCGGTTTCGTCACGGGGCAGAATGTCGTCGTGGACGGCGGCATGTTTATTTAAGCCGCCAAGCCGCGCTATGGAAAGGCAGGTTACAGCATTGAATTTATCATTCGGCTTTCATTTACCGACTGTGATAGAAGCCGGCAGCGGACTCATTCATGCCGCCGGCCCGTTAATCCAAAAAACGATCGGCGGCAAGAGAGCGCTGATCGTTACCGATCCCGGCGTCCGGAGAGCGGGTCTCGCGGATGCCGTGCGGGCATCGCTGGAAAAAGAAGGAATCGTCTGCGAATGGTTCGATCAAGTGGAACCGAATCCGAAAGATCGCGATGTAGAAGCCGGAGGGGAAGCGGCGAAGCTTTTTGCGGCCGATCTGATCGTCGCTGTCGGCGGCGGCTCCGTTTTGGACTCGGCCAAAGCGATTGCGCTCTTGCATACCCACGGGGGCCGCATTCGCGATTATGAAGGCAGAGGCAAGGTCGTGCGGGACGTTACTCCTGTCGCTGCCATTCCCACAACGGCCGGAACCGGCTCCGAGGTTACCCGTGGAGCGGTCATTACCGATTCCAGCCGAAAATTCAAAATGACCGTCAAAGACGTTAAGCTTGCGCCGAGGCTCGCGATCGTCGATCCGGAAACGACATACGCCCTGCCCGCGGCGATAACCGCATCGACGGGAATGGACGCGTTCGTGCATGCCATTGAAGCGTATACGTGCAAGCTGGCTAACCCGCTGTCCGACGCGATGGCCGAAGCGGCGATGAACCTCATTTACCGCTCGTTGAGAACGGCTGTATTCGACGGCGGCAACAAACAGGCAAGGTACGACATGATGATCGGGTCGCTACTAGCCGGAATCGCTTTTTCCCATGCCGATGTCGCGGCCGTGCACTGTATGGCTGAAGCTTTGGGCGGCTTGTACGATACGCCGCACGGGGTCGCCAATTCGATTTTTTTGCCCGTTGTTACCGAATACAACATTCCGGCCAATCCGGCAAAGCATGCGAGGGCAGCGGCGGTTTGCGGACTGCCGGTCTCCGGTTTGACGGATGAAGAAGCGGCCTCTTTACTGGTGGATGCGCTGTACCGCCTTTCCAGAGACATCGGCATCCCGATGCTTCGTTCTCTCGGCTATGTGGACCCGAACGATTTTGCCGACTTGGCCGAATCCGCTTACCGCAACGGTTCGACCCCGAGCAACTGCCGGGAAATCGGGAAGGACGGCTATCTCGGGCTGTTCCGGCGCTGCTTCGATCAGCGGCCTTAACGCGAAAGGGCACTGAAACCCGATGGGTGCAGGTGCCCTTTTTCATGTCCAAATGACGCTTCTGTTATTTGCTTATTCGTTTACAGGCAAATTAAACATTTGCGGAATCGTAACGAGGCGTACCCCGTCGGACCGAAGCTTTTGGATGACTTTCGGGAGCGACTGCACCGTTCCGGTCAAATCTTCGCCGTGCCCTCCTGCCGAATGCTGCAAAATGATCGCTCCCGGTTTAATATGCGTCAAAATGTTCGTCGAAACTTGCTCGGCGTTAAGTCCTTTCCAGTCAAGGGAGTCGATGTTCCAGTTAACGATGCGGAACTTTTGGCTCGCCAGCCACTTGATTTGGTTTTCCGAAATGTTGCCGTATGGGGGCCTGATCATTTTGGCGGAAGAGCCGGTAATGCCTTTTAATATTTTTTCGGTCCGTAGCACTTGATCGCGGAAATTGGCATCCGCCAGTTTCGGCAAATTGGCATGGTTGTATGAATGATTGCCGATGGCATGTCCTTCGCGGATGATTCGTTTGACGATTTCCGGGTGAGCTTCCGCACGGTTGCCGACAACGAAAAAGGTTGCTTTCACGTTATATTTTTTCAGCATGTCGAGCACTTGCGGAGTGAATTTGGCGTCGGGCGCATCGTCGAAAGTAAGCGCGACTTGGCGTTTGCCCGCCGGGCCGTTGAACAGGAAGAAGGTCGGATATTTTTTGCGCAATTGCTCCAATGTCATGACGGGCTGGGGTTTGCGGTTCTGCTTTTCCTTGCCGCCCGCCAAATCCGGCGTAGGCTTCGTGTTTTTCAGTTTGCGCGGCTGCTCGGCGGTGCGGATTTTCACATTCCTTTCGCCTTGGTTTTGCTTTACGTTCGGCCGCATCGGCTCGTTTCCGTTCATATTGCATGCGGAACAACTGAGAGCCAACGCAGCGACGAGTGCAATCCATCTTGTTTTCATTACACTTACCTCCCGTTTTTTAACAAGTCCATATCCAAAGTATGCGATGAGTCCGACCGATTTATGAAGGGAATTGTCGCCAATGGCCTGCTGTAATACTTACATTTCACTTTCTTCCATAAATTGAGGGTTTTTGTGCCTGGTGATGTATGTTAAACTTTCCAATGCGTTAAAAAAAAGCCGAAACTTCCGATACGGAAGTGCGGGGGATGTCTATTTGGGAACCGCCGTTTTGCGTCCAGGCGTCCAGGCGGTTACCGTATGGGGTGAATCGCGTTAAGCGTAGGGTTGTATCCTCAACCCGAATCCGGCAACTAACCTCGTAGGCGGAAAAAAGGAGAGAGTTTCTATGAAAGTCAACTTCAAAATGCCGCTTATGGCGGCAGTGCTCGGCATGTCCATTTCCGGATTCGCCGCGCCTGTGTCCGCAGCCACTCATAAGGTGGAGCAGGGGGATACGTTCTGGAAAATCTCCCGCTGGAATAACGTGAAGCTGGAATCGGTGCTTGCGGCGAATCCCGGAGTCGACCCGATGAATTTGCAGATCGGACAGACCGTTCGGGTGCCGGTCGAGAGCAAAAGAAACGTAAATACTTATACGGTTTCCGGCAACGATACGTTTTGGACCATATCGCGAGCATTACATTTGCCGCTTGACGAATTGATGGCGGCCAACCCTGGAGTTGACCCGCAAAACTTGTATCCCGGCATCGTACTTAAGCTCCCGCGGCCGGCAGCGCCGAAGGCCAAAACGATGGCCGTCTCTGCAGCAGCAGCGCCAGCCGCCAATACTTCGACCGTCAAGACGGCTTCGGGCCAAATCTTATCCTACAAACGCGTATTATCCGGTATCGCTTCGGCGTATACGGCGGCAAGAAGCGAGAACGGTCCGTGGGGCGCCGTAGACTACTTCGGCAATCCGCTCAAAGTCGGCACCATTGCCGTCGATCCGAAAACGATCCCGCTCGGTTCGAAAGTTTACATTACCGGATACTCTCATCCGAGCTTGCCCAAAAACGGGATGATCGGCTATGCAACCGATGCGGGAGGCGCCATCAAAGGAAACCGCATCGATATTTTCGTCCCGGACAGCCCGGCGAAAGCCAGACAATTCGGTTTTCAAAACGTAAAAATATATATTTTGAACTAAGGAAAGCCGCGAGAAGCGCCAGGGCGGCGATCCCGCAAGATGCCTTTCCTCTGGAGCAATCCGGCAGGAAGGCTTTTTTTTATTCGCGAACGGTTATGCATTGTCCGTTTCATTTTGGCGGAAAAAATGTTAAAATCGGTAGAAGGACCGGAAGATTCAATATGCGACATTTGAGATAGAAATATAGGGAGGATAAACCGCATGTCGAAAGCGAAAATGAGATCGGACATGATTAAAAAAGGGTTTGATCGCGCTCCTCACCGCAGCTTGCTGCGTGCGGCGGGCGTTAAGGAAGAAGATTTTGACAAGCCGTTTATTGCGGTGTGCAATTCCTACGTTGACATTATACCGGGACACGTCCATCTGCAGGAGTTCGGAAAGCTGGTCAAAGAAGCGATCCGCGAAGCGGGCGGCGTTCCGTTCGAGTTTAATACGATTGGCGTCGATGACGGCATCGCCATGGGCCATATCGGGATGCGCTATTCGCTGTCGAGCCGGGAAATTATCGCCGATTCCGTGGAAACGATGATCAACGCCCACTGGTTTGACGGCATGGTTTGCATTCCGAACTGCGATAAAATTACGCCCGGCATGATGATGGGCGCGCTGCGCGTCAACATTCCGACCATTTTCGTCAGCGGCGGTCCGATGAAGGCGGGCAAAGACAGCAAAGGGCGCTCCATTTCCTTGTCTTCCGTCTTTGAAGGCGTCGGCGCATATCAGGCGGGGAAAATTGACGAAAAAGGATTGCAGGAGCTTGAACAATACGGCTGTCCGACGTGCGGATCGTGTTCGGGCATGTTTACGGCGAACTCGATGAACTGCCTTGCGGAAGTGCTCGGGCTTGCGCTACCGGGCAACGGAACGATTCTGGCGGTATCGGAGGAACGCAAGGAGCTGGTGAAGCGATCCGCCCGGCAATTGATGGAGCTGATCAAGCTGGATATTAAGCCGAGGGACATCGTCACGCTCGAGGCGATCGACAACGCGTTCGCGCTTGACATGGCGATGGGCGGTTCGACGAATACGGTGCTGCACACGCTCGCTCTCGCCCATGAAGCGGGCATCGACTACCCGATCGAGCGGATTAACGAAATTGCCCAGCGGGTGCCGCATTTGGCGAAAATCGCTCCCGCGTCGGATTATCATATTGAGGATGTGCACAATGCGGGAGGAGTCAGCGCCATCATCAACGAGCTCTTGAAGAAGCCGGGGGCGCTGCACGGGGAGTGCATCACCGTTACCGGCAAAACGCTGCGCGAAAACGTGGAAGGCTGCGAAATTCTCGATCGCGATGTCATCCGCCCGCTCGACAATCCGCACAGCCCCGTAGGCGGCCTTGCCGTATTGTTCGGCAATCTGGCTCCTGACGGCGCCATCGTGAAAGTCGGCGCCGTCGACAAAGAGGTCGGCGGGCGCCACGTCGGGCCGGCGATCTGCTTCGATTCGCAGGAAGAGGCGCTGCAAGGCATTGCGGGCGGCAAAGTAAAAGAAGGGCATGTCGTCGTCATCCGCTATGAAGGGCCGAAAGGCGGTCCGGGCATGCCGGAAATGCTTGCGCCGACATCGCAAATTGTCGGCATGGGGCTCGGGGCGAAAGTCGGCCTCATTACCGACGGCCGGTTCTCCGGGGCTTCGCGAGGCATCAGCATCGGCCATATATCGCCGGAGGCCGCCGAAGGCGGACCGATTGCGTTCGTCGAAGACGGCGATATCATCGAGCTTGATTTAATAAACCGCAAAATCGAACTGAAAATCAGCGACGAAGAGCTGGAACGCCGCAGAGCGAATTGGAAAGGGTTTGAGCCGAAAGTGAAAACCGGATATTTGGCGAGATATTCCAAGCTGGTCACATCGGCAAGCACCGGCGGTGTCATGAAAATCTGACGGCGCCCCGTTAAAGCCCGCAAAAAAAGCAGCTTCCCGATCAGGGATAGGCTGCTTTTTTTGTGCGGCGGCGCGGGAGGCAAGTGCCTGAACGTGCCTTGCGATACGGCCTCCCGCACACAAGCCGTGCATTCAACCGACAGGATATTCATCCTGATGCTCGTCATGGGTAAGATGCTCGGGCGGATCGTTGCGCGGCAAACCTTCGTGCAGATTGCGGTTTTCGTACACGAACGCACTGGGGGGGCGCTGATCTTCCCGCCACGGTGTGCTTTTGCCGAGCGATTCGACAAGAAGGCTGGAGCCGTAAGGCCCTTCCGGAAATTCCTCCACGGCCAAATCGTTGCGCTGCGACTCCACCGTCGCCAAATCGGTATAAGGCTGCCGATCTTCTTTTTTAAAACGGGCCATAGGACACCTCCGTTGTTAAAGGATACAAAACTTTCTTAGACGAAAGTTTGCTACATTATCCCCCAAGCGGAGCGGATTCATTCATTATTCGAATCTCATGCGGAATAGTGCGCGTTACAGGTCGGTGAAGTTTACCGTGCCGACCACTTGAGATAAAAACGAGTTCAGTTCCTCGGCTTCCTCTTCCGTCAAGTTAAACACATGCTCCAAAAATCCTTCTTCCGCCAAATCATCCGGCCCTACAATCGCCGTTTTTCCCGACTGCAGATCGGTAACGAGCTTTTTGCCGTAAAAGCGGTTCGTCGTCGTAATCGCCAGATCGTATCGTTTCAGGCTGGGCCCGATGAAACAGACGAAGCGGGTGGACGTTTGTTCGGTACTGTCGGATAAAAAATCGAATTCGTTTGCCGACATGAGAATCCTCCTTTCAACGTGTCTGCAAATGACGTACGCGCGGTATTTTTTTGAATGGACAGCAAGCTTAGGTCGTGTCGTTCTGATTATACATGAATCGCCTTTAGCGGGCAAAATATGCGATAGATGCGCACATCCTTCATACATGGCAAGAAGAGACGTTTTGCACGACAAAAGGAAGCGGAAGCAGCCGGATAAAGGGCATCGAAGCGATGAAAATAAATAATCCCCGCTGGCTTCTGCTGGCGAGGATTTTTTTGAATGTATGTCTTTTGGGTCCTCAAAAAAGTTGAAGGGCCGGGTGAAGTTCCCGGCTCCCGTACAATGGGTACGAAAGGTTGCGATCTCCTGTTAAATAAAGAAGCCTGCACTAAAGATGATAACCAAAAGAATAAACAATACAAGAACAATTCCGATAACGCCGAAAAAACCGAAACCACCGGTGAATCCGCCGAAAAAGCTCATTTTTTTCCCTCCCTTCTAATGAGGTTCAAAATATCGTATTAGCAGGGCCGTAACGGTGATTGGACATATTACAGAGAATATCAAAATGTGCGACAGAAACTGAGCAAAAAAAGGCTTGTTAAGCAGATCGGTGTTCATAGAATTCGTTTATAAAAACACGAATCCCACTGGCTTCAGTTGCGTGGATTTTTCTTGTTTGTAGGAGGAAAAAAACGGTAAAATGTCGAAAGCAAAAAAATGAATACTTAATATGACAAATGAGAGATATGCCGTATTCAGGTGTAAGTGGTCTGAATTATTATTTTGACTCTTGGGGAGCAGAACCATGCATTTTACCGGACCTGCTCCGCCTTAAGCCAGTGTGGGTTCGGAAATACAAGAATCGTTATAAGGAAATCAGCAATACATACATATAAAAACAAGGAGTGAATTCTTTGGTTAGTCCTATTCATAACAGAGTAGATACTATATTCGTTCATGTCACAGACTTGGAAAAATCTATTAGATGGTATAGTGAACTATTCGGGATAGAGTTGAAGGAAGGAGAACATAAAGGACCCATCTACACATTTAATATGGGGGATGGACGTCCAGGAATTACTCTAGATAATCATTGTTTTGATTCAAACTACGAGTTTATTCCTTCAAATCAACCTTTGTTTAACCTAAGTACAACTGATATTTATGCAGCTTATGAACATGTAAAGAAGATTGGTGGAGAGATTGTTACAGAAATTGAAGTATTTCCGGATTTGTCTGATTTTACCTTCAAAGATCCGGATGGGAATATTATTATGGTGTGTACGTGTTTCAGTTGAGTATGGATTTTTTCAGGCCACTTATGAATCTTAAATTGATAGGGTGTGTGGTATTCAATGAGTAATCCAATGTTTAAAGGTATTTCTGATGTATTTTTACCCGTAAGTAATCTGGATCGTTCTATAGAATGGTATTCGTCTGTGATGGGGTTTAAACTAACTTTTAAAGATGATGAACGTAAAGCTGCAGGTATGTGGACAGGAAATGATGTTGGGTTGTGTTTAGTACAAGTTAAGAATTTCAAACCTATTGGGGTCTGTCAAGAATTTTGTGTAAACCCTCTTAAACCCTGATTAGCGCAGGTGGTGCCCGATACGATCAGGAAAGTATACGGAGAGCTGGAGGAGAATTTGTCCCCAGTTCTGTACCCTGCCCGTCCATTTTCGGAGAACATCCATTGTGGCCAAATAGAGCATCTTAAGCAGCGATTCGTCGGTGGGGAAAATGCTCTTTCCTTTCGTCACTTTCCGAAGCTGACGGTGGTAGCTTTCAATCATGTTGGTCGTGTATATGAGCTTGCGGATTTCCGGTGGATACTTGAAGAATGTGGCGATCTCATCCCAGTTGTTGCGCCAGGAACGCACAATTAACGGATATTTGCTGCCCCAAACTTCCTCAAAACGGTCGAGCTCCACCAAAGCGGCCTCTTCTGTTACCGCTTTGTAGATCGGCTTCAGATCAGCCGTGACTTTCTTCAAGTCCTTGTAGGAGACATATCGGGTGGAGTTGCGAATTTGATGGATGACACACTTTTGGATTTCCGTCTTTGGATAGCAGGCGGTGATGGCCTGAGAGAAGCCGGTCAGATTGTCCACGCACGTGATAAGAATATCTTGAACCCCTCGGTTTTTCAGGTCGTTTAGGACGCTGATCCAAAACTTCGACGACTCGTTCTCGCCAATCCACATGCCTAAAACGTCCTTGTTTCCGTCCAGATCGATGCCGATGACCATGTAGGCTGCCTTGTTGACGATTGCTCCGTCCTGCTTTACCTTGTAGTGAATGGCATCCATAAACACGACAGCGTAGATGCTTTGCAACGGGCGATTCTGCCACTCCTTGATGAGCGGCACGATTTTGTTGGTGACATTGGAAATCATCGTCGGCGAAACTTCAATGCCGTACAGATGATGCAGATGATCCTGGATGTCCCGGGTGCTGACGCCCTTGGCATACATGGCGATAATTTGGTCCTCGATGCCGGAGACGTTGGACTGATGCTTTTTGACGATGACGGGTTCGAACTCTCCGTTACGGTCACGAGGCACCTGAATCTCGATTTCCCCATACTCGCTTGTAACGGTTTTCTTGCTCTTGCCGTTCCGGCTGTTGCTTGTCGTTTTGTTCTTGATGTCGTGCTTCTCATAGCCGAGTTCCGTGTCGAGTTCCGCTTCCAGCATGGACTGCAGCGTTTCTGCAAATAGCTCTTTCAGTGCCGATTGCACGTCATCCATGGTCTTTAGGTTATTTTCTTTCACAAATGCCTTTACTTGTTCTTTACTGAATCGAGCCATTTGATTCATCCTCTCAAACCGACCTTTCTCTTAGTTTAATGTATTAGTTTGAGAGTTTACACAGAATATTTTACAGACTCACCTATTGAGTTTCCAGATAATGATTTCTTAGTAAATATTACTTTCAATTACCGGACATCAAATATTGATCATTTCTACGATACATTAACTGCTAAAGGAATTCATGTAACGAATTTTATCGAATCTTTTGACTCACAATTTCGCTGTTTTTCTTTTAAGGATATTGACGGAAATCATATCAGTGTTGTAAGTGGATAATTTTATAAAGTCAGGCGCCGCGGGTGCTGTTGGTGGAGAACATTCTGGTCATACAGTCTGCTTCATTCTCTTCATTCTCTGTTTCAATCTATTGACAGAGGTCCATGCATACCCCTTATAATGATGCATGGAGTGTAAAAACACGGTCTGGTTGGTAGTCCAGACGCATTGATGAACCTTTTTCATTGTCTCATCGATGTCAGTAACCTTCCCCCCTCGGGATGTCCATCACTCCTTCATTTTTCAAGAGGGGGCGTTAGTTGTGAAACTAACGATTTATTTTGATGGCCAGTATTGGGTCGGAGTTGCTGAGAAAACGGAAGGCTCAAAAGTAAAAGCCTGTCGTCATATTTTTGGCTCCGAGCCGAAAGACGGGGAAGTGCTTGAGTTTGTTCAGAATTCGATGATGAATGCGCTTGATCAGACAACACAATATGTGGAAACGGGAAAACTCCCCGGTGAGCGTAAGATCAACCCCAAGAGACTGGCCAGACTGGCTGCTGAAGAAGTAAGGCGGCGTGGAATTTCTTCTTATACGCATGAAGCGTTACAATTGGAGTTACAACACCGCAAGAAGGAACGAGCATTCAACAAACGTCGTCGCTCGGAAGAAATGCGGGAAAAGAAACGACAACTCAAATTGCAAAAGGCAAAACAAAAACATCGAGGAAGGTAGCAATATGCCCCGTTTGAACGGGGTATATTGCATTTTATCGGTTGATATCCCCTTGTTAAATGGCTCAATTTTACTCTATTGTTTGAAAAAGATGATATCGCTTACGTGTGGAGTTTTATTTTGTGGATTACCGAGTGATTATGATACAATTGTAGGTAAATTTACCATTCCATTTGAGATGCATCGTATATTATTAAAGGATGGATAATATTGCTTATTCACTGGAACAACATTTTTTTAGTTTTAGGGATACTAATCATCGTTATTGGAGTTTTGATAATTTACATAAAAAGGAAAAAACGAGATGGTTGAATCACGGCTTAAAAAAGGCTAATGGAATTTAAAAATAGATTTCCCATTTATGCTATTAGTCCATAGAACCAAAACTCCAATGCATGGGTTAATTTTTATCGACCTAACCAATTCTGTTGAAACCTTGTTCGAGTCGCTCATAATACTCTTTACCGTAGCTTCATATGACTTTCTCTTTAGAACGGATACTTGCGGTTCCAACATTTTCATGATACGATATAGGTAATATCATAAACAGGGGAAGCACCTCTCTTACGCAAAGGTAGGAGGGGTGTTTTTTTTGTTTATGTCAATATATCACCGCGGAGGGATGAAGATGAATTTGATTTTTTTGAACAGTCTTGAGAAAAAAACGGCCCTCAATCGCGTCATTACCGCACAAGTATCGATAAGCGAACGCCAAGGGGTTTGGAACGTGGTGTGGAACGAGCCCAGGGAAGACGGACGGATGTTCCAGGATTGTTGGTTTGAAGGCGAACGATGGGAGGAAATGTTGGCCGTTTTTCGCCTCCGTTCGGCGGAAAAGAGGGGAGAAGGGTATGTTCCGGTACTGGGTGAGTTTGCGGATCCCACGGCCGTTTCCACGGGAAAGGCCAAAACGGTACAGATGCTGCATTATTACGGCGAACTGCACTGTCGGGAAGAACTGTTTCAGGAATTGCGGAAATGGCGGAGAGAGCAAGCTTTGAAGGAGAATAAAGCCCCCTTCATCATTGCGTCCAATCGTTTGCTGCGGATGATTAGCGCCTTTGTGCCGAAAACTCGGGAAGAACTGCTGCAAATTCCCGGTTTTGGCGAAAGCAAAACAAACTTGTACGGTGAGTCCGTGTTAAACCTGACCAAATCCATCGAACGCCAGACTGAATTTCCGCTCGATTGGGTGGCGGGAGCCATCGATCACAGGGAATTCACCCGGTGGATGTACGAGCAGCGCGAATTGAAATTGAAGGAAGAGCTTGACAGGCAGACGAACAAAAAAAAGCTTCTGGAAGGCATATTCCAAGGAGAAAACCTGACATCGCTGCAGCAAATCTTGTCCGTTCCGAGAAGGGAACTGTTGCTCCTGCTTGAAGAGTTGGAACAGGAAGGCTACGACCTGGAACCGCTTATTGCGGCGGAGCTCGAAACCGTGCCCCCGGAGGAGCGGGAAGCCGCATGGAAAGCGTTTGAGGAAGAAGGGGATCGCTACCTGAAACCTGTGTTCAGAAAAGTATACGGTGAAGAACCATTGAAGGACAAAGATCCGGACAGAGCCTATGAATGGCTTCGGTTGTTGCGGCTTCGATATCGCAGGGAGAAGAATGCGGCCACTTCCCGTACGGATTAAGAAAGAAACCAAGAATCTCCGCCGAATGGCGAATCCGCATCCTTGGAGATTGAAGAACTCTGACGGAAACCTTACATCTATGAAAATGATCAAACTCTACTATCGATTATGGAGAAAACAAGTATAATAGTGTTATGTTGAAGATGCCGGGGGTGGGAAGCGGATGCCGGATAAACTCGAAATGCTGATTATTGAGGGCTTCAACCGCATTGACAGACGGATGGATGCTTTCGAGATGAGGTTCGATACGCTCGAGCAAAAGGTTGACGCGATGGATCAACGCATGGGCGTGCTTGAGCAAAAGGTCGATGCGATGGATCAGCGCATAGGTGTGCTCGAGCAGACCGTGGACGCGATCGGGCACAAAGTAGAAGAGCTGGATCAACAAGTAAAAAGAATATCCGTACAAATGGGCGAATTGGAGCTGAAAACGGATGTCATTGAGAAAAGAACGGATGCGATTGAGAAAACAATAGAAGCGATTGAGCAAAGAACAGAAACGATTGACCAAAGAACAGAAACGATTGAGCAAAGAACAGATGCGATCGAGAAAAGAACGAGTGTCATCGAGCGGTATGCGGAAAGCAATGAACGGATGACGACCCAGTTGCTGCAGCAAGTGGGAGGAATGAAACAAATCGTCGAACAGCAAGGGAAAGAGATTCTTGTTCTGGCCAAAACGGTTTATTTGCACAAGAAAAAGCTGGCTGACCTCGAGGAAGACGTCAATCTTCTCAAGCCGATGGAAAACCGCTGAATCCGGAAGGCAGCTTCCCGTAAGGGAAAGCGCTGCCTTTAGCCGGCTCTGACCTGTGAGGCTTTTCTAAGCAATCGCCAAATCTACCTTTTCCGTTTCAAGCCGAGAGCGGAAAAATTTACGCTGCCAAGCGAATTTTTCGTTGGAAGTTTGATAAAATGGAGTTGAAAGCGTATTCTACGGCAGGAAGGAGAATGGAAAATGAAGGCGATTGAAGAAAGAACGAGGCGGACGAAATGGTTTATGGAAGCCCGTTTCGGCATGTTTATTCATTGGGGTTTGTATGCGATCCCGGCCAGGGGAGAATGGGTAAGAAGCGTTGAAAAACTGAGCAAGGAACAGTATCAGCCGTTTTTTGACGAGTTCAACCCGACAAGATATGATCCGAAAGCATGGGCGAAAGCGGCGAAAGAAGCCGGCATGAAATACGCCGTCATGACCGCCAAACATCATGACGGTTTTTGCCTGTTCGACAGTAAGCTGACGCAATACAAAGCGACGAATACGAAGGCAGGAAGAGACCTCATCAAGGAATACATAGAAGCGTTCAGGTCCGAAGGATTGAAGGTCGGGCTGTATTATTCCCTCATCGATTGGCATCATGAAGATTACCCGCATTACGGGGACCGCATCCATCCGATGAGAGACAATGAAGCTTTCAGAAAACGGCATCATTTTGAAAATTACTTGGAGTACATGCACGGACAAGTGAGAGAGCTGTGCACGAACTACGGGAAGATCGACATTCTTTGGTTCGACTTTTCCTATGGCGACATGTCCGGTGAAAAATGGAGGGCGACCGAGCTGGTCAACATGGTGCGCTCGCTGCAGCCGGATGTCATTATTGACAACAGGCTGGAGGCGAGCGGCGAAAGTACGGGAAGCATCCGCAGCAGAACCCCGAGTGCGTATGCCGGTGATTTTGCCTCCCCGGAACAGATTATTCCCCCGGAAGGGATCGTTGACGAGGACGGAAATCCGATACCGTGGGAAGCTTGCGTCACATTGAACAACAACTGGGGCTACTGCGCTGCCGACAAAAACTACAAGTCGCCCAAGCTGCTCATCCGCAAGCTGGTGGAGTGTGTCAGCAAAAACGGTAATTTGCTGTTGAATGTCGGACCGAATGCGTTGGGGGAAATTCCGGAGGAATCGCTGCAAATCCTTGCGGAAATAGGAAAATGGATGAAAAAGAACGGCAGCAGCATATACGGATGCGGGAAAGCTTCGCTGCCAAAGCCGGAATGGGGCTACTACACGCAAAAGGGAAACCGGCTCTATGCCCATATCTTTGATGGAAATATCGGCCCGATCGGACTGCCGGGTTTGAACGGCAAGATCCGGCAAGCGCGTCTTGTCGCCGACGGCTCCGAAATCAGGTTGAGCGAAGCGTGGAATGCCAAACAATTCAAGAACGACGCCTTCATTAATTTCGGTACGCCGGATCATTTCACGTTTCCGCTGCCCGACGACATCGATACCGTAGTCGAACTCGAACTGCTTGAAGAATAAAGGACCGGCTTTACAGCCAGTCCTTTTTGCGGAAAAGCACGTACATCGATAAGCCGACTAACAGCATCATGCCGAGAACGAGATAATAGCCGTATTTCATGTGCAGCTCCGGGATGTTGTCGAAGTTCATGCCGTATATGCCCGTTATAATCGTAAGCGGCATAAATATCGTAGTCAGCGCCGTAAACACGCGCATGATTTCATTGGCGCGGTTCGCCAGGCTCAACTGGTAAGCTTCGCGCAGATGGCCGATCAATTCGCGGAACGTATCGAACGTCTCGCAGATTTTAATCGCGTTCTCGTGCAAGTCGCCGAAATATTTTTGCAGGTTGTCGTTAATCAGCTTCAGTTCTTTTTTGCTCAAGGTGGCGATCAAATCCCGCTGCGGGCCGAGCGCCTTTTTCAACCAGAGAATTTCGCTGCGCAAGCCGACGATTTCGTTCAGATGGGATTTCTTGATCTGCAGCAGTATCGCTTCATCCAGCTGTTCCAGCCGCGCTTCGATCCGGTCGCCGACGTGGAAGTAGTTGTCGACCAGCACGTCCATCAAGTAATACAAAAAATAATCGGGCGAGTTCACCTTCTCGTCGAGCAAAATCGGTTTGACGATGCGCAGCTCGTGAATTTTTTGCTTCGTAATGGTGATGATGAAATGTTTGCCCAAAAAAATGTTTAACGTTCGCAGAAAGATTTCCTCGTCATCGTAACGGATGCTGTTGATGACGATAAAATAATGGTTGTCGTAAATTTCCAGCTTCGGCCGCTGTTCTTCATCGCTGAGACAATCCTCTACGGCCAGGTCGTGGAAATGGAACAACGACTGCAAGAGCGGCAAATCTTCAATGCCGGCGTCAATCCAGTAAAAGCCGTTTTCAGGAGGTTCAGTCGTCGTTTGAATGTCCTGGATCAGGCTGAAAACGCCATGCTGCACCAAACGTGCCTTCATCTGTCATCACTCCTTTGTTCGGAAGACAGCCGGCAACGCCTCGCAGCGGCATATTAAATACGGCGCAAAGACCGGCTGAATTCCTTCGTATGATAGTTTTCAAAGTTCGCAGGCTTCGGTCGGTCTCCGTCCATACCTTTCACCTCAAAAATTGGTGGATTTGCACTCCATCCCGTTAGCGGCAAGGCAGCGAGGAAGAGTACGTGATTAGTATATACCGATATATATAAGTATTCAATAATAACATCTTGGTGTTTCATCGGTTCAATGCAGCCGGGATAAAAATAAGGAAGCCATTCCGAAATAGATGACCAGCGAAAAAATGTCGTTCAGCGTCGTAATGAGCGGTCCGGACGCGACGGCGGGGTCTACTTTGAACCTGTAAAGCAAAAGCGGGATCATCGTGCCCGCCAGCGTTCCGATAATGAGTGTCATAAACAACGAACAGCCGACAACGAACCCGAATACAACATTTCCCTGCCATAAGGAAGCTGCGGCGGCGACCAGAAGCCCGCAGACGGTTCCGATAACGATGCCCACGCCCAGCTCCCTCATAATCAGCCGCAATACCGTACTGGCGTTCAGATCGTTCGATACGAGCCCCCGCACGACGATGGCGAGCGATTGGGTTCCGGTATTGCCGGTCATACCGGCGATCATCGGCATAAAAAAAGCGAGCGCGACCGTTTGCTGCAGCGTTTGTTCAAAACGGCTTATAATGCTGCCGGAAACGAGGCCGAGAAACAAGAGCAGGATCAACCAGGGCAAACGGCGCAGCGATGCGGTAAGCATGCCGGTGTTGAAATCGATCGCTTTGCCTGTGGCGGAGAGCTTACCGATATCTTCATTCGCTTCGCGAATGAACACGTCGATGATATCGTCGACGGTAACGATGCCGATCAGCCGGTTTTCGCGGTCGACGACGGGCACGGAGATGAAGTCGTATTTTTCGATAGTTCTGGCCACCTGTTCCTGATCCATATCGGCAGGGACGGAAATGACCCGGGTGTACATGATGTCGGCGATTTTATCGTCCGTATCGGCAAGCAGCAAATCGCGGTAGGAAACGACGCCGACCAGCTTTTTCCGTTCGTCCAGAACGTAAAGATAGTAAAGGTTCTCCGCCATTTCCGCGAAAGCCTTCAGCTTGTCCACCGCTTCTCTCACCGTATACGTATCCCGTATCCATACATACCGGTTCGTCATCAGCCCGCCGGCGGTTTCCGGGGGATAGCTCATCAGGCGCTGCACATTTTGCGATTCCTCTTGTTTCATCCCGGTAAGAAAATATTCAATGTCGTCGACCGAAAGCTCATTCAACAAATCGGCCAAATCGTCCGTTTCCATCAAATCCATAATCTTCGAAGATTGTTCGATGCCGAGCTTATGCAGAATGTCCACCTGCAGCTTCGTATCCAGCTCCTGAAGCAGTACGGCAATCTGTTTGGACGTCAGCATCTTAATAAACTTGTGGCGGTGTTTTTGCGGAAGCGCGCTGTAGATTTCGGCGATGTCGTACGGCTGCAGTTCGTCGAGAACGCTCAGCAGTTCTTCTTTCTTTTCTTCCTTCAAGCATCGGATGACGAACAGCAGCATTTGTTCCTCCGTCACGATTTCCATCATCACCGTATCCTCCCTAATCGCGGCCGCAAGCGGAAATCTCCGTCTTGACGGCAAAGTGAATATCATTTACAGTAGTATTATCAATTTGCAGCCAATTGAATAAATCAGCTTAGGTGCTCTTATCAAGAGTAGGTGGAGGGACTAGCCCGATGAAACCCGGCAACCGACACTCCTTCGGAATGGAAACGGAGGAAGGCACGGTGCTAATTCTTGCGGAAACGATCGTTTCCGGGAGATGAGAGAGGCTCTACTGACTGTTTCGTATAGTTAGGACCTTTCTCACGAAAGGTTTTTTATTTTGTCTGAAAATCGAATATTGCCCAAGAGGAGTGACATGTCCTATGCCGATTAAAATCCCCGACAATCTTCCGGCCAAAGAA
>JAWLCZ010000017.1:13322-33968 GCA_041686835.1 Paenibacillaceae bacterium | reverse complement strand
TTTCGCCTGTGGATTGGTTGCCGTCAATTGTTTCTCCAATCCCAATTCCCGGGTCAAATCGATAATCGGCATTTTGCGGGCGAGAAACGAATCCGGCCCTTGTTCAATCACAAATCCGTCGCGGCGGAGCGTCCGTATTTTACCTCCGAGACGATCGCTTTTTTCCACAAGCGTAATGTCCGCGGCTATTCCTTTTTCAGCAAGCATGGTTTTAGCATAAAACGCCGCGCTTAGTCCGGTAATTCCCCCGCCGGCGATCAAAATCCGTTTCGGTGCGCTTCCCATCCGGCATCAGTTCCTTTCTGTTCGCAAAAATACTTCGTCCGCCAACACTTCCATATATTTCGGATCCGTATTCAAAGATGAGGTCCGCTCCAAATGCATTCCCAGTTCACGCGCCGCGTTTCGGCACTCGATATCGATGTCGTACAGCACTTCCAAATGATCGGAAACGAAACCGATCGGGCAGATTAACACGTTCCGCACATGCTCTTCCCGGTGAATGTCCGAGAGCACGTCCAGGATGTCGGGGCCGAGCCACGGCTCCCTCGTTTGCCCCGCGCTTTGCCAGGCGAACTGCCAGTTGCGGATTTCCGCTTTTTCCGCGACAGCCCGTGAACTGTCGAGCAGCTGCTGCGGGTACGGGTCATTCATTTCCCGTATTTTTTCCGGCAGGCTGTGCGCCGTGAAAATAACGCGGACTTCATCCTTCGGCACGTCCGGAAATTTCAGCAGCGCCGCCTCTACCCGCTCCGCCAGCGCCTCGATCAGTTTCGGATGCAGATGGTAGCTTTCCACGAAACGCATCGTCACCCCGTATTCGCCGGCCGCCTGCTCCGCCCTTTTGATGTATCCGCCGACGCTCATCGCCGAGTAATGGGGGGCCAGCACGATTCCTACCGCTTCCGTAATGCCGTCGGCCGCCATTTGCCGGACACCGTCCTCAATAAAAGGAGAAGCGTGTTTCAAGCCCTGGTAGCAGACAAACTCGATTCCGGCATCGCGCCGGTTCAGCTCCTGTTCGAACGCTTTTACCTGCCTGTTCGTATTTTCCCGCAGCGGGAACACGCCGACGGCAATCGCTTCATAACGGCTCTTCAAAGCTTGCAATTGCTCGGGGGTAGGCGGATGGCCGCGGCGGATGTGCGTGTAGTACGCCTCGATTTGATCCATGCTTTCCGGCGTACCGTAAGACATGACGAGAACGCCGATTTTCCTTTTTGTCATTTCGCGTCACTTCTTTCCGAAAGTTTCAAAGCCGTCCGGGAATATTCGTGAACGAACGACGTCAGCTCGCGCAATTTGTCCAGGGACGCTTCCGGAAACAAGCCGTGCCCCAGATTGAAAATAAATCCCGGCCGCTCCACCCCGTCATCGATGATCCCTTGGGCAACGCGTTCGATAACGGATTGCGGCGCCGTTAAAACGGCGGGATCCATATTGCCCTGCACCGCAAACCGGTCTCCGATCCGCTTGCGGCCTTCGCGAAGCGGCACACGCCAGTCCAATCCGATGACGTCCGCTTCAAGTCCGCGCAAAAGAGGCAGCAGTTCCCCCGCACCGACCCCCGGAAAATAAATTTTCGGCTCCTCCAGATCGGACAACTCGCTGAAAATGCGGGTGACGGTCGGCAGCACGAACTGCTGGAAGTCTTGCGGGGCAAGCGCGCCGACCCAGCTGTCGAACAGCTGCACCGCTTTCGCTCCCGCAGCGACATGCGCCTTCAAGTACGTAATGACCATGTCGCCCAGCTTGTCCATCAGCTTGGCCCATATTTCCGGTTCGCTATACATAAGCTGCTTCGTTTTCAAATAGTTTTTCGACGGCTTGCCCTCGATCAAATAGCTGGCAATCGTAAACGGCGCTCCGGCGAACGAGATGAGCGGCACGGTGAGCTCTTTGGACAGGAGGCGAATCGTTTCGATGACATGCGGGAGATCGCCTTCCACATCGATCGGCCGCAACCGGTCGACATCGCTGGCGGTCCGTATCGGGTTGCGTATGACCGGCCCCACATCTTTGACGATATCGAAATCGATGCCGATCGAAGCGACCGGATTCATGATGTCCGAATACAAAATCGCCGCGTCCACCCCGAGTTTTCTGACCGGCATCATCGTAATTTCCGCAGCCAGTTCCGGCTGGCGGCAAATTTCCAGCAAACTGTATTTCTCCTTGATTTTGCGGTACTCCGGATCGTACCGGCCGGCCTGGCGCATGTACCATACCGGCACCCGTTCGACGGCCTGCTTCCGGCATGCCCGGATAAACGTGTCATTATACCCCATCATAATTCCTCTTTCCCTCTGAATCTCTTCATCCATTATGCCCTTTTTAACTAAACGCAACAACATTTGACAAGTTCGATAATTCGACAAATCGTTGACATTTCTCCTATCGGAAAACACAAATGAACCGTTGAGGCCCTTCTGACGAAAAAAAAGAAACTTCAGCCATCGCCAAAGTTTCTTCTTTCATCCGTATAGATTCGCGGTAATATCATGCCGCCGAATTGTGAGTGCGGACGGTGCCGGCACAACTGCAGCATGCAGCGCTTCCGCCTTACGCCTTACATCAGACGCTGAATTATCATTTTTCCACTTCAGACAGTGCGTTGTCCAGTTCTTTTATCGCCTGCGACAGCACATTTGTATCGATGGCATCGGCTTTCGCTCCCGCTTCGATCGTGTGGAGAGGCGTCTCCACTTTTTCGTACAGCTCGGCGGATTTCTCTTTGACGCCGTCCTCGAATTTCTCCCATGCTTCTTCGAGAGACTCCGCACTTTCCTTCACGCCGGCCGCATCGTTCGCATCGACCTGCTTTTGAAGTTCAGCAAGCGTCGTTTTCATCGATTTTACGCCGTCAGCAATTCCGGAAGAAGCGTCGGATGCGGGATCGGACGCGCATGCCGATAATAACGCGATAACTGCAACGATGGCAACGGCGAACAAACTGTTTTTCATTCAACATCCTCCTCTGATTTCGCGGTTCAAATTTTTCGCGTTTCTACGTTCATTTCATACTGATTTGGCCGCGAATCTTCATCTCTCTTCTGCGGTTCCACATCATGGCGAGAAGCGCGAAGACAAGCAGCACGCACTGCGGGACAAGCCCTTCCCATGTCGGATAAATCGCAAACAGATCCACTGTCGGAAGCAAGTCCGTATGGGTTGCCGGCAAAACGCCCGCCAGCTGCAGGCTGTGAATACCCATTCCCAAAAATTTGAAGCAGAGATAGAAAACGAGTATGCCCGAGACGATGAAGAAAGGCCGCACCGGTATTTTCAAGCCAACTTTCAATATGAAGTACGACAGCAAGACTAAAGCGAGAATGCCGATACCGATGCCGGCAAGCAAATTCGCCAAGCTGATCGATGAAGCCATTCCGATAAGGAACAAAACCGTCTCCGTTCCTTCGCGAAACACCGCTAAAAATGACAGGATGGCCAGCGACCATAAATTTCCGGCGGCCAGCGCTTTTGTGCTTTTGCTGCTGATGTACTGCTGCCAGCTGGAGAGGCTCGATTTGCTGTGAAGCCAGTAGCTCATGTAGAGCAGCATGACGGATGCGAACACTCCCGTCCATCCGGCCAAAAGAAAGTTGTTCGTGCCGAACGCTCCGGCGGAAAACAGAACTTGCACAATGACCCCTAAAATAATGCTCACGAAAATGCCTGTGCCGACTCCAAACCAAATCCAGTTTTTCTTTTGTCCGTTTCCGGTTTTTTTCAAAAAACCAAGCAGAGCGACCACGACGAGCAGAGCTTCCAGTCCTTCTCGCAGTAAAATCGTCGTAGCGTCAAATATGCCGTAGTTTGTTTTCCCCGCAAGCGGCGCGAGGTAATCTCTCATCGCCCGGATCGTGGCTTCGGCCGCCTTGATGTCGGGTGTATCGGAAGAAAGCAGCGCGTATGACGTTACCATATCTCTTTCCGCGTCACTGTACACTTTTGACGACTGGGTAAGCACGATGCCCTCGATGTCAAGCCATAGTTGACGAAATTCCTCGATTTGTTCCTTGGCGCCCTGCACGTTATTTTGCTTTAACTGTTCAAGCGCTTCGTCGAGCAGACTGACGAGGTCGCCCACATGATGCTTCGTCCCACCGGACGGTCGGTCCGCCCCGTTATCTTCAGGATATTCGCCGTTTATGAACGCATCGTTTGTCTGAGAAAGCTTTTGCAGCGCCTGCAGCAGTTTATCCCTGTCGACAGGCTTTTGAGCCAAAGCGAATTGAACTTCGCCCATCGTGTCTTCGATGTCACGATACGCTTGTTTGGACTTTTCTTTTATTCCGTCCTCAATCTTGAACCATGTGGAGTAAAACTGTTTGAACTGCTTCTCCGCCTGTCCGATATTTCCCGCTTCCGCGGACGCAATCGACTGCCGGACCGATTCGTTTGCCTTTTTCAAATCGTCCTCCGCTGACGCATATACGCTCGCGGCAAAAAAGAATGCCGTCAAGAGAAGCGCCGTGACCATCGCTGCCGTTTTTCGTCCCATCCCATCACTCCGTTGCATTCTTCACTCAATAATGAAAATCATTATCATTAAGCCAAACTTTATTTTAAAATGTTGATATTATATTGTCAACAGGCTTTTTTACTTATGAAATAAGAAAAAGCTTCTATCGAAGCCTTTCGAAGATGCGTTCATCGAACTTAAACTTTCTTTATCGTTAAGAAGGGACTGCGGCAGCGCCACAGTCCCCTCCGGTCTTTCCGAATTATGAATCTCCGAACCGTTCGCGCAAAAGGCGCGCCAAACCGTCGGCCGTTTTCCAGATGTCGCCCGCGCCCATCGTCAGCACCAGATCGCCGGGTTTCACCCGATCGGCGAGATACGTCAGCACTTCTTCTTTGGCAGGAATGTACCTTGCATTCCGGTTGCTGTTCTGCCTGATCAGTTCAACCAGCTTCGCCGAGTTGACGCCCTCGATTTCTTTTTCCCCTACGGGCGAGTAGATATCCGTGATAATCACTTCATCCGCTTCCTGAAAAGCGCGGCTGAACTGATCGAACAAAAAGTAGGTGCGCGAGTAGCGCTGCGGTTGAAACACGGCGATAATCGCTTTGCCCGTTGCTTTGGCGGCCGCTATCGTCGCCTGAATTTCCGTCGGATGGTGGGCATAGTCGTCGATGACCAGAATGTCGTTCACTTCTTCCAGAACTTGAAACCGGCGCTTCGCCCCCCGGAAATTCGTGATGGCGCCGGCGATGTCCGCAAACGACAATCCGGCCTCCAGGCACGCAATCAAAGTGGCGAGCGCATTGTATACGTTGTGCTTGCCTGGGATGGACAGCCTGATTTGTCCGAGCGTCGTCCCTTGGCGGACAACGTCGAAAGATACCCGCCGATCGCCCAGTTTTATATTGACCGCCTTATAATCGGCGTCCGTTTCAATGCCGTACGTAATCATTTCGCTTCGAATGTCGGGAATGAGTTCCCGAAGCGTCGGGTCGTCCAAACAGACGATCGCCTTCCCGCCTTCTTTCACCTGGTTGAGAAACCGCGCGTACGCCTGCTTCAATTTGTTGAAATCGCCGTCGTAATGCTCCAGATGATCCGGTTCGATATTGTTCACAAGCGCGAGCGTCGGATAATATTGCAGGAAGGAACCGTCGCTTTCATCGGCTTCGGCCACGACATAATCGCCTTTGCCGGCTTTGGCGTTGCTGTCCACGTTCATGATTTCGCCGCCGATAATATAGGTCGGATCCATATCGCACAGTTCCATGACCAAAGCAATCATCGAGGATGTCGTCGTCTTTCCGTGGGCTCCGGCAACCGCAATGCCTTTCTTGGCGTTCAACAAACGCGCAAGCATTTGCGATCGGTGCAGAATCGGGATGTTCAATTCCTCCGCCTCAATCATTTCCACGTTATCCTTGGACAATGCGGTGGAATACACCACGAGATCGGCACCGTGCACATTGCCGCCCTTATGCCCGATATACACCTGGGCGCCTTTGGCAACGAGCTTGTCGGTCAATTCCTGCTGCGCCACATCGGAGCCTGTGACGCGATATCCCATTTCCAGCAATACTCTGGCGATAGCGCTCATGCCGTACCCTCCGATGCCGATAAAATGTACATGTTCGGATGTACTCAAACCCGTCTCACCAACCTTTTTCAGAATCGGAATGATATAAAATCCAGGAACGTACGTCGGAAATCAGGTACAGCGTTCCGGTAACGACCGCCAGGTCGTCGCGATCCGTCAACTGCTGCAAACGGCGCAGCGCCGTTTTCCAGGAAGGTTCCACGATCACTTCGATGCTCCTCCCCAGCTGCGCGCACAGTTCGCCAGCCATTCCGGCCAATGCCGCCGCATCCAATTTCCTGCGAAAATCCGGCTCGGTAACGATAAGCGTATCCACTAGTGGCAGTATATGCCTCAGAAAGCCTTCGTGATTCTTGTTCTCCAGCATGCCGAGCATCATATGCAGCTTGCGGTAACGGTATGTGTGCTTCAACGCGCCGGCGAGCGTTTCGGCTCCTTCCGGATTATGGGCTCCGTCAATGAGCAGGCGCGGGGAACGGGAGAGCATTTCCAGACGGCCCGGCCATGCCGTCTCTTTCATGGCGGCGTACAAGTCTTCGTCTTCGACAATGAGCGCGTAATACTGGCGCAGCACCTCGATCGTCATCAATGCGGCAGCCGCGTTTTTCATTTGATGAGACCCGTTCAGCGCAATCGTAACGTCCTTCAGCGCGCGGAAAGGGCCGGAAAAATGAAAGACCTGTTCGTCCTCCTTTGAGGAAACCGGCTCGTATGCATACTGATCGCCCAAAAGGTATAAGGTGCTCTTCTTGTCTTGGGCCGCCTGCCTGAGAACGGATACCGCTTCGGCTTGTTCCGCGGCGCAGACGACGGGAACGCCCGGCTTAATAATGCCGGCTTTTTCCCGGGCGATTTGTTCCAGCGTATCCCCCAGCACGTCCATATGATCGTGGCCGATATTCGTAATGACGGAAACGACGGGAACGACGATGTTCGTCGAGTCGAGACGGCCGCCAAGCCCGGTTTCCCACACGACGTAGTCCGGATACACCGTACCGGCGAAATACAATATCGCCATTGCGGTGACAATCTCGAACATCGTCGGCGGGCCGAGCTCCGACGCGGCAATTTCGTCGGCGATCGGCTTCAGGACGTTGGCCAGGCGGAGAACCTCATTCTCCGGTATATCCTGGCCGTTATATTGGATCCGGTTCGTAAATTTTTCAATGTACGGCGAGGTGAACGTGCCTACGTCATATCCGCACTGCATCAAGATTTGACTAAGAAAAGCGCACGTGGAGCCTTTCCCGTTCGTGCCGGCGACATGGATGAATTTGAGCCGCCGGTGCGGATAGTCCAGTTTCTCCATCATCGTTTCCATTCGTTTCAACCCGGGTCTGATCCCGAACGAAACGAGGCCTTTCACCCAGTCTACCGCTTCCGTGTAAGTGTGAAACGGGGCGCCGCTCCCAAAGCTTGCTTCATTCATCGCTCTCATCCTTCTTTACCGTGTGAATTGCTGTGACGTCATGACCTGCCGGGAATCGTCCGGCGGGTTCCGTTACCCTCTCAGTTCGGCGAGCCGCGCGAGCACTTTTTCGCGCTTCTCGGAATAGTCGCGATGCTTCGCCTTTTCTTCTTCGATCACTTTGGCCGGAGCTTTGGATACGAACCCGGCGTTAGCCAGCTTCTTCTCAACGCGTTCCACTTCCGCGTTCAACGTTTGCAGTTCTTTTTCCAGACGGGCGATTTCCTGCTCGATGTCGATTAATCCGGCCAGCGGCAAATACAATTCCGCCCCGGTGACCACCGCGGTAACCGCTTTTTCCGGAGGCTGCGCGTTAACGTTCAGTTCAAGCCTGGACGTGCCGCAGAACCGGGCGATGTACTGTTCGTTGCGGAGCAGTACGGACAAAATATCCTCGCTGCCGGGTTTGACGAGCAGCTCGACTTTTTTGCCCATCGGCACGTTCATTTCGGCGCGGATGTTGCGGACGGAGCGAATGATATCCATCAACAGCTCCATCTCCTTCACCGCATCGGGCGCTTCCCATTCCGCGGCATATTGCGGCCACGGCGCAAGCGCAATCGTCTCGCCCTCATGCGGCAGATGCTGCCAAATCTCTTCGCTGATGAAAGGCATGAACGGATGAATCAGCCTGAGCGTCCGGTCGAGGACGTAGGCAAGCACGCTCTGCGTCCGCCGTTTCGCTTCCGCGTCTTCTCCGTAAAGGCGCAGCTTGGAGAATTCGATATACCAGTCGCACAAATCGTCCCAGATAAAATTGTACAAAAGCCGTCCCGTTTCGCCAAATTCGTATTGATCCAGCAAACGGGTCACATCGCGGGCCGTTTCGTTCAACCGGTGCAAAATCCAGCGATCGGCCGTGCTCAAATCGCCGCCAAGATCGATATCCTCCACGGTAAGGCCGTCGAGATTCATTAACGCGAAGCGGGACGCGTTCCATATTTTATTGGCGAAGTTGCGCGCCTGCTCCACCCGCTCCCAGCGGAAACGGAGATCCTGCCCCGGCGTGCTGGACGTCGAAATCATATAGCGCATGGCGTCCGCCCCGTATTGTTCAATCACCTCGAGCGGGTCCACCCCGTTGCCGAGCGATTTGGACATTTTGCGCCCTTCGGCGTCGCGGACAAGACCGTGGATGAGCACATCTTTGAACGGAATTTGTCCCGTAAATTCGAGCGCGGTGAAGATCATTCGCGCCACCCAGAAATAAATGATGTCGTACCCGGTAACGAGCACATTCGTCGGGTAATAGCGTTTCATATCGTCCGTATCGTCCGGCCAGCCGAGCGTGGAGAACGGCCACAAGGCGGAGCTGAACCAGGTGTCGAGCACGTCCTCGTCCTGCCTGATGTTCGCGCTGCCGCATTGGGAACACGACTTGGCCTCGTCGGCGGATACCGTGATCGCGCCGCAATCTCCGCAGTACCACGCCGGTATGCGGTGCCCCCACCACAGCTGGCGGGAGATGCACCAGTCGCGCACGTTTTCGATCCAGTGCAGGTAAATTTTTTCGAACCGCTCCGGAACGAACCGCACGCCCCGCCCCGATTTTTGCGCTTCAATCGCCTTTTCGGCGAGCGGCTTCATCTTCACGAACCACTGCGTCGACAAATACGGCTCGACGACGGCGCCGCTTCGTTCGCTGTGGCCGACTTGGTGGACGTGCTCCTCGATCTTGATCAGCACGCCCTGCTCCTGCAGGTCGTTCACGATCCTTTTGCGGCACTCGAAGCGGTCCATCCCCTTGTAAATGCCCGCGTTCTCATTCATTTTGCCGCTTTCGTCCATGACGAGAATTTGCGGGAGATTGTGGCGGAGACCGACCTCGAAGTCGTTCGGGTCATGCGCGGGGGTGATTTTCACCGCGCCGCTGCCGAATTCTTTCTCGACGTACTCGTCGGCGATCACCGGAATTTCCCTGCCGATGATCGGGAGGACGAGCATTTTGCCGATCAGATGCTTGTACCGTTCGTCGTCCGGATGTACGGCGACCGCCGTGTCGCCGAGCATCGTTTCCGGCCGTGTCGTCGCTACCGTAATATGCCCGCTTCCGTCCTTGAGCGGATAGCGCAGATGATACAGCTTGCCCTGCACTTCCTTATACTCGACTTCGATGTCGGACAGCGCCGTGCGGGCGGCGGGGTCCCAGTTGATGATATATTTTCCGCGGTAGATGAGCCCCTTTTCGTACAGCTTGACGAACACAGTGCGCACCGCGCGCGATAGCCCTTCGTCAAGCGTAAACCGCTCGCGGGAATAGTCGAGGGAGAAGCCCATCTTCGCCCACTGCTCGCGAATCGTTGCCGCGTAGTGTTCTTTCCATTCCCATACTTTCTCGAGGAACTTTTCCCTGCCGAGATCGTAACGGGTAAGCCCTTCTTCCCGCAGCTTCTGCTCCACTTTCGTCTGCGTGGCGATGCCCGCATGGTCCGATCCGGGCAGCCATAGCGCGTCGTAACCGCTCATTCGTTTGAACCGGATCAGAATATCCTGCAGCGTGAAATCCAGCGCATGCCCGATATGCAGCATCCCCGTCACGTTCGGCGGCGGAATGACGATCGTATACGGCTCGGCGTCCGTTCGTTTTCCCGCCTCAAAATATTTTCCTTTCATCCAGTAATCGTGCCATTTCGCCTCCGCCGCTTTCGGATCGTACGTCGTCGGCATCGTTAAGCTGTCTTTTTCCGTTTTCGTTTCAGCCATCGTTCTTTACCTCCATCGTCTCTTCTTCGCGTGAATCCAAAATAAAAAACCTCCCGTCCCAAAGGACGGAAGGTTCGGCTTCCGTGGTACCACCTTTGTTTCGCGTTCGAATGAAAACGCGACACTCAAACAGATAACGGCTGCTGCCGGCATGATCTAGCGCGTTCAACCATGCAACTCTTCGGGCGACTTCAACAGTTACATCCTGCGGAACCTCACAGCGTCAACAGTTCCGCTCTCTGAAGGGTTGGCTGTCTACTCCTCCCTGTCCACGTCGTTCTGTTATGAAATTGAGGCTATCTTACTTCATTATATATGATAAACCGGTTCGGCCGGAGAGTCAATACGGCTGACAGAGGCATGCGGCCATTTCGTCCCGGTTTTCGATCTTGCTGTACGATCAGCATCTCCATGAACCGCCCGTTTTTAAACCTCCCCCGGTCACTTTTTTCACCGCAAAACGTAAAAAAGCCTCATGCGGCTTCTGACCGCACAAGACTTCTCTTGCGGCACTCATTTCGGAATGTAGATGACCTGTCCTTCCATGAGTTCCTGTTCGCCCAGCCGGTTGTAAAGAATGATTTCCCGCGGATTCAACTGGTAACGTTCGGCTATCGACTGAATCGTTTCATCCTTTTGCACGATGCACATGCGAAGCTTGCGGAACTTCCGATCATCCTGCGCCGTACTTAGAAACAATTTCTTCCATTCCAGCGCATCGCTGTCGCCTGGCGGGCGTTTCGCTTCCGGTTCGGGAACGGTTGTCTCCGCGGCATCCTCCCGTATTTCTTCCGCAAACGGCTGGACCGTTTCTTCCTGAACCGGGATCTGCGGTTTACGCAGCAGCGATTTCCAATTTTCGGACGCCTCTTCGTCCTGATACGCCTTTTTACTTCCGAAGGCGATCTTCGGCTCTTTCGTTTCTTCCGGCAGAATGGTTTCCCATGTTTCTTCTTCCGCGGTTGGGCCGGTTTCGTCGCCGGAATCCCCAATTTCTCCCGCCTCATTCGCCGACGGTGCGGCTGCTTCCGTTGGCCGCTCCCCTGCCGGTTCGTCCGCATCATCCGCATTCGCTTCCCTATACTGCGGTTCATCCGGCGGTTCTTCACGGGTGCCGTCGGCCTCCGAATAACCGCCGCCTTCCTCCGCCTGATGCACAAAAACCGTTTCTTCGCTGTTTCGCCACTCTTCCGTGACGGCGGAGGTCAATTCGATTCCGTGAAGCGACAGCACTCCGGTAATATTCAAGCTTCTCGAAGAAAGCAAATCGACGTCGAAATTTTCGATTTGCACGGAAATATGCTCCAAAGCCTGTATCCGGTTCATCGGCAGCGTTATTTCCACCGGGATGGAATGCTGCAAGGTTTGGGCGCCGCCTTCCTCGTCCTCGCTTACATACGTTCCGGTCAGCAGCAAATTCCCTTTCAGCACCGCCTGTTCCCCTTGGGACAGCACTTGAATGCGCGGGACCAGCTCCATTTCGTCCAGTTCTTTAATGCCTGCCGCGCTTTCGGAAAGTTGCAGGCGTTCGTAAATATCAAATCGCAATCCGGTCGGTTGATCAGACACCGTGAATCCTCCCTTCAGTTCAAACATGCCTACATTGCGGATGTCATCGCAGACATTTCAACTCTCTACATATATATGGGCAAGAAGGTGGGACGATGCCTGTTTTTTCAGATCAAAGTAACCGGATTATGCATCGAAGCGTCGCGTCACTTTGCGGGGGATTGTTCCCGCAGCCGTTCAAGCAATGACGCGATGTCGTCCGGCAAAGGAGCCGACACCGACACCCGTTCGCGGGTGAGCTGGTGGGGAAATATCAGCTTCTCGCCGTGGAGCGCCTGGCGGGAAATGCGTTCCGCCGGCCCGCCGTACAAACGGTCGCCCAGCAGCGGATGGCCGATATGGCTGAAATGAACGCGAATTTGATGCGTTCTCCCCGTCTCCAAACGGACGCGCACCAGTGCTGCGTCGCGAAATTGTTCCACCACCTCGTAACGGGTGACGGCGGCGGCGCCGGACGCTGAAACGCGGCGGCGGTTCGGATGATGGCGATCCTTCCCGATCGGGTAGTCCAGCGTTCCGCTTGACTGCCGCATCCGGCCGGCCACTACGGCCAGATAGATTCGTTCCACCGCTTTCCGCCGCATCGCGTCGTCGAGAAACAGATGGGCATATTCGTTTTTGGCGTACAGCACCGGTCCCGAAGTGTCGGCGTCCAGCCGGTGAATGTGTCTGATCCCGACGCTCTGCCCCGTATATTGATAATGGGCGGCGACCGCGTTCGCCAACGTGCCGCCCTGCCCTTGGAACGCCGGATGAACGGAAATGCCCGCCGGCTTGTTCATCACGAGGCAGTAATCGTCCTCATAAAGCGGTTCGAGATTCATCCATTCCGGTGCGTACGAGTGGTTTTCCTCCGGGAACAACCGGACGCGCAGCCGCCCCCCTGCGGATACAATGGCGCCCTGCCGGAGCCATTTTCTTAAAAGCCCCTCCGGAACGGACAAATAACTTTTGAGGATTTCAACAGCGTCGTCCGCATCCCGAAGCTCCCGCGCGCCGGGATGAATTTCCAGCCATTCCCCGCGCCGTTCCACGTTTTTCATCGTCGTCCTCCGGCGCGCTAGAGGCGCTTCAGCGCTTCATAGTTCGCCTCGATCGTCGCTTCGATATCTTCATCGGTATGCGCGGTCGATACGAACATGCCTTCAAACTGGGACGGAGCGATACAAACGCCGGCATCCAGCAGGTTGGCGAAATATTGGGCGAACCGGGCCAAATCCGATGTTTTCGCCGTTTCATAATCGGTAACGCGGATGTCGGTGAAAAACGGGCAGATCATCGATCCGACCCTGTTGATCGTCATCGGAATGCCGAGCTCCTTCGCATTTTTCGCAAACCCTTCTTCCAGACGCGCCGATATGGCTTCCAGCCGCTCATACACACCCGGCTCGCCCAGCAGCTTCAATGTCGTGTACCCGGCGATCATCGCCAACGGATTGCCGGACAGCGTACCCGCCTGATAAATCGGCCCGCTCGGGGCCATCCGTTCCATGATGTCCCGCCTTCCGCCGAAGGCGCCGACCGGCAGGCCTCCGCCTATCACTTTGCCGAGGCACGTCAAATCCGGCATAATGCCGTACAATCCTTGCGCGGAATGATAGTGCACGCGAAAACCGGTCATCACTTCGTCAAAAATAAGCAGGCTGCCGTACTCGCGGGTAATGTCGCGCAATCCTTGCAAAAATCCGGGAACCGGCGGAACGACTCCCATATTTCCGGCGACGGGCTCGACGATAACGGCCGCAATCTGCTCCCCGTAATTCTCGAAGGCGAGCTTGACGGAATCGAGATCGTTATAAGGAACGGTCAGCGTGTTCTCCGCGACGCTTTCCGGCACGCCGGGGCTGTCGGGCAGGCCCAATGTCGCCACTCCGGAGCCCGCTTTGATCAGCAGGGAATCGGCATGGCCGTGATAGCAGCCGGAAAACTTCAGGATTTTGCTGCGCCCGGTATATCCTCTCGCCAACCGCAGAGCGCTCATCGTCGCTTCCGTCCCGGAATTCACCATGCGCACCATTTCCACGGACGGAACCCGTTCGCATACGAGCTTCGCCATCATCGTTTCCAGTTCGGTCGGCGCGCCGAAGCTCGTCCCCCGTTCAGCCGTCCGCTTAATCGCTTCCACGACTTCGGGATGGGCATGTCCGACAATTAACGGTCCCCACGAGCCGATATAATCGATGAAACGGTTGCCGTCGATGTCATAGATATAGGAGCCCTGCCCTTTCTCGACGAACACCGGCGTAAGGCCGACCGAGCGGAAAGCGCGCACCGGGCTGTTCACACCCCCCGGAATGAACTGCCGGGCCTCGGAGAAGGCCGCTTTCGACCGGGCATCGAGCCTTGTCCGTTGTTTCTCCATCTGAACACCCACCCATCTTCATGATTTTTCCCGCAGCCAGCGGGCCGCATCTTTGGCAAAATAAGTGATGATCATGTCGGCGCCGGCGCGCTTCATGCCGGTCAGCATTTCCAGCACGACCGACTTCTCGTCGATCCATCCTTTTTCCGCGGCCGCCTTCACCATCGAATATTCCGCGCTTACGTTGTAAGCGGCGACCGGCAGATCGAAATTCGTTTTCACTTCCCTGATGATGTCCATGTATGCGAGCGCCGGCTTCACCATTAAAATATCTGCGCCCTCCACGACGTCGGATTCCGCCTCGCGCAGCGCTTCCCGCGCATTGGCCGGATCCATCTGGTACGTCCTGCGGTCGCCGAACTGCGGAGCGGAGTGGGCCGCATCGCGGAACGGACCGTAAAACGCGGACGCGTATTTCACCGAATACGACATGATCGGGATATGGCTATATCCGGACGCGTCCAGGCCGAAACGAATCGCATGAACGAAACCGTCCATCATATTGGAAGGGGCGATCATGTCCGCACCCGCTTTCGCCTGCGATACCGCCGTTTTCACCAACAGCTCCAGCGACGGATCGTTCGCTACGTCGGCCCTTCCCGTTTCCTGGCAATAGTGGACGACGCCGCAATGCCCGTGATCCGTAAACTGGCACAAGCAGGTGTCCGCGATAACGAGCAAATCGGGGTTCAACCGTTTGATGGTGCGGATGGCCTGCTGCACGATGCCTTGTTCGTCGTACGCGGACGTTCCGCTTTCGTCCTTATGATCGGGAACGCCGAACAGCAGTACGGCCTGGATGCCGAGCCCGGCAATTTCGGCGATTTCTTCGTCCAGCCGGTCGAGCGAAAAATGATACACTCCGGGCATCGACGGAATTTCTTCTTTCACGTTTTCGCCGTGGGTGACAAACAACGGATAGATAAAATCATCAACCGAAAGCCGCGTTTCCCTTACCAAATTGCGCAGCGCCCGCGTTCCGCGAAGCCGGCGGTGTCTGACAACAGGATAGCTCATAACGAATCCTCCTAGCCGATTGGATTTCTTGCTGTATGCGACAACCGATATGAAACAAACTGTATGTTATCATGCCTCATGCTTGGATGCGTTCCGGCTGGCGATCTCTTCGATAAGAGAGGCTACCGTCGCTTCTTTTGCCGTATAATGAACCTTCAAGCCGGATTGCTCCGCCGTCTGCGCCGTTACCGGCCCGATGCAGGCGATTTCCGCCCCTTCCAGCAATTGCGCCGGATTCTCGGCGCCGAGCTGCGACAACAGGGTCAGCAGGTTTTTCACTGTCGAAGAACTGGTAAACGTAATGATATGAATTTCTTTCTTTTGCAGCATGTCCAGCAATTCGCGCCCGTTATCGGCGCACAGCACCGTCTCGTAAACGTCGACTTCCGTCACGTTCAAGCCGGCTTCCCTCAGACGGTTCGGCAGCTGTTTGGCGGCAATATCCGCCCGCGGCAGCAGGGCGTTCTGTCCGGGTTTCAAGTCCGGAGCCAGAAACTCGAATAACTTTTCCGCCGTGTACTGGCCCGGAGGCATATCCGCCACCAACCCGCGGTCGAGCAGCGCTTCCGCCGTTTTCGGCCCGACTGCGGCGATTCGCGCCCTGTGCATCGTCCGCACGTCGACTTTCAGCTCCTTCATTCTGCGGAAAAAGTATTCGACGCCGTTCACGCTGGTGAAAACGATCCAGTCGTATTTCGCAAGCGAGCGCAAAGCGTTGTCCAGCGCCTGCACCGTTTCCGGCCTCGACGGAGGCTGCATGCGGATGACCGGAAACTCCACCGGTTCCCCGCCCAATTCGTCAATGAGATTGGCGAGCTCTCCCGATTGGCTGCCGGAGCGGGTGATCAGCACCCTTTTGCCGAATAGCGGCTTCTTCTCGTACCAGGACAGCTTCTCCCGCAGCTTGACGACCTCGCCGACGATAATGACGGCCGGCGATTGGAAATGGCTTGCTCGCACCTGATCTTCAATCGTGGCGAGCGTGCCCGTCAACGTTTGCTGATCCGCCCGTGTCCCCCACCGGATAAGGGCGACCGGCGTGTCCGCCGGTTTGCCGTTTTCGATCAGAACGTCCCGGATCGCTCCGATGTTGCTTACCCCCATCAAAAAAATGAGCGTGCCCGTCGCCGTGGACAATTTCGCCCAGTTAATGTTCGAGCCCGTTTTTTTCGGGCATTCGTGCCCGGTGACGATGGCGACGGATGACGTAAAATCGCGATGGGTGATCGGGATGCCCGCATAGGCGGGCACCGCCACGGCGGACGTGATGCCCGGCACCATTTCGAACTCGATGCCGTGTTCGGCGAGAAGCTCCGCCTCTTCGCCCGCGCGCCCGAACACGGTCGGATCGCCGCCCTTGAGCCGGGTGACGACTTTGCCCTGCAGCGCCAAATCGACGAGCATTTGGCTGATGACTTCCTGCCTGAGCGTATGCCGGTCGGGCAGTTTGCCGACATAAATGCGTTCCGCCCCGGGCTTCATATGACGAAGCAGCTGCGGATTGGCCAACCGGTCGTACACGACGACATCCGCCTTGCGGATCGCCTCCAGTCCTCGCACCGTAATCAATTTCGGATCGCCGGGACCGGCGCCGACAAGATATACTTTTCCTTTGCTCAACCGCTTCATCCCCTTACTTCGGCGAGTATCCTGTTCGCCCCCTGAGAAATCAATTTTTCCGCCAGCATCCGTCCCAGCCTCTCCGGATCCGATCCCGCCATCGTTTCTTTAATCATCTCACGGCCGTCCGGCGTACCGACCATCCCCGTCAGTTCGACGACCGGCGATGCCTGAGCCTCGGAACAATCGGTTTGAATCGTTCCGTACGCCCCGATCGGAATTTGGCATCCCCCGTTCAATTCGGACAGAAAGCTTCTTTCCGCCGCGACAGCGAGTGCGGTCTCCCTGTCGTTATATCGGCCGAGCAATTCCAGCACACTTTCATCGTCCGCCCTGCATTCAATGCCGAGCGCCCCTTGTCCGACGGCAGGAAGGCAAACTTCGGGAGCCAGATATTCCGCGATCCGCTCCTGCCAGCCGATCCGGTGCAGGCCGGCGGCGGCGAGCACAATGGCGTCGAACTCGCCGGCTTCCAGTTTTTTCAGCCGCGTGTCAATGTTGCCGCGCACCGACTCGATTGTCAGATCGGGCCGGCGGTTTTGCAATTGGCAGGCGCGCCTCAAACTGCTGGTCCCGACGCGAGCGCCGGGCGGCAGGTCGGCAAAGCGCCGGCCGTCGCGGGTTACGATGCAGTCCCGGGCGTCGGCTCTCTTCGGGACCGCCCCGATAACCAATCCGCCGGGCAGCTCGGAAGGCACGTCCTTCATGCTGTGCACGGCGATATCAATCTCGCCGTCGATCAGCGCCTGTTCGATTTCTTTCACGAACAAGCCTTTTCCCCCCACTTTGGAAAGCGTAACATCGAGAATGCGATCGCCCTTCGTGACGATCTTCTTCACGGCAAACTCGTATTCCATTCCATGCCGCGCGCACAGCCCGCGCAGCTGTTCGATCACTTGGTTGGTTTGCGTCAAAGCTAACGCGCTTTGTCTTGTTCCGACAACTATGGTTCGCATTCGCATCCACTGGCCCCCTCGAAAATGCATCATCGGCCGTATTTTTTACCGGTCCGATTCATGCAGGACATCCTCTATCGTAAAGGCGGACTGTTTTTCGGACAATGCTTTCATCACGCTGCTTTTAAACCGGTCGAAACGGCCCGCGCGAATGATGCCAAGCACATCCGCATCCATCATTTTCCTGAATATTTGGCGCCTACGATTTGTATCTTTAACCAATCGCTGCACTTTCAAACGAAATTCGCTCATAAAATCGAAATAAATCTCGTATTCCCGGCCGTACACTCCCGCGATTTCGTCCCGTATGGCCGCCGCCGCGGAAGGGCTTGCGCCGGAAGTCGAAACGGAGATGAGGAGCTTGCCTCTGCGGACGGTTGCCGGAACGATAAAATTGCTCAAGTCCGGGCGATCCGCCACATTCACCAATTGGTTGCGGGCGGAGGCATCGCGGTAAACCCGTTCGTTCGTCTCCGGATCGTCCGTGGCGGCGATGACGAGAAACGCATGGTCGGCATCCCCAGACGCATAGTTTCGCTTCACGCCCTTCACGGTGCCGCGCTCGATCCATGCCGCGATGCCGGGACCGAACCGCGGGCTGACGAAGGTGACGGAAGCGGACGCTTCCAAAAGCGAAGACGCTTTTCTTTCGGCCACCTCTCCTCCGCCGACGATAACGCATTCTTTTCCGGCAAGCTGAACCACAATCGGGTAATAACCGTTCAACCGCGCTTCACCCCCAAATCCATTGATGAAACGCCGAATAGAAATTGGAAATAATAAAGTTGACGACGACGACGGCAAAAGCGGCAAGATTCCACTGCGCCAGCCTGTATCCCGGAGATCGGAGCGTAATCCGTCGAATCAAATAATAACCGTAGATGGCCAGAATGAGCAGCGAATTCAACACCTTCGGATCAAGCAGCAGCCGGATGTCGCCTATGAGCACGACCCAGACCAGCCCGAGCGAGAGCGACAAAATCAGCAGCGGAACGCCCGTAACGACCATCAAATACGCGTATCGGTCCATTTTTTCCAGACTCGGCATCCGCTTCATGGTCGCCCCCCAATGCTTGCTCTTCAACTGGCGGTGCAAAAACAAATACATGCCCGCGAATACGGCGCCCACCGCAAAAGCCGCATAGCTGCACACGGCGAGCGAAATATGGATAAACAGCAATTCGTCGTTGATATTCCAATAGCTTAACGACGGAACGACGTTCGGATCGCTGAAAAAGTTAAGGGCAAGGACGGAAAAGCCGATAACGTTTACGAAAAAAACGAACAGATCGACGCGGAAAAACCGGTTCAATAGCAGCGATGCCGTAACGAGCAGCCAGGAAAAGAAAAACAGGATGTCAAACATCGATAATATCGGCATTTGACGTTGGCCAACCATTCTTACGATAAAAAAAATCGTCTGCAGCACCCAGACAAAAATAAGCAACCCTGTACCCATCCGTTTCGCCCTCCGATTATGACCGGCAAAATCGGAAAAGTAAAACAGAAGGCTCAGGGCGTAAATATAAATGATCGCGTCATACATCCAACTTTGGGTTACCATGGCAGCCTCCCACAAAAGACTGTGCGTTAGCGTCGGACGCGGGGCTAACGTTTAAGTGCGGGCCAACAATTGCGGAGTCGCCGCGGCGATAACGCTACTCTTCGATTGCGCAGGCTCGAAATCCTTCTTGTGCCCTGCCGTCAGCGCGGCTTGTTCCAGCTCCTCCTGTTCGGCAAGCAGTTCCTCCAGCGCAAAAATCCGGGTGAACATCCGCAAAGCTTCCTCTCCGTTTCGCTCGGCAGCCATGTCCTTGATGCGCAAAATCGGGTCGCGCATCATTTGATTCACGATGCTTTTGGTCAATTTGCGAATCACTTTCAGCTCCCGTTCGTCAAGATCGGGCAGCTTCTTCATCATGCTGTCCATCGTTTCTTCGTGAATGCGGGCCGCTTTCTCCCGCAGCGCTTGAATGACGGGCCCGACTCCGAGCGTCTTGTACCATTGTTCGAACCCGTCCATTTCCTCACGAATCATCTGTTCGATTTTTGCCGCCTCCATGCGCCTTTGCTCCAGATTGCTTTCCACGATACCCTGCAGATCGTCAATGTCATACAAAAAGACGTTGGGAACATCGATGATTTCCGGGTCAAGATCGCGCGGAACGGCAATATCGATCATGAACAACGGCCGCGATTTGCGCTTGTTCATGGCGGCGAGAACCTGCTCGCGCGTGAGCACGAAATGCGCCGCCCCCGTCGAACTGATCACGATGTCGACCTCGCGGAGCCTGTCTTGCACTTCCTCCATGGAACAGGCGATGCCGTCGAATTTGCGCGCCAGCTCCTCGGCCCGTTCGTAAGTGCGGTTCGCGACAATAACGCGGCGGGCGCCGCTTGCGTTAATATGCTTCACCGTCAACTCGCTCATTTTGCCCGCTCCGATAATCATGACGGTCTTATCGGCAAAATGGCCGAAAATCCGTTTGCCGAGTTCAACGGCCGCATAACTGACCGATACGGCGTTTTCTCCGATCGACGTTTCGGAGTGCGCCCGTTTGGCCAGCGTAATCGCTTGTTTGAACAATGTATTGAAGATCGTTCCCGTCGCTTTTTCGGCCTGGGCGAGCATGAACGCGTCGCGCACCTGCCCGAGAATTTGCGTCTCCCCGATCACCATCGAGTCCAGTCCGCTCGTTACCCGGAACAAATGCTCGATCGCCGCCTGATCTTCGTAAATCAACATATATTTCGTAAAATCGTTTCGCGGAATATGAAACCATTGTTCCATAAAGGAACGGATCGAAGAGCCGCACATTTGCAGCCGATCGACGACGGCGTAAATTTCCGTCCGGTTGCAGGTGGACACAATGACACATTCCAGGA
>JAWLCZ010000017.1:0-13312 GCA_041686835.1 Paenibacillaceae bacterium | reverse complement strand
TTCTCGTTGCCTTCAGCCGCTTCAGCGCCTCGGGCAGTTCCCGTTCCGAAAACGTGAATTTCTCCCTGATTTCCACCGGGGCAGTCCGGTAGTTCAGTCCGACCATCAAAATGTGCATTGACGTTCACCTGCCTTTCCTAGCTTAACTTGTCATTCATTATACCACAATTCGACAAACGGTTAAGAGAAAAAGTTTGTATAATTTTTGAAATACACCGGTTAGTTTTCACTTTTCACCGGCGCGCTATACAAAGCGTGCCGCCTTGCGCTTCTCTATTTGAGCCTTTTGCCGCGAAGCAGCCCGGTCAACTCGCGATCGATCCGGATCAGATCGTCGTTTTTGGAAGGGATGACTTCCCCTCCGGACGACATAAGGGAAGCGTACGTGTCATACAACGCCTTGAAAGAAACGCCCGTCTCCTTGAGCGCACCGGTTTCTTCCGGCCTGATTTCCCTTGAGCCGCCCAACTGCAAACGCATAATCCACTGCATCATTTCCGCCATCGAGCTTAACGCGGTTAACCGGTCTTCGCCGAATGCGAGCACGAGCCGTTCATGCGCATACTCGGCGGAGTAAACGGCCTGCTTGAGCGCGTTCAGCTGTTCCGTGTTCGTTGCGCCGGCGGCCGATTGAAGCGAACTGTTCAGCAATTCGATTTGAAACAGGGCGACCTGATACAATAGCTGCGCGGCGTCGCGCGTTTCCCGCTTCGCCGAGATCCAATCGTACAATTGATACGTCGGCCAGCCGATGACGGCAGCAAGCGCGATCATAGTCAGCCATCTTCCCGATTTACGCTTTCCCATACCACCACTCCGTTATGCAACGTCTTTGGTTTCATTGTATGGGGTCCGTACAAAACAAATAACCATGGTTTCCCATGGTTACGGCTTGACGTTTTCTTTTTTCCCAACGTTATTTTACAAGAATGGCTTGGTTCATGTCCGGCTCTTCCACCAGCAATTCGCCGATTCCGCGAATCAACTTTTTCGCATAACATTTTTCCGGCTTCAACACGGATACCAGATAATCGATCGCCAACTGCGGATCGACGGATTCCCCGCAGGTGTAGCAGTCGATTGCCGCAAAACCTTTCTCAGGATACGTATGGATGGAGAGATGGCTTTCTGACAATAACACCAAGACCGTTGCCCCTTGAGGCTCAAATTGTTTGGACTGCACCGATAATACGGTAGCCCCGCAAACTTCAGCGGCTTCCACCAATTGCGCCTGCAACCACTCAGCATTATTCAGCTTGTCAAAATCGACTCCCCAAGTATCAACAGCAACGTGTCTTCCGAAAGTGGAGTATTCCATCTTTCGTTTCCCCCTTCCTAGGAATAAAATGTTTGGAAATTTCATCCGCTAGGACCTACGTCATTCACTTCTCGAGGGAAAAATCTCTCGCAACATTCAATGTCCTGAGTGAATCCTGGTTCCTATATTTTTTCAACGAAAATAAAAATAACATCTATTGCGGAGAAATGCAATAGTTTTTTTTAGAAAAGAAAAAAATGCCGCAATCACAAACTATCTTATGCCGAATAAGCGGCCAAGGTGCTCGTTTTCGCATAAAAAAAGAACCTTTCCAGGTTCTTCGCGCTATCTTGTTCATGCCTCCAGTACGAACAGCTTATGCGATAATCTTTGCAAACGTTCATCGATTCGCTTGCGCGCGTTCTGGTTCCGCACATGGTTCCGCAAGTCGAGAAGAGCGTTAATCTCCATCCGGGTTACCCCGATTTCCGTTTCAATCCGGCGGCTGGAAAACAACCGCTGCATTTCGCCGAGCGAATCTTTGCGCTCGAAGATGACTTTCTCGCCGCGGCCGCTTAACTCCGTAATTTTGGACACGGACCCGCGCTCGTAATAGTAGGCTATCGTATATCCGGTATAAATCCGGTGCACGACGGCGTCGCCTTTGAACGCGGCCACCGCCTTGCGCATAATGTTTGTCAATTTGGCGTCGCGTATTTGGCAGGAGCCTTTGCAGACGTATTGTCCGCCCATTCGCTCGAAAGTCAGCACGAGTTCTTCCCCGGCATCTGCCTGGATGACCACTTCCTGGTTTCCGTTTTCGCACACTTTCACTTTCAGAACGACTTGATGCTCGGCAATCATCTGCAAAAAACGGGACATTTCGGCTTCCGTTAATATCAAGCAGGTTTTGACATAGACCGTCGCTAACCGCTTAGCCATAAAAAAACTCCCCAATTGTTTTTAATCGGGCCGCAAGACCCTTTGGCTTTATTATACTACATTGTTTTCCGGCATTTCTCGCTTACCGCCCCCGATTTTTTAGCAAAAATTAAGAAAAATCGGGATACGAACGAAAGAATGCTGTGTATCATCTATAATCCTCTGTTTTCCGGCAAAGGTTCCTGCTCTTTCAGCCCGCTTTCATCGTATCCGTTCCCGCTCTGCCCGTCGTAATAAGCCACCGGTGTATCGCATATTCGGCAATCGCCAAAAACGACGCCGCGTACAAAGCACCTATAAACGTAACAGAGGCTCCTTCAAGCAGGGAAGGGGATATGTAAAGCACTACGGTGGCGACGGCGAAATCGAGCGCTGTGGCGAGCCATAGCGTGCCGTTTCTCAGCAGCAAACCATCCGTAGCCTGTCCGATCAAAGCGACAACGGCCCCCACCACGAAAATAGAGGCGGCAGTCGGGTAAAACACTTCGTCAAACAATAAAGCGGAAATATATACGATGACAACAGAAGCAAGCAGTTTCACGGCAAATCCGGACATGGACATCCTCCTCGCGGAGCCTTTTGTACGTTAGAATGTCCACTTCCGCAAAATCCATGCGATTACGGTGTATCAGGCTTGCCGCCCTGCGTCCCCAATGTTTTCGCCGTCCGCGGTTTGCCCGGCTGCCGGCTCCGCCGGTTCGCGCCGTTCGTCCGCCGTTTCGGCGGGAAGAACCGTCTTGATTTTCTCCCACAGCTCGTCTTTGCCGAGTCCCGTTACCGACGAAAACAAGATGAGCGAGTCGGCCGGATCGGCTTCCAGCGTTTCCTTCACCGTTTTCAGATGCTTCGGCCATTTGCCTCGCGAAATTTTGTCCGCTTTGGTCGCCACGATGCAGACGGGGATGCCGTAATGCTTTAACCAGCCGTACATCGCTTGATCCTGATCCGACGGGGGATGGCGGATATCGATAATGAGCAGCACCAGCTTTAACGGCTCCCGCTTCAGAAGGTAGTTTTCGATCATTTTCCCCCATTGCTGGCGCATCGCCCTGGACACTTTGGCATATCCGTAGCCCGGCAAATCGACGAAATACAACCGCGAATTCACGCGGTAATAGTTGAGCGTCTGCGTTTTGCCCGGCTGCGAGCTCGTCCGGGCCAAATTTTTGCGGTTGATGAGCCGGTTGATGAGCGATGATTTTCCGACATTAGAACGCCCTGCCAGAGCAATTTCCGGCAAGGCATCCGCAGGATACTGGTCGGGTTTTACCGCGCTTATGACAAATTCCGCTTGCGTCACCTTCATGATCCATCACTCTTTCTAATGAACCCCTACCGGCCGGACTAACGCGTGTTCCAGCACCTCGTCCATGTGGCTTGCCAAAACGAGCGTCAAGTCTTTCCGTACGCTTTCCGGTATTTCCTGGAGATCTTTTTCATTGTCTTTGGGCAAAATGATTTTCTTGATCCCTGCGCGATGGGCGGCAAGCGCTTTTTCTTTCAGGCCGCCGATGGGCAATACGCGCCCGCGCAGCGTAATTTCCCCGGTCATCCCCACTTCCCTGGAAACGGGGATGTCGGACAGCGCGGAAATGAGCGCCGTCGCGATCGTAATGCCGGCGGACGGGCCGTCCTTCGGGATCGCTCCTTCGGGAATATGGATGTGAATGTCGTTTTTCTCGTGGAAGTCCGCCGCTATGCCGAACTGTTCCGCCCTGGAACGGGTGTAGCTGTAAGCGGCCTGCGCCGACTCTTTCATCACGTCTCCGAGCTTGCCCGTCAGCGTCAATTTTCCGGAACCGGGCATGACCGTCACTTCGATGACAAGCGTGTCCCCGCCCACTTCCGTCCAAGCGAGGCCGGTGACGGCGCCGACTTGATCCGCTTCCTCGGCCAGACCGTACCGGTATTTGGCCGGTCCAAGATAATCTTTCAGCATCGGTTGTTCAATGACGACCGATTCCCTGGCGCCGGAAACGATCTCCTTGGCCGCTTTGCGGCACAACGACGCGATTTGCTGTTCGAGATTGCGCACTCCGGATTCCCGGGTGTACTCCCGGATGACGCTCATCAGCGCCTCGTCTTTGACCGTCAACTGTTCGTCGTTCAGGCCGTGCGCTTCTTTCTGCTTCGGAAGCAAATGTTTTTTGGCGATTTGCAGTTTCTCCAGTTCCGTATATCCCGGAATGTAGAGCATCTCCATCCGGTCCAGGAGCGGACGCGGAATGTTGTGCACCGCGTTCGCCGTCGTGATGAACATGACGTTGGACAGATCGAAGGGAACTTCGATAAAATGATCGCTAAAATTGCTGTTTTGCTCCGGATCCAGCACTTCGAGCAGCGCCGATGCCGGATCGCCGCGGAAGTCCATCGCCATTTTGTCGATTTCATCTAGCAGGAAAACGGGATTGTTGGTGCCCGCGTTTTTCATGCCTTGAATAATTCGGCCCGGCATGGCGCCGACGTACGTTCGCCGATGGCCGCGAATTTCCGCCTCGTCTCTGACGCCGCCAAGCGAGATGCGGACAAATTGCCGGCCGAGCGAGCGGGCAATCGAGCGGGCGATTGACGTTTTGCCGACGCCGGGCGGTCCGACAAGACACAAAATCGGGCCTTTCAATTTATTCACAAGCTTCTGCACCGCCAAATATTCGAGCACCCGCTCCTTCGGCTTTTCCAGACCGTAATGCTCTTCGTTCAAAATCGTTTCCGCCTTGGCGATGTCCAGATCGTCTTCGGTGCGGACGGACCAGGGCAGGCCCAGCAGCCAGTCGACATAGTTGCGAATGACTGCGCCTTCCGCGGAAGTGGCCGGCATTTTTTCCAGACGGTCGATTTCTTTCTCGATTTTTTCTCTCACTTTGTCCGGAACTTGCGTCTTTTCCAGCTGATTGCGCAGTTCTTCGACTTCGCCGGCGCGTCCTTCTTTCTCCCCGAGTTCCTTCTGGATCGCCTTCATCTGCTCGCGGAGGTAATATTCCTTCTGGGTTTTCTCCATTTGTTTCTTGACGCGCTGGCTGATTTTCCGTTCCAGTTCGAGCACTTCCCGCTCGTTGTTCAGGATGGCGAGCAGCTTCTCCAGCCGCAAGCGCACATCAACGGTTTTCAGAATTTCCTGTTTATCCTTGATTTTCAATGACAGATGGCTGCAGATGACGTCCGCCAGTCTGCCCGGTTCATCGATATCCGCAACGGCGGCCATCGTTTCCGGCGTCACTTTCTTGGACAGGTTGATATAATGCTCAAATTGGTTCAGCACGGTTCTCATCAAAGCGTCGATTTCCGGGCTGGCCGTTTCCTGCTCCGGAAGCTCCCGTACCGTCACTTCGTAATATTCGTTGTTCGGCAAAAAGTCGGTGATTTCCGCCCTGACCATGCCTTCAACGAGGACGCGAATCGTCCCGTTCGGCAGCTTCAGCATCTGCCTGATTTTCGAAATCGTGCCTACCCGGTATATATCTTCCTGTGCGGGTTCTTCTATATGAACTTCCGACTGGGAGCAGAGAAGGATCATGCTATCCTCAACCATGGCTTTCTCCAGCGCTTTTACGGATTTTTCCCGTCCGACATCCAGATGCAGCACCATGCTGGGATAAACGAGCAGCCCTCTTAGCGGCAGCAGAGGCAAACGTCGTCCTTTCATTTTGCTCGCGCCCATCCTACAGCACCTCCAATGCTAATATACCCCACAAAGCGGCGATAAAATCCGAAACATCCAAGGATGACCTTTGTGGGGAACACCAATTCTGCAAATTCGCTGTAAGTTTCATTGTATCAAAACTTGCATAAAAAACCAACGCTGCAGCGCGGAGCAAGAACGGCGCCCGGCCGGTTCCGGGACTCCTTTACGCGTTTGTCGTTGTTTTCGCGTGGAGCATCGGCACGGGCGAAGCGACCAGAACGTCGGAAGCGGCGGGAACGGCAGGGGCAAACGACGGTAAAGATTCGCCGAAAATGTGCTCGAACACTTCTTCCATCGTCTCGATGCCAATTACTTGCATCCCGTCGATACCGGAAAAGATCTCCTGCCAGTTTTCTTTCGGGATGAGCACTTTCTCCGCCCCGGCCTGGAAGGCGGCTTCCACCTTGGCGACAACGCCGCCGACCGGCTTGACTTTGCCGCGGATGCTCACTTCGCCGGTCATGGCGATTTTATTGTCTACCGGCGTGTTGTTGATCGCCGATGCGACGGCCGCAGCGATGGCGATGCCGGCCGACGGTCCGTCGATCGGCAGCCCTCCGGGGAAATTGACGTGCAGGTCGTAATCTTCCGTTTTGAAGCCGTACCGCCGCAGTACGGTCAGCACGTTCTCCACCGAGCCTCTGGCCATGCTTTTGCGGCGCAGCGTTTTTGAACCGCCCCCCAGCTCCTCCTCGTCGACGACGCCGGTTATCGTAAACTTCCCTGCGCCGGGAAGCGCCGGCGTAGCGGTCACTTCAATTTCCAGCAGCGTTCCCATATTCGGCCCATACACGGCCAATCCGTTCACAAGGCCGACCTGCGGAGCGGCGGGAATTTTCTTCTCCGGCCGCGGCGGAAGCTGGCTGCTGTTGGCTACCCATTCGACGTCGGCCGCCTCCAAATATTGCCGGCCGTCCGTCGTGGCGAGCCCGGCGGCCAACTGCACGATATTGACGGCTTCGCGGCCGTTCGTCGCGTATTTTTTCACCACTTCAACCGCCTCCTGATTGAAGGGGAACCCGATTTTCTTCAAAGCGTTGACCGCTATCGCCCCGATTTCATCGGGCAGCAAAGGCCGGAAAAAAATTTCCATGCAGCGGGAACGGATCGCCGGGGGAATTTCCTGCGGCGTACGCGTCGTCGCTCCGACGAGGCGAAAATCGGCAGGCAGCCCGTTCTGAAATATGTCGTGGATATAGCTCGGAATGTTGCTGTCCTCCGAGTTGTAATAAGCGCTCTCCAAAAACACTTTGCGGTCTTCCAGTACTTTGAGCAGTTTATTCATCTGCACCGGATGCAGTTCGCCGATCTCGTCGATAAACAAAATGCCGCCGTGCGCTTTCGTCACCGCCCCGGGTTTCGGCTGCGGAATGCCGGCCACTCCCATCGCCCCCGCCCCTTGATAAATCGGATCGTGTACGGAACCGATGAGCGGATCGGCGATGCCCCTTTCATCAAACCGCGCCGTCGTCGCGTCGATTTCCGTAAATTTCGCATCCGAACGAAAAGGGGAACCGGGGCTTCGCTTCGCTTCCTCCAATACGACCCTCGCCGCGGCCGTCTTGCCGACCCCGGGCGGCCCGTAAATAATCACATGCTGCGGATTCGGCCCGCACAGCGCCGCTTTCAAAGCGCGGAGCCCTTCCTTCTGCCCGACAATGTCCTGCATGGAGGCAGGACGCGTCTTTTCCGCCAAAGGCTTGGATAAGGATACGGAGCGCAGTTTGCGCAGCTTCTCCAGTTCCTTTTTGGATTCCCGATCGACGGCCGAACGGTTCGTTTGCTGATTGCGCAGCAAATTCCAGAAATACAGTCCGATCACCACGGCAAAAAACACCTGTATGATCATCAGAACCATGCTCAACGTCATGACAAAACCCTCCCGAATTGAAATGCTAATATATGCTAGTATTGCCTTTCGGGAAGGCGTATAACCGTCGGAAAAGAAAAAAGCCAGGTCCCGGTAAGAGACATAGCTCGGGAGGGTATGGGCTTCCGGCGGCTGTTCATATGGGGTTCACGGGCTGCTTAACAAAAAAGCTATGTCACTATCCGGACATAGCTGATTAATGTTTGCGTCCGGGGATGACACCGGTCCGCTCGTATTCGGCAACGATGTTGTCGATTTCTTTTTTCAATTCGTTCACCAGTTCAGCCTCGGGCACTTTGCGCACCATTTCTCCGTAGCGGAACAGCATGCCTTCGCCCCTCGCTCCGGCGATGCCGATGTCCGCCTCCCGCGCCTCGCCGGGACCGTTCACCGCGCAGCCGAGCACCGACACCTTGATCGGCACTTTCAGTTTGGAGATATACTGTTCCACTTCGTTGGCGATCGCAAACAGATCAATGTCAAGCCGGCCGCACGTAGGACACGAAACGAGAGTAGCCGCGTTCGAAATGAGGCCGAACGCCTTCAGCAGCTCGCGGGCCACCTTGACTTCTTCCACCGGATCGGCGCTGAGCGACACGCGAATCGTCGATCCGAGCCCCATGGACAAAAGCGCCCCTAAACCGGCCGCGCTTTTTACCGTTCCCGAAAACAAGGTGCCGGCTTCCGTAATGCCCAAATGGAGCGGATACCTGATTTTCTCCGCGGCTTTCGTGTAGGCGGCAATCGCCATCGGAACATCGGACGCTTTCAGCGACACGATAATGTCGTGAAAATCAAGCTCCTCGAGAATGCCGATATGATACAGCGCGCTTTCCACCATCGCTTCGGGGGTCGGATATCCGTACTTTTCCAGCAGATGGTTTTCAAGCGATCCGGCGTTGACGCCGATGCGAATCGGGATGCCGCGTTCTTTGCAGGCCCGGACAACGGCCTCCACCTTCTCCCGCCTGCCGATGTTGCCCGGATTGATCCGCACCTTGTCGACGCCGTTCTCGATGGCGGCAAGCGCCAGCCTGTAATCGAAATGAATGTCGGCTACGAGCGGGATATGAATCTGTTTTTTAATCTGTTTAATCGCTTCGGCAGCTTCCTTATTGTTCACAGTAACGCGCACGATCTGGCAGCCGGCTTCTTCCAGCCGGTGAATTTCCGCCACAGTGGACTCCACATCCGCCGTTTTCGTCGTGCACATGCTTTGAATAATGACTTCGTTGCTGCCTCCGATCGTCAGATCGCCTACCCGAACGGGAATCGTTTCAGTCCTCAAGTACATATTTTCCGGTCTCTCCCCCACCAATACTTGCGGAACTTACGCACTCTCTTCTTTCTTGTTCGCGCCTTTGCCGTCTCTCAGCTTTAATTCCGGAGAGATTTTCTCCTGCACCACTTTGCGGGTAATGACGCAGTTGGACACATCGTTCCGCGAAGGCACTTCGAACATGACGTCGAGCATGATGCCTTCGATGATGGCCCGCAGGCCGCGTGCGCCGGTATTCCGTTTGATCGCTTCCTTGGCAATCGCCTCAAGCGCCTCTTGATCGAATTCCAGCTTTACGTTGTCCAGTTCCAGCAGTTTCTGGTATTGCTTGACCAATGCATTCTTCGGCTCGGACAGAATGCGGACCAGCGCGGTTTCGTCGAGCGGCTCCAGCGTGGAAATGATCGGCAGCCGTCCGACGAACTCGGGAATGAGACCGAATTTCAACAAATCTTCCGGCAGCACGAGCGACAAATATTCACCGGGTTTCAGATCCGCTTTGTTGCCTTCGCTGTTAAATCCGATCACCTTTTTGCCGATTCTGCGCTTGATGATTTGCTCCAGACCGTCGAATGCGCCTCCGCAAATGAACAGGATGTTCGTCGTGTCGATCTGGATGAATTCCTGATGCGGATGCTTGCGTCCTCCCTGCGGCGGCACGGAAGCGACGGTGCCCTCAAGGATTTTCAACAGCGCCTGCTGCACGCCTTCGCCCGAAACGTCCCGGGTAATCGAAGGATTCTCCGATTTGCGGGCGACTTTGTCGATTTCATCGATATAAATGATGCCGCGCTCGGCTTTTTCCACGTCGTAGTCCGCAGCCTGGATGAGCTTCAGCAAAATGTTCTCGACGTCTTCGCCGACGTAACCCGCTTCCGTAAGCGAAGTGGCGTCCGCGATGGCGAACGGCACGTTGAGAATTTTGGCCAGCGTCTGGGCCAGCAGCGTTTTTCCGCTTCCGGTCGGGCCAATGAGCAGTATGTTGCTTTTTTGCAGTTCGACTTCGTCGTTTTTGTTTTGCGAGTTGATGCGTTTATAGTGGTTGTAAACCGCGACGGCCAGCGATTTTTTCGCCTGTTCCTGGCCGATAACGTATTGATCGAGAATGCTGTGTATTTCCTTCGGCTTCGGAATGTCTTTCAAATCGAGCTCTTCTTCGTGACCGAGCTCTTCTTCGACGATTTCCGTGCAAAGTTCAATGCACTCGTCGCAAATATATACACCGGGACCGGCCACCAGCTTGCGCACCTGATCCTGGGATTTGCCGCAAAAAGAACATTTCAGCTGGCCTTTTTCGTCATTAAATTTAAACATGGAAAATCACCCCTTTATATTTAGATCGGAACGAGTGATAACTTCATCGATTAACCCGTATTGTTTGGCTTCCTCGGCGCTCATGAAAAAGTCCCGGTCCGTGTCTCGTTCAATTTTTTCCAGGGGTTGGCCCGTACGCTCCACGTAAATCTGATTCAGCTTCTGTTTCGTTTTGATAATCCAGTCGGCATGGATTTTAATGTCGGCCGCTTGTCCCCTTACTCCTCCCAGGGGCTGATGAATCATGACCTCGCTGTTGGGCAGGGCAAACCGTTTGCCTTTGGCGCCCGCAGCTAGCAAAAGCGATCCCATGCTGGCGGCCAATCCGACGCAAATCGTGGAGACGTCCGGCTTGATGTACTGCATCGTATCGTAAATACCGAGACCGGCCGTAACAGACCCTCCGGGGGAGTTAATATAGATATGGATGTCTTTTTCCGCATCTTCGGCGGCCAAAAACAACAACTGGGCAATGACCAGATTGGCGACATCATCATCGATCGGACTGCCGATAAATATGATTCTGTCCTTCAGCAGCCGCGAATATATATCGTAAGACCGTTCGCCACGGTTCGTCTGTTCGACGACGATCGGCACCAGATTCAAGGCGTTCCACTCCTTTTGGAAAAATTGTTTCCATCCTCCGAACCGAAGTTCAGGCATCGATTCGATAACTATATTTTATCATGTTCGAATCGATATGTCATTTCACGGCGCCCCACTACATTTTATGAAACGGAAACGCATTTAGTATTGTGACACGCGCATATTGTGGCCCTGTGCGGTAAAAAGAAGGCACGTTTCTTGTACGTGCCCTTGTTATGCTTATTATGCGGCATCCGATACGACTTTGCTGTGATCGACCAAAAATTCCACCGTTTTGCGCAGCAAAATGTCGTTCTTCAAGCTTTCCAGGTTGCCGCCCGCACTCAGCATTTCGCGAAGCTCGTCCGCCGTTTTGCGGTACACTTGCGCCAATTTTTCCAGTTCTTCGTTGATCTCGTCTTCGCTGACCTCGATGTTTTCCGCTTTCGCGATGGCCTCCAGCACGAGCTGGTTGCGAACGCGCTTCTCCGCATCGCCCTTCATCTGTTCCTTGAGCGCGGCTTCGTCCTGCCCGGTGAACTGGTAATACAATTCCAGCGTCATCCCCTGCATGCGCAGCCGGTTGGCAAAATCGTTCAGCATCTGCGAGAGCTCGGTTTCCACCATGACCGGAGGAATGTCCACCTGCGCCGCTTCAGCCGCCTTGTCCACCACCGTCGTTTCGCGGAAACGCTTATTTTCCTGTTCCTTTTGTTCTTTCAGACGCTTCTCGATATCCTGTTTAAACTCGTCCAACGTTTCAAACTCGCTGACGTCTTTGGCGAACTCGTCGTCGAGCTCGGGAAGATTTTTGCGCTTCAGTTCATGCAGCTTCACTTTAAACACGGCGGCTTTTCCGGCCAATTGTTCGGCGTGGTAGTCCTCGGGGAAGGTTACGTGAATTTCCTTTTCTTCACCCTTTTGCATGCCGATCACTTGATCCTCGAAACCGGGGATGAACGATCCGGAACCGAGTTCGAGCGAATATTTTTCAGCTTTGCCGCCCTCAAAGGGCTCCCCGTCCACATAACCGTCAAAATCGATAATCGCGATGTCGCCTTTTTCCGCGGCACCTTCTTCCACAACGACCAATTCCGCATGGCGCTGCTGCAGCCGGTTCAGCTCCGCTTCCACTTCTTCCGCCGTCACGCTCGTATCTTTCTCCGGCACTTCAATGCCTTTGTATTCCCCGAGCTGGACTTCCGGCTTCACTTCCACTTTCGCTTTAAATTTCAAAGGTTGTCCTTTTCCAATTTGCTCGATATCGACTTCCGGCCGATCGATCGGGTCGATGCCGGTCTCCTTCACCGCCTGCATGTAAGCTTCGGGCAAAAGAATGTCGAGCGCGTCCTGATACAAGCTTTCCACGCCGAATTTCGCTTCGAAAATGCGACGAGGCACTTTACCCTTGCGAAATCCCGGAACGTTCACCCGCTGAACCACTTTCTTGAAAGCCTTGTCCAGTGCGGCGGCAACTTGCTCCTCTCCCACCTCGACTTCGAGCATGACGAGGTTCTTCTCTATTTTTTCCCAGCTTGCTTTCATTTTATGCTTTCCCCTCCAAAAAATTAACCGATACTTAGACTCATTTGGCCGCTTTTCTATAGGTACGGTTTTATGAACTTATTTGCCATTATAACCACTCCATTATAACATAAACCGCCGTCATTTCAAGATTCGGGTCAGTCCTCCGGATGGACGGATCAATCGCCGCGAAAAGCGGATTGAACGAACCGTTTCAGGAGCCGGGAGGCTTGTTCGCACTCCGCCGACATGCCTTCGGTTATGCCGTAAAGCTCGCAAAGCTCCGCTTCATTCGCCGTGCCGAGCAGCATTTCGGCGGTTACGCCGTGCAGCGCCGCGGCCCAAATATCCGTGTCCGCATCGTCGTATTCCAGAAACTTCCGGTACAGCGCCGTGCCGTATATAAAAGCGAGAAATTCGCGCCAGGTCTGTTCCGCAAACCGCGCCAATCCGGGATCGTCCCCCTCGCTCATCTCTCTGACGCGCTGTACGACGCCGCACAGGTGGGCGGGGAAGTCGTCAAGCGTCAAAGGCGTATCTTCGATGTCGACAGCGGCAATGTCGTTTCCTCTCTGTATGCGGACCGTGCCTACCGCTCCACGGGATTTTAACGTTTGCAGCGTTTTAAACTGAACGTGCGGGTGGAGATCGGCGTTTTCCAGCCAACGCACCAGCGTCTCGTCGATTTGCGGGTGATCGACGTACGCAAGCTGTTCAAGCGCCAGCATTTTTTTATCCAGCGGCGCATCTTGCAGCAGCATGTCGAGCAAGTTTTTGGCGTAATATTCGTTTCCGGATATTTTTTCTTTGATATGCCGCCTTAAAACGTCCTCCTCCGTCTCCGGTTCATCGTCCGCT
>JAWLCZ010000016.1:0-34820 GCA_041686835.1 Paenibacillaceae bacterium | reverse complement strand
CGGCGTCATCGTAAACGATTTTCATCAGCACCTGCCGCTGTGGCGTCACGATGCGCAAGCCGTTTTGTTTGTCCCACTGTGTCTGCCAGCGGAATTCGTCGTGCGCAAACCGCCATGTCAGCGGAAAATACGTCACGTTGCGGAACAGCAGCAGAGGATACGGCTCCTTGCCGTTGTCGTTGCGCTTTCCGTTCACTACAATCGGAAATGATGCTTTCTCCGCTTTGTACGTCCGGCGCAGGTCGTTGCGCGCGCCCAAATCCTGCGCGAGTTTCTGCACGCCGCCGCTTTCTTGACTTACGTTCAATCCTTTCGCTTTAGACCATGCGGTGGACAGCCCCATCGCTTTGCTGTAATTCCAGGTCATCGGGAAATAGGTGATGTTGTTATATAGCAATAGCGGGTATTTGCTGCGGCTGTTGTCAATCGTCACCCCATTGACGGAAACCGGAAATTTCGGGATCGTGACCGCCACTTCCCGCGATTTCGCTTCCGCCGGCATTGCCCAGCATGGAAGCAGCACAGCAAAAGCGAACAACCATGCGACAATGGTTTTCATGTTGCCGAAGCCTCCTTCATCAGCGTAACTATGTACCTTCTGACGTAAAAACGGGGAAAAAGTTGCGTAAACGATCGTTTCAAGCTTCGTGAACTTATGAAGGTTCGATGGTCATCGTGTAATGGAGTCTCCCGCCGCACCGTTGAAATCCGAAGCCGGTGTACAGAGCCAAAGCCCGTTCATTCCGTACATCGACGCTCAACGCGGCTTCCGCGGCTCCGGCCTGCCGCAGCCGCAGCAAAATTTCGGCGAGCAGCGCTTTCCCGAGCCCTATGCCCTGGAACTTTCGCCTTACCGCCATCGTCAGGATGCGGGCCTGTCCGTCATGGACGCAGGACGATACGAAACCGGCCATCCCCGCCCGCTCGTGTTCGCAGACCATGTACAGCCGCGGCGAAAACATCCCGCTCTCGAACTCATGGACGACGTTCCCGGCTTTCTTCGCCCCCGGGGAGGCAAAAGCGTCGTTGTATACGTCCGCCCACTCCGCAGCATCGTTCATCCCCGGTTCGCGGAAAGCGAACTGCGGCGGAAGTCCGGACGATGGTAAACGGTCGTGCAGCGGAAGGCGGAGTACGGCCATCTCCGTATGTTTTCTCATACGGTGCCTTTCGGCAAGCTGCCGCACCCCGGGAATCCCCGTATCGGCCCGGTGAATGAACACGATGCGGCGCTTCTCCCGGCGTGCGCACCTTTTCAGGTGTTCGACGGCGAAGTCGAACAGCAGCGAGCCGATACCCCGCCTGCGCCAGTCGACATCGACGGTCGCATAGCAGTAAACGTTGGTCTGCTCCGGCAGATCGACGAAGCAGAGCGACGCATAAGCGACGATTGTGCGGCCGAGCAGTACGACAAACGTGTTTTCGCGTATGCGTTCCCCCGGTTCGTCCAGACCGCGGTCGAATTCCGCAGCCGTTACCGTCTGTCCTTCTTTGCGCAGCATGGTGGATATCGTCTTCGCGTCGGACGGTTCGTACAACCGGATGTGCAGATCCGTTTCCTTGAATTTCATCATGCCGAGCCCCCCTTTCACCCACTCATGCTTCGAATCGCTTGGATTGCAAGAAGGCGGCAGCGGACGCAAAGCCCGGCGTTTACGTCCCCATGACCTTGCTTCCCCGCGGTTCCGTTCCGTTCGCATCCGGTTCCAGCGTGATGCCGATGTTGTCGAACGTCACATCCGGCATGTCGGCGATCAACACGCCGAAACCGTTGTCGCCGACACGGAACGTGCCGGCATTGCTGCGCTGCCCGCCCCGAAGCAGCCATACCTGATACGCTTCGCTGCCTTCGGTGGCGGTCAAACCGTACAAGTATACGACGAGCCTCTTATGATTGCCTTGCTGGAGAATGCAGGCCATCCCCTTGGCGGATACAAATTCCTGGTTTACCGCTTTGAGCGGCATAAACGAAACGATCCGGGCCGGTTGAGCGGGAATTCCCGCCCGCAGCGCGTTCCTCTCTTTAAGCAGCGCGAAATTCCACACCGCGCTGGCTATAAGCAGCGGCACAAGCACCGCGATGAGCCCGTAACTCCATACCGGCCTCTTCCTTCGTTCCGGCGGTACGGCGTATACTCCGGTGGCCCGGTTGTCCGATCGCCCGGTTGGTTCGTCCTGCGGGCGGTCCAGAGCGAAATCGCCATCTTGCGAAAAAATCGCCTCCAGCACCTCCGCTTTTAAATCCGCGGGCGCTTCCGTCTCTTCCATCCGCATCGGCAGCGCAAGCCATATACGGCGCAAATCCCGAAGCTCCTGCCTGCAGGAAGGACAGGTGAGCAGATGCCGCGCAAACGCTTCGCGCTCTTCCGCCGAACATTCTCCCAACATGTAGGAAGCGCACAGCTCGCAAAGGTTCATACCGCCGTTATGCATGCTTCATCCCTCCCTCTCGACAAGCAAGTGTTTGCGCAGTATTTTCAATGACTGGTGCAGCCGGCTTTTTACGGTGCCGATCGGTTCATTGTTCATACGGGCAATTTCGCTGAGAGTGTATCCGTGCCAGTACAGCTGCTCGATCAGTTCCGCCTGACTTTCGCTCAAGTAGCGGTAAGCGTACCGGATGCGATCTTTCATCCGTTCGAGCGACATCGTTTCAAACGGATCGTTATCGCGCGGATCGGAAATTTGCTCCCACTGTTCCGGTTCAATGCTGATCTCTGTGCTGCGCCGCCGTTCCTTGCGCGCGTAATCGACGGCCAAATTGCGCGTAATCGTCAATAGCCAGCTTGCAAACTGGCCTTTAAGCGGATCGTAACCGCTTTCCGTTGTCCATAAACGGGTAAACACAAGCTGCACGACCTCCCTCGCCGCCTGCTGGTTGCGTGTCGACTTGAGGGCGAAAGAATAGACGAGGTTGACATATCGATCGTACAATTCTTCCAAAGCGTGCCTCTGCTTTTCCAATACCCGATGCATCAATTCGGCATCCGACAAATGTTTCATACGCGCGAACTCTCCTCGGCATCCCGCTTCACAGCTAACGTCACTCATACAAACGGTCATCGATACTTTCATCTTAAAGTCAGATGCTTCCAGGCGCAACCCTAAACCGGTCCCGAACTCGGCTTGCGAAAACCGGCAAGGAGGAAGCCGGTCACGGGTTTACCGGCTTTCACGGCGTCTCGCCCATGATTTCTATGCCCATGCGTTCCAGTTCTTTTGTTCGGGCCTGCAGTTCTTCCCGGGAAGTGCTGACGGACAGCCACTCCGGAAACGCATCATCTGCGTGATGAAACCATCTGCGCAGCTCGTATCTGGAAAATACTCTGATGACGTCACGCGCGTCTTGAATTTCCGTAACTTCCTCGCCAATCATCTTTCTGCATTTCCACGACAGGCGGTGCCTTTCTTTGATCCATTCGGGAGCACCGTTCATTCGCCGGACGACCGATTCATCATCGAGTCGGTTCAATCCGTTCAAGCGCTCGGCTACGGCTTGCTTGTTCAGGCGAAGGGCGATTCTCTCGAATCTCGTGCCATAACGCGCAAACGAATGATCCCGTTCTCCCCAGCTTTCCAGCAAATACGTTCGCAAATGTTCCGCCCCCTCGTTCAGGCAGTATGCCGCTTGCGCAAACCGGTCTTCCGTTATATGTCCCTTCAGAACCAGCACATTATCGTAGAATCGATTCTTCAAAATCCGCAATCTTTGTGCGACAATTTCCGGATGAAAACGGAAGCGATGGAACCGGTCGATAAGTGAACCGGCGATGGAATCGGGGTCATAAACGGCTTTTCCCCGGTATCCTTTGTCCAGACAGTAGTTCAAAGAGCTGTGCCAAGACAGCCATTTCTGAAAATCTTCCTGCGAAGCCTCTATCAATTCCATCGCTTCAGAAGCTTTAAAGTGCAGGGTGCCTACATCCAGAGACGTTCTCCAACCTTCCCGCTCCCATTTGCTCACCAACTCGATTCTAAGCTGCCTTATCCGCTCCAAGGCGATGTCGGCCTGCTCGTCGTCGCAGACGGGAATGAGGTCGATCCCCTCACTTACATCCGCCCCCAATAAAACAGACGTGCCAGGCATCCTTGACTTCCAAATTAAGGATACCTTACACGTCCTAACCATACAACAGAGAAATGAAACCGTTCCTGAGCCGGTTGCCGTTTACCGGTGAATCAGAACATCACAGGTCGGGAAAATGCGCTGTTTTCATATGATGGATATTCCAGTAAACCGGTTTTTGGTCTGCGGTGGTCAATTCGACGACATGATTCTGAACGCTGTTTATCAAGCCGATTTTATCCGGATTGCTTCCCATATCAAACACCACGAGATTTCCTACCGTCTTTTTGAGCTGTTCCTCAAACGATTGCGCCAGGTTCACCGGAGCCGCGCCCGACGGCAGACCGTTTGTTTTCACGGAATAAGGGCTCCGGTTTTCCGGATACGGCAAGAGCCACTTCAAATGAAACATGGGGATGTACAGCGTTTTATGCACAGGGGAATAAAAGACAAAATAATCCTGCATAACATGGGTGACATATCCATGGATGGACTGGTTTCCGGTGACAAAGATTTGAACGAACATTCCCTTGGATTCGATTAATATTTTTCGAAAGGTTAATTCATTGCTGTCATTCTTTAACCCGTCTGCAGAATATGCGGAATCTTGCTGGGCGGATTGAAGTTCCGCTCCATTCTGTATCCATCGGATACTTTGAATATGGCCGAAGGGAATATAGACGTAATTCGCTCCGTCAAAAATGACCAGGATGTCCGGTCCGAAATCGATCAGTAGGCCTACTCGCTCGATATTTCCCGATATTTCCAGTTCGACCGTTTTCCCGATGAACGATTGAAAAGCATCCATTGCCAAACACCTTCCTTTCTGTTATAAATCTTTAAACATAGAAAAAAAATAATGTCCATAGGTAAAGCATGAGCAAGCTTACAATCAAACCGGCTGGAATGACATAAAACGTAACTTTTACATATTTGATCCAGTCTATAGAGATGTGGTGCTTCTTTAAGATGTGCAGCCAGATGAATGAGGCCGACGTCCCTATCGGAAGCATAAGCGAACCGATGTCCGCGCCGATCACACATGCGAGATAAGCTGCCTGGAAGGTGTGGAGATTCAGTCCCATATCTCCGATCGCCAGAGTACCGATCATGAACGAAGGAAGATGATTGCAAATATTGGAGAGAACGGTCAATAACAGCCCCGCGATCAGGATCGCGTACAAAGAATCCTGTGCAATCGTATCTCCGAATATTTGGATGATGAACGTCGTCATGCCGGCGTTATGCAGACCATAAATGATCACGTACATCCCAAAAGCGAGTATAAAGATATGCCACGGACTTTTCCTTACCACATCCAGGGCCCCTACTCCTTTCTTGTGCCAGCGAATGACGATTAACAGGATCGCGCCGGCTGCGGCAGGCCATTCCGCAGCAATTCCAAGCGGCGCCAAGGCAAAGAAGCTGATTCGCGTTAATACGACAATCGCGATGCAGATCCGGAACATATTGCCGTCGACGGGGGGCTGTTTTTCGGATTTCGAGGCCAGAGGGTGCGGCAGTTTTTTGATTTGAAAGTCAGGGAAGCTTTCGATCCGACCGTTCATACTTGCCGGGCCAGTATGGATGCGGACGGGTATAGCTTCCCTGAAGCAAGAAAAAAGAAGCGCCGTGATACAGCCGATTCCCGCCATAGAGGGTATAAACATCATCGTGGCATAAGTGTTCATATCCAACCCGGCCATTTTAAGTCCGATCAGGTTCGATAAGCTGCTTGCGCCGATCGGTGCACTGGCGGCCGCCGCGACCAAAGCGCCGGAGATAAGATAGGGAATTTTCTCATGCGGTTTCAATTGCAGCAGGGCAAAGGTTTGAATCATAATCGGCGTGGTGATAAGTATGCTTGCCTCGATATTAAAAAACAGCGTCATTAAGAAGCAGAGCAAATTGATATACCAAAAGAGCAGGATTCCGGATCCTCTTGCCTTCGCGATCAGATTGAAGGCCGACCAGCGAAAAAAACCGACACTTTCCAGCACAATCGACATGACGATGGCGGATAACATCGTAATAGATGCGCCGCCGACCACTCCAAATATCGTTTTCATGTCGCTTAGGGAAACCGCTCCGAATAAGAAAATACAGGAAGCGGCCAAGAATACCACAAGAACGAACAGAAGATATACAAGCGGCGTCTGAATGTCAGTCATTCATACTCGCCATGCTTTTGACCGTTTTGTTCCTAAAATGGTATCGGGTCATGACAAGAGAGTTTTCTTTGAAATTCGTCCATTTCGTCTTTGACGGGAACGCTGGGTTCCGCATGATGGGCTTCAAAGGTTCCGCGTCCGTATTTTCATGCAAAGACGACGGCGGTTTCAGCACCCAATACAGCAAGCCCCCGCTCAAGAATATGACAAGGAATGGAAGCATCGGATTTCGCCTCCTTTCATTCAGGATGTTTTTCGAACGGGACGGATGGTGCAAATAAAATCGGCAAGAATGACCTTCCCCATGTTGCGGGCAACCGTTATTTTGGACATGGCCGTTTTTTTACAGGTCCCGGCATCCGTCGATTTCTTGTTCGTCCCGCTTCCTTTTGCCGAAGGTTTGGATGCGCGGTTATGCCTTTTCCTTTTTCCAGTTTTGTTGCCGGACACATGAGCCCGTATCGGGAACCCGGTTTGGTGCGGAGCCGATCTTCCCGTATAGCGTCTTTTTCCGGTCCGGTAAACCTTCAATTCATCCGGTGCGGCCGGAGATTCCGGCGCAGAAACAGGGACAGGAGCGTCAAGTTCTTTATGGTTCTGCGCTGCTTCGGCTTCCTCGTTCCGGGTTGCTGCCGCTTCCTCGTTCCGCGCCGGCTCGGTTCCCGCTTCCGTCTTCGTCCCCGCTTCCGTCTTCGTCCCGCTCCAGAAGCCAATCGATCGGATATGGCGGGTAAATACAGTAATGATTTCGTGGCCATGAACCAGATCTACGGTTTCATCCCCGTATATTCCGACAACAACGCCGCTGATGATGGAAGGCTCGCCGTTATTGATGTTTACCCGGCGGTAGATCATTTTTTTCAGAATGTCGGGGAACTTGTCGGCGTCCAAATAAGCCGGGGAGGGGCTGGCGGATAATGGTCCGGCAAAATGGTCCTCGAAACTATCGATCTTCACGTTTTTTATAGTTTGCGACTGCAAATACAGGCAATCATGATCCTCCGTCAACAATACCCAGTGATCTTTTTTGACGTCCACTAACCTTCCCGTCGTGTTTTGGGGCGTGCCGTTGGTGACGCATATCCGTTTGTTCTTAAACCAATCGAGGAAGTTGGCACGATGAGCTTGATTTGCGACCGTTAACCGGACTTTCCCGTATTTCGATTTGTCGTCGGCAATGCGTATCGGTTCGTTCATAGACGCATGAAGAACGTTTCCGTTAACCATATGCATCCGATCCTCCTTCTTTGCAGTACAGCTGGTTCGCGATTCCCGTCTGATGGCGGTGATGCCGCAGAGCGGCAGGATTTGCCCATACAGCGGCCTGCCGCTTTGAAAAAAAATAAACCATCAAAGGATGACGGTTTATTCAAGTGGCCGAAGATCAGTCATATTCGCTGGAATTTTCATCCTCGTTCGTTCCTTCTTGCAAGATGTCCGTGATCTTCTGTTAACTTACGACTTTATAAGGATATCCTTCTTTTTTCTCTTTGGATTGTTTCTCTTTCTTATCGTTCTTTTGTTCCTGGGCGGCCTTGCTTTGCTGCTGATCATTGTCCTTGCCGCTGTCTTTGTCATTCTGGGCGCTGTTGTCTTGCTGCGTTTTCTTGATGCCGTAGCTGATATTCCGGATGTGGAACGGGAGAATATTAATGATCTCGTTATTGGCAACCAACAATGCGCTCTCTTCCGAAACCTCGACCAATACTCCTTCTACTTTCTCCGGACCTCCGCGGTTAATTTGCACCCAGCGGTATTTCATTTGGCCCATGACCTCCTGAAATGAAGCGGCATCGATAACGTTGGTTACGGCCGGTGCCTTTTTATTCGCTGAAACGAGAAGATCGGCATTTTCTTTTGTGTCTACGCTGATGCTCTTAATATGGTCGATTTTGTAATAGGCCACTCCTTCGTTTTCAATGTGCAATGCGATATGATCCGGCTTTACCGCTATGACATTGCCGTATCTGGATTCGGGTCCGCCCCTGTCGATACGAACGACTCGCCCTATCAGCAATTCTAAATTGTTCATATCCATTCATCACATCCTGTAAAGTATTGGTTTATTGCTATGGTGCATGTATACTCCATTCCGTTATATCCTGACTGATGAAATAACCCAATGATTATATATTTCCATCCATGCCTAGTAAAATGGCGCCCGGCCATCGCCTGACGCACCTATTGTAAAAATATTGTGACCATGGTTTCGCCACATGTATAAAATAACTAACGGAAATATTGAAGTAGAGAAGGGTTGATATGAGATCGCTTTATTTCAACGAGATTCTTGCACATATCGGCGGCCAGCCGGTGCAGGGAGAAGGAAATGTTCTCATTAAAAACGTCGTGACGAAACGCTCCAAAATAAGCGCTCACACCATGCTCTTTGATTTATATAAAAAAGCGGAGGTCGATTCCCGTCTATACCAAAAAGCCAAATCCGCCGCCGTTGTCACCAATAAGCCCGAAGATTTCCGCCATTTGAGCGATGGCGTGATCGTCGTCAAAGTGAAAGATGCCGATCAAGCTTATTGGAAATTTATCGACTATTACCGCAGTCTGTTTGAAATCCCCATCATAGGCGTAACGGGAACTTGCGGCAAAACGACCACGAAAGAGATGATCAAACATATTCTCGAACCGCGCTATAACGTCCACTCGACTTATAAGAGCTTCAACGGCGGGCATCGAAACCGCCGCTATCTGCTTGGCATCGACGAGACCACAGACGCGGCCGTGATTGAAATGGGCGTCGATTATCCCGGGGATCTCCTGTTTTATATCCGATATTTTTCCCCCAACATCAGGATCTTGTTAAATATCGGCGTCTATCATTTGGTGGGTTGCAAAACTCCGGAACGTTATTTGCAGGCAAAAGCGGAAATACTGCACGATTTGGATCCGGCGAACGGAACGCTCATCCTGAATGCGGATGACGAGAACATCAAAAAAATCGATGTAAGCCGGTTCGGCGGCATGATCCTCTATTTCGGCTTCAGCGACGGATGCCACTTTCAAGCCGACCATGTCTCCTATGGACCGGGTGGCATGCAGTTTACTCTCCGGCACCAGAATCAAAGCTATCCGCTCTTCGTACCCGGTTACGGCCGCCATAACGTTTACAATGCTCTGGCCGCCATTGCGGCGGCTTGGAGCGCGGGAGCCGATATCCATGAAGCTTGCGGGCGGTTGGCGTCGTTTAACCCCATCATGGAACATTTGGAGTTTCGCTCCGGGGTGAACGGATGCACCGTCATTGACGATACATGGAATACGTCTCCGCTTTCGGCGGCATCCGCCCTTCAAGTGCTGAAAGAGATCGGAGATTCGAAGACGAGAATCGCTCTTCTCGGATATATGCCCCAATTAGGGGACGGAGACTACGCGCGGCGCGAGTATGCCAAGCTCGGGGAAAAAGCGGTGGAAACCGGGGTGGACCTCCTGATTGTCGTAGGCGAGGAAGCCAGGGAAATCGGCAGAAAAGCCCTCGAACTCGGAATGGACCCGGGCAAAGTTTATTTTTGCGCTTCCGGAACGGAAATTTACCCCATCCTCCAACCTCTGTTAAACGACAATGCGATCGTGCTGATGAAGATCCCCCATCGCGTCATGGTCGAGGACTCATTCCAAAATTTTAAGCTGAAAATCGTTAAAGAAAGGGAATGTGAATGAAAAAGACCACTCAGTTAAAAAATTTAATCGGTTCTCCCCAGTTGGAATTCATTATGGAGGCTCACAGCGGTTTAACGGCCAAGATTGTGGAAGAGGCCGGGTTTAAAGGCATTTGGGCCAGCGGACTGTCCATATCCGCGTCGATGGGAGTGCGGGATAATAACGAAGCCTCATGGACACAGGTGCTGGAAGTTTTGGAGTTTATGAGCGACGCTTCCTCCATTCCGATATTGCTGGACGGCGATACCGGTTACGGAAACTTTAACAACGCCAGACGGCTTGTGAATAAATTGGAGTCGCGGCGAATCGCCGGAGTTTGTATCGAGGATAAACTATTTCCCAAAACCAATTCTTTTATCGGCGGGGAAGCGCAGCCGCTTGCGGATATTGAAGAATTTTGCGGCAAAATTAAAGCGATGAAAGACAGCCAAACCGATGACGATTTCGTCGTCGTGTCCAGAGTGGAAGCGTTTATCGCGGGCTGGGGGCTGAGAGAGGCGCTTCGCCGCGCCGAAGCTTACCGTCAAGCGGGAACCGATGCGGTCCTTATCCACAGCAAAAGAAGCGACATTGCCGAAATTGAAGCATTCATGAAGGAATGGGGCGGAAGACTGCCGGTCGTTATTGTGCCGACCAAATATTACTCGGTTCCGACGGAAACATTCAAACAGTTGGGCATCAGCCTCGGGATTTGGGCCAACCATAATCTCCGGGCGGCGATTACCGCGATGCAAAAAACTGCACGGCAAATTTTCCAGGAGCAGAGCCTTGTGAATATCGAACCGCATATCGTTCCGGTAGAAGAAGTATTCCGGCTGCAGGGAGCGGAAGAGCTGGAGCGGGCGGAGAAAAAATATCTCCCGGTTCCCCGGAAGAAAGTGAACGCCGTCATACTGGCCGCAGGCCGGGGCGACATGGAGGAGCTTACCGCCGATATTCCGAAGACGCTGCTCGAAGTAGGCGGCCGATCCTTGCTGACGATACAGGTGGATGAATTCAACAAGGTAGGCATCAAAGAGATTTGTGTAGTGAGAGGTTATGCCAAAGACAAGGTTTCCGCCGCGAATTTCACGGTCATAGACAATGATCTTTTTGCGGAAACGAAAGAGCTCTACTCTCTGTATCTGGCCAGGGAACAATTGCAGGAAAACACCGTCATCAGCTATGGCGACATTATTTTCAAAAATTACATTCTCAACGATCTCCTTAACGATACAAACGACATTACCCTCATCGCGGACGCGGATGTCGAAACCGCAGACCGTGACAAAGACTTCGTAGCCGCCGATATTCCTTACTCCAAAAAGCTTTATTCCAGTACCGTTCAGTTTGTCCGCATGTCCAAAGACTTGAAGGCCGACGAGATCGAAGGGGAATTCATCGGCCTCTGGAAAGTGACCCGGAGAGGCTCCGATGTGGTGAAACATGCGTTGGCGGAATTATCGCAAAGACCGGACTTCAAACAGCTGGAGATGGCCGATCTTTTTAACCACATCAGCGCCACGCACCCTATAGCCGTCAAATATATCAAAGGTTCATGGCTGGATATCGACACCATCCGGGACCTTAAGAAAGCCGGTGATTTATTTGATCAGCACTAAAAGATTCGGCGAACAATTAAAAAGGCTCGGATTTGATTTTTACAGCGGGGTGCCGTGTTCTTTTTTAAAAGATTTGATTAACTACGCCATCAATGACTGCGACTACATTGCGGCGACCAACGAAGGCGAAGCGGTTGCGATCGCCGCCGGAGCCTTTCTTGCCGGGAAAAAACCGGTCGTTCTCATGCAGAATTCAGGGTTAACGAACGCCGTATCTCCGTTAGTGTCTCTGAACTATCCGTTCAGGCTTCCCATGCTCGGTTTTGTAAGCTTGAGAGGCGAACCCGGAATCCCCGACGAACCGCAGCACGAGCTGATGGGACGCATTACGACGCAAATGCTGGATGTGATGGAAATCAAGTGGGAATATTTGTCCGACGATTTCGACACGGCGAACAGACAACTGCTGAAGGCGAACTCGTATTTTGAAGCGCAACAAACCTTCTTCTTTGTCGTGAAAAAAAACACGTTCGAATCAGAACCGTTGACGGAACGGGAACAAAGGACAAACCGGAACGCGCATAAGAGCGGGAAAAGCAAAGACGACCAGCTTCCGACACGAATTGAAGCGCTGCGGTCGATTGATGCATTAAAGAACGGCAGCACCGTGCAGCTGGCTACGACCGGCAAAACGGGACGCGAGCTGTACGAGATCGGGGATGCCCCGAACAATCTGTACATGGTCGGTTCCATGGGCTGCGTCAGTTCCCTGGGGCTTGGAATGGCGCTCATCAAAAAAGACAAGGACATCGTCGTAATCGACGGGGACGGAGCGCTGCTCATGCGGATGGGAAGCCTGGCCACGAACGGCTGTTACGCCCCGCCGAACATGCTGCACATCCTTCTCGATAATCACACGCATGATTCGACAGGAAGCCAAAGCACCGTATCGCACAATGTAAACTTCGTCGACATTGCGGCCGCTTGCGGCTATACGCATTCGATTTACGTTCATAACCTGGCGGAATTGGAGTCGCGCATCCGAAGCTGGCAGCTGAATAAAGAACTGACGTTTCTGTATTTGAAAATTGCGAAAGGTTCCACAGAAGATCTTGGCCGGCCGAAAATGAAACCCCATGAAATCAAAGAAAGACTGAAGGTGTTTCTCGATGGTTAAAACCGCAGTGATATTGGCGGCGGGAATGGGCGCCCGGCTGCTTGAGAGAACGAAACGCCGGCCTAAAGGCTTGTTGGTGTTGGATCAAAAGCCCATCGTGGAGGAGTCCGTTTGCAAACTGCTCGAGGCGGGAATGGAACGGATCTTCATAGGGACGGGCTATTTGGCGGAAGCGTTCGAGCGTCTCGCCCTGCAGTATCCGCAAATTCGATGCGTCCTTAACCGCGAGTACGAAAGAACAGGCAGCCTGTATACTTTGATGAAATTAAAGGACTGGATTGCGGACGATTTTCTCCTTCTGGAAAGCGACCTGATCTACGAAAAAAAAGCGCTGGATACCCTCATCGGGCATCCGGCGCCGGATGTGATTCTGGGCGGCGAGCCGTGCCGTTCTAACGACGAAGTGTTCATCGAAACCGACGAGCGTCATCTGCTGGTCAATTTGTCGAAAAGAAGAGAGGACTTGAACCGTGTCTATGCGGAATTCGTCGGGATTACCAAAATTTCCTACGGCACCTTCCAAGCGATGTGCGGCTATGCCGCGCACAATCTGGAACGTCACCCTGAGCTCGGTTATGAGTACGCGCTTGCCGGCATAGCCAAAAACAACGGCATAACCGTCCATAAGCTGAACGATTTGGCCTGGTGCGAGATCGACGACGAGCATCATTGGCATCGCGCAAAGCATGTGATTTATCCCTTCATCAAAGCAAAAGAAACGGCCGCCGTTGTTCCGGTAAAAAGAAATATACTGCTCAATCCGGGGCCCGCGACAACGACGGATACCGTCAAATACGCGCAAATCGTGCCCGACATCTGCCCAAGAGAAGAAGAATTCGGCGATGTGATGCAGTTCATTTCCGCCGAACTCGTCCGATTTGTCGCGGATCCCGAGCGATATGCCGCCGTATTGTTCGGGGGATCCGGAACGGCGGCCGTGGAATCGATTCTCAGTTCGGTTGCCGGCGCGGATGCGGTTCTCATCGTCAATAATGGCGCGTACGGCAAACGCATGTGCCAGATTGCCGAAGCCTACGGGTTGGATTATATCGAATATCAAAGCGCCTCTGACGAAGCCTTGGATCTTGCCTCGTTGGAAGCCGCCATCCGGAAGTCCGCGCGCAACATTTCCCATCTGGCCGTAGTCCATAGCGAAACATCCACAGGTCTCCTGAACGACATCGGATCGATTGGGCGTCTGTGCAGAACGTACCGGATTCACATGATCGTCGATGCGATGAGTTCCTTCGGAGCGATCCCGATCGATATGGAGGCCATGAATATCGGTTATCTTGCGGCGTCTTCCAATAAAAACCTGCAAGGAATGGCCGGAGTCGGATTTGTCATCGCGCGAAAGGAGCTTCTGGAAACGGGCGGCCGCCACCGCCCCCGAAATTTTTATCTTGATCTTTATGCGCAGTATAAGCATTTTTCAGAAACGAAGCAGATGAGGTTCACCCCGCCGGTGCAGACACTGTATGCGCTGAAGCAGGCCATCGTGGAGACGTGTCTGGAAGGAGTGCCGAACAGGTATGAAAGATACTCCAGGTCATGGCAAGTATTGATTGACGGGATTACTCGGCTCGGTTTAACCCATCTGGTGAAGAAAGAGCATCATTCCCGAATCATAACGGCCGTTTTGGAGCCTGACGCCCCCGGCTATGATTTTAAACAGATGCACGATTACTTTTATCACCGCGGATACACCATATACCCCGGCAAGCTGGACGGACACCGAACGTTCAGGGTAGCCAATATCGGAGATATTACTCCGAAGGACATGGAATCGTTCGTACAACTGCTTGAAGAATATTTGATAAGTATCGGCCATGGCGCGGGAAGGAGTGGCACGGTTGGCGGTTCCGAAACATAGTTTAGCCGCCTCGGTGGCCGTGGTGAACAGCGAGAACAAGATCCTCTTGGTAAGGAACCGGCAACGGGGCTGGGAATTTCCGGGGGGATACGTGGAAGAAGGCGAATCGATCCAGGCGGCGGCGATCAGGGAAGTCAAGGAAGAGTCCGGCATCGATATCCGATTGGCCCATTTTTGCGGAATCGCTCAAGATATCGACAACAGCAGCTGCACGGTACTCTTTCTGGGCGCTCCGGTAAGCGGCGAATTACAAGCGAGCGACGATACGTCGGACGCAGGCTATTTTACCGTAGACGAGGCGCTGCGGAAGGTCCGCTGGAAAACGTATAAAGAAAGAATTTTGAAATGCTTGAATAAAGCGGAACAACCGTTTCTGATCCAATTTCATTCCCGGGAGGCGGAATGATGCCGGTTTCCTATGTCTCGATGATGACGGAAGCAGCCATCGCCAAATACAAAGCGAATTCTGAAAGCTACATCCGACATGAAGCCGTGAAAGTGGATCAATACCGGGAAAGTTATAAGCACATCAAGGGAAGTCTTGCCGATCAGATCGTTGAACGGGCGATATGGTATATGGAGCATGGATACACCGTATACGGAAGCGGCCGAAACTCCTACCGTTTCTGCGGGGTCGTCGATTGTTCGGGGTTTACGAAACTGGTCTACGGCGATTTCGGCTTTCATCTGACGGGTGTCAGCAAAAAATACGATCAGGTCGGCACCGCGATTCCCGGCGTTTACCAGAAAAACGAGTATGGGTTGTACCGTCTGAGGGGATTGGAAAACGTTCGGCCGGGCGATATATTTACGTGGTGGAAAGCGCGGCCGGGCGGCAAACGTTACATCGGCCATGTCGCCATCTACATGGGTCGGCTCAACGGAAAACCCGCAGTCATCGGCACATCGAAAGGGGCTCCTACCGCCATCGGCATCATCACCGGATTCAAACGCTGGTATGGCGAACATTTCCATACCGCCCGGCGAATTTTGCCGGAAGGTTCCTGGACGCCGGGACAAACGATGGACGGACATGCTGACCAGGGTCCGGTCATTCCGAAGCGATACGTGCTTCCCCCGCAAAAGCCGATAATTATGCCTGCGGCTCCGTATCCATGATGCCGGGCATTCCCGTCTCCTTGAACCGTGGGCCATACCTTGTATCCCGGCCAGCCGGGACTCGCTCCTATTGGGAGGGTCCATACACCAATGCAAGAACAGTTCATAAGATACAGTATTGAACCGGCCTCGATGGAAGAGAAGAGGTGAATGCCGTGAAAACCGAAACCGTTCATCTCGGCTTTATTTACGATACAAAGAAGCCGCTGCATGATATGGACAACATGATGGGACGGTTCAGGCAATTATCCGCGCAATATGACGTTCGAACCGTTTTGTTTTCACTAGAACATCTGGATTTGGAAGAGCAAACCGCAGATGGCGCGATCATCGCAAGTGACCGGATAAGCCAGGGACGTTGCGAGCTCCCCTCATGGATGTATAATTTCGCTCTGCATACCACCGCGGATCACATCGAGAAAATGAGGAACCTGAGAAAACTGGAAACTGCGACGGTCATCAATCCCATTAACCGGTTCATTCAAGACATCGTTTTCGAAATGTTAGCCTCTTTACCGGGCTCGCATCAATTTCTTCTGCCTTCGGCGCCGCTTGAAGAATCTACGCTGTCCGAATATATCGATAAGTTCGACGCGCTGTTTCTCCTTTCGGAAAATACGTTTCATTCCCCAAAAGCGGTTGTCATCAAAAAAATCCGGCAAAACGACTGCATGATTTATCTCGGTGCAAACGGGCAGTTGTGCGGAATGGACGATCTTCCCGAGTATGTCAAAAAAATGGCAGGCGGCAAAAGTCATGTTCTGATGAAGGGAATCGATTGTTTGACATGGGAAGAAAGGCCGCTGGAAGCCCGGGTCTGCCTGCAGAAGGGCATGGACGGCGAATGGGCCGTCGCGGCCATGGCGGCAAAGCGCGGCATATTCTCCGAAAGCACTTACTATGACACGCCGTTAAACTGGATACTGAAGGGGCGTTTTTCCAACGAAACCGGTGAAATCGGGCAGAGGCTGGCCGATATTTCTTTGCGAATCGGCGGATTTTTGGATTTTCACATCCCCGTCCTGGGAAGCTGCACCTTGGATTATATATTTGACGGGAATGGCTGTCCTTATCTTGTGCATGTCGGCGGCTTTGAACAAGATCCCTACTTCTTCCGCCATTCCAAGATCCGGATGGAGCTTCTGGATCGGGCCTTTCATTACCTGCTGTTTCTTAGGAACAACAACGCAACGGGAAAGGGTGCGGCCGATGACATGGATAAAAGTTCAGACCGGCGACACGAATCCGGTTGAACATTCCCCATCTGTCTTGTATGTATCCGAGTCTCTGGCAAACCGATTGAAATCAAAAACCAAACTCATTTTCGGGCAGAAAGAAATCGACATCGAAGTGCAGACGTTAAGCTCCATCCCGGAATGGAAAGGGGACCAGTTTCATGAACCGGCCCTGTTCCGGTTTTCGCCCCATGCCTTCGATCAGCTGTTGATTCAGGAGTCGGCCACCTACCGGATGCGCTGTACCGATACAACGATTCATATCGGTCCGGTCATCGGTTTTTTGCTTGGCGATCAGCACTATTATTACCATGACCGGCGATTGAGGGAGCTAACGGATGCGATGGGGATTTATGAACAAGTGGGCGGACTTTTCATCGCGTTCCGACAGTGCTCCGTCAGCTGGAAAGAGATGTGCATTTACGGCCTTTATTTCGACTACGCGAGCCAAAAGTGGCAGTACGGCAAATTGCCGCTGCCGTCGGTCGTTTATCGAAGAGGCTTCAATGCCAGGAACAATTTCGTCAACGAATGCGGCGATCGGGTGAACTGGAAAGTATTTAATACGGTAAGGTTTGACAAATGGGAGCTGTATAATCAGCTGAAGGAGAACGGCATTCTTCAGCCGTATTTGCCGGAAACCGCGTTATTAACCGTTGACAGCTTGCCGGCGTTCCTCGACAAATATTCAAAAGTGATCCTGAAACCTGCCAAGCTTTCAAGAGGAAGAGGAATTTCGATTCTCTCGTCCACGCGTGACGGAACTGTGGAAATTCATGATTACCGGAGGTTAACCGACTTCAGGATACCCGCATCGCGATTGAAGGAATATTTGGAGGAAGGCCAATATTTGCGGCGCGACTATATCGTCCAGCCCCATTTGGATTTGGCGCGAATCGACGGGACTCCTTGGGATATACGGGTGGTGATGCAAAAAAACCGGATGAACCGCTGGGTATGCAACGGCATCGAGTGCCGCCTTGCGGGAGCAGGCAAGCAGGTTACGAACATTAGCAATGGAGGCAGAGCGCTCGCTCTGGACGAAGCTCTGAAACTGGCCTTCGGCGCTGAAGCCGACCCGGTTCAAGTCGCCAAAGACATCGGAGAGATTTCCATGGAATTTTGCGAAATGATGGACAGAACCGGATTATGTTTTGCTGAATTCGGGCTGGATATCGCCATTGACCGCCAGCGGCATTACTGGTTTATCGAAGCCAATGTCCGCCCGACTTTTAAAGGGTTCAAAACGTTGGATGAGCGCATTTACCGGCAAATATGCTATGAACCCGTTCTTTATTCCGCATCAGTTGCCGGTTTCGGATGGGAGGACAGCGATGGAACCTCAATATAGAATCATTGTAGACCTGCAGGATCAAAACGGTTTGACCATTCACCCCGATACCGCAAAACGAAAAAACATACCGGCACTGAAAAAATGGTTTCTTCGTTTTGGCATTCAAGCGCTGGAGATTATCGTGAAAACATCGGCGAGAATCCACGAAAACGAAGTCAAATTGTCCGCCGGCATCATTGAATCGTTAAGAATCCCGCTCAGCGGTCGTTACGAGATGAGAGCGGCGGGCAATGAAATTGTGTTCGGACCTTATATCGGCATTCTTGCCGCATCCAAGAAGAGCGGTTTGGAGCAGATCGTGCAGCCTTTAGCGAACTACTTATACGATTACGCTCATATTGGCGGAGCGGTAACCGCTTTTTCGCTGGAAGGCACCGATCCGGCCCGACATACGATAGACGGATATGTTTATAACCCCGACACGAAACAATGGGATCAGGGCGTTTTTTCGTATCCGGCCGCGGTGTTTAAAATCATTTATGTTGACAAACGTTGGAGAAATCATTTTCAGACGGTTTTCGGCGGCCGCATGTTTAACAGCTACGTGTTTAACAAGTGGGAAATGTACAGGTGGCTAAGTCAAGCGCCCGGCTTAGAGCGTCATTTGCCCGACACCATCCTTTGCAGAACGCCGGCTCAACTTGAATCGTTCCTGGAGCTTCACCGGCAAATCTATGTAAAACCGCTGAACGGAAGCATGGGGGCGGGAATTTTCCAGGTGACGAAAACGGAGGACCATCTGAAAATCGATGAGCATCAAGACGGCGTTCCTCGCGAGACGGTTTTGTCCAATGTGTTGGACCTGGCCGAATTTTTCAAAATCCGGCTCAAAGGAAAGAAGTATATTGCACAGCAAGCGCTTGATCTCATTTCATGCGAAGGAAAGAAAATTGATTTCCGCATCGTTATGGTGAAGAATCAGGCGGGGGTTTGGAACGATATGTGCCTGGTCGCCAAATACGGGCAGCGCGGCAGCATTGTGACGAATATTTTGGCGGGCGCCACCGCCGAAGTCGGAGAATGGACGCTGGAAAAAAGGCTCGGTCTTTCCTCCGAAGAGGTGTTCCGGTGGCGGAAAGAAATGTCGCGCATCGCCCTGGAAGCCGCCCAATGCATCGAAAAATTCGGGGTGCACTGCGGAAATTTGGGCATCGATATCGCCGTCGACACCCGGGGAAGGATCTGGATTATCGAAATAAACAACTTGAACCCGAGTCCGCTGTTCGCTCTGGATATCGGCGACCGGCCATTGTTTTATCGAATCAAGCTGATGAATATGCTCTATGCCAAAAGACTTGCCGGATTTCCGGAGGAGTTGTGATGACCATGCGTATCGAACGGATTCCCGGCGGCAAAGCGAATCTCCTCTATCTTCCCGAATCGTTCAGTAACCGAACGGAAGCGGTGCCGAGACGCATCCTTATACGAATCGGAGCATGGAGAAGCGAAGTTGAAGTGAGAATCCATAACGAATTGCCGGACCATGCGATTGGATTATCGAGCGAGATGAAACTCCCCTTCGAACTGCCCGATCGGCTCCCGTACGAAGCGGCGCTCCACGGCAGGGAACTGCATATCGGTCCGGTGATCGCCTTTCTCGCCTTCACGAATAAAAACGAGATGACGCCCGCGGCCTTAGCGGAGTATCAAAGCTGCTTCGGCAGCGGTCTGAACCGGGGAGGACTTGTTTATATTTGCGCGGCAGACGGAATTCACCGATCCGACAAAACCATCGAAGGCTGCTTCTATGATTCGTCCGCGAAGGAAGAGAATGCCCCGTGGAAATATGGCGTTTTTCCATATCCGGACGTCGTTTACCGAACCGCAGAAGTCACCACGCCGCAGTACGATGAGCTGATCGCGGAATTTGGCCATCACATGTTTAACACCCGTTTATGGAATCGGTGGGAACTGTGGCAGTATCTGTCCCCCTATCCCCCCTTTCGCGAGCATTTGCTGTACACAGAACCGCTGCGTCATATGCGCAATTTGGACGACATGCTGGCTTTGTACGGATCCGTCTACGTCAAACCGGCGGATAGGCGAAAAGCCGGCCCATTCTTCAAAGTGGATCCGTCAAACGGCGGATATCGTTTCATCGACAGTTCAGCGATGGAAACGTGCTTTGACTCGAAACAAGAGGCGTCGGAGTTTCTGCACGGCCTCCTATCGAGCGAAGAGTATATTGTGCAGCAGGCCGTTCCGGCGACGGGGCATGCGAATCGCTGCATGGATTTCCGAGTCCTCATGCAAAAAGACGGTTCCAAGCATTGGAGCTGTTCGGGCATGATAGCCCGTATCGGGGGCGCAGCAGGCATCGCTGCCGGCTTGAACCGGTCACGCATCGCGCTTACCGGACAGCAAGCATTGAGAACAGGGTTTTCATTGAACGAACGGGACATATTCTTGAAAGAACAGGAAATGACGGATCTTTGCATTTCCGCCTGCAAAATCCTTGATCGATGCGCCGGGCATTACGCGGAACTGGGCATTGATCTTATCGTGGACGAAAACGTAAAGGTGTGGCTGGCGGAGATCGGTGACCTGCGTAGCCACAAATGGCCGCTCTCTTCGATCAACGACAGGCAGACGGTATTCAAAGTGGCCGCCACCCCGTTCGAATATGCGAGAGCTTTGGCCGGTTTCGGCTAAGGAACCGGCCTCATTTCAAATTCAATTTCGTGTTCAATGGGAATACCGTCAAAGCCGATGAGCGGAATTTCCGGTTTGATTTTGCGCGCTTCGTTCACCGCGCCTAAATACAGTCCGCTCATTCTGAATCCTCTTTTTTGGTAAAACCGGATGGCGCGAACGTTGTCGTTCGTCGTAATCAGCCAAATCCTGTTTATGTTGTGGTGTTTGGCATAGTTCTTGACCGCATCCACCAGTAAACTTCCGTACCCTTTGTTTTCCGCCAAACTGTCGAGGGAGATGATTTCCAGCTCCTTGTTTTCTACCGCAAACGTTATGAGTCCGACTATCTTTTCCGTCTCATCGACAAGAACGAATCCGGGCAGCCGATCGATATGATGAATCTTGCCCCTCGTCACCATGATTGGCGAGCCCCAGTGAAGGGAGATGAGTTCCACCACGCTTTGGCGGTTTCGTTCATGAATCGGTTGAATTTGAATCATGCTGTCCACCATTTTTTTTCTTATATTCCTCAATCAGTTTTGCGATATCGATTCCGTCAATTGTTAATCCGTCAATATCGCAATGAGTGATGGCCACGTTTCGCAGGTCGCAATCATGAATCGTGCTTCCCTTGAAGTTGCAGGACTCGAACTTTAACGGTCGTTGTTCCGTACGATTCGGGTCATAGGCAGGATGTCCCTCGGGAGGCATGCCGATATTATGGATATACGCTCCCCCCATCTGCGCCCCGTCAATTTCAAAGTCGGACAAATTCGCGTCAGTGATTTTGCTTCCCGCAAAACAGATGTCGTTAAAATAACTTCCTCCTAAATTTGCGCAAGAGACGGACAGATGGGGAAGGGAGACATTTTGAAATGTAAGCTTCTCCGCGTAACAGTCGATAAACTCGGATTCGGAGATGTCGGAATTTTTTACATACAGCTTTTGCCCAGGCTCTCTTTTGTCCACAATTTCCATCGGTTCATTCCTCCATGATAAATGACGTTGATTCAAAGCCAATTCCTTCAGCTTCCGTTACTTCTTGGGCTGAATGAGACCGAAGCACAGGCCGACCGGATCGACCAGATAGGCCAGATAGAAATCGTCAAATTCCATTTTGTCTCTTAAAACCCTGGCTCCGTTCTCTTTGGAACTGGAAATGGCGGCATCCATCGAGTCCACCTGATCAAAATGCGGGTACCGTGAGGATAATCGACGGGGCCTAGGCCGATTCCGCCATCGATTCCCGGCTTGTCGGCATGTCCGGTCGTGACCGGCCAATAATCCCAGTTCGGATCGGCGATCTTCCAACCGAAAACCGTCGAATAAAATTTCCTCGCGCGTTCAGGATCCTGGCTGCTCAGTTCAAATGAAACGACACGTCCCATCTCATCCACCTCATTAAAGTTCGGAATGTTGTATACTTCCAGCATAGCGAATAAATGTTCCCCTGTAAATGTTTTTTTACGACTCTATTGACCCTAACATTGATGTCAAGGTTTATAATGAACCCATACCCTTACAAGGAGGTGGGTTTTTGAAAATCGGCGAACTGTCGAAACGCACCGGAGTAAGTGTCCGTTCCTTGCGATATTACGAGCAGCAGGGGCTTATTACGTCCGCCCGGCTGGACAATGGTTACCGGGACTATCACAATCTGGCGGTGGAACAAGTCAATACGATTAAGTTTTACCTGGAGCTCGGGCTATCGACAGAACAAATCTCCGGCTTTCTGCACTGCGTGTTAAAAAATAAAGAAGCGTTCTGTAAAGAAGTGCTGCCCGTATATAAGAAAAAGCTCGCGGAAATAAACGAACAAATTCAACTTCTTACGAGGATAAAAGCAAATTTGGAAGAACGAATTCATTTCATCTTTTTGGAAAATCCCCAACTTGAGGAGGAAGAGAACGATGTTGAAAAGTGTGACCGATGCTGATTTTGTGAGCCATGTCAACGTTCGGGGAGTGACTGTTGCGGAATTCGGAGCACCTTGGTGCCCCCCTTGCAAAACTTTACTGCCCATACTTGAGGAACTGAGCGATGAATATGGCGAAGCCGTTACAATACTGAAAATCGATGTGGACGAATCCCCGTCCGTCGCTGCCGAATACGGGATTATGTCCATGCCCACGGTCATCGCGTTCAAAGACGCCCAACCGGTAGAGAAACTGGTCGGGTTAAGACCGAAAGAAGTATACAAAAATATCATTTCACGATATTTGAGCTGACATGGTTCGCGTTGTATATTGCGCGAGTAGAATGTCAAAACCCACCTGTACCGTTAACGTTAGGGGGGGTTATGGTGGGTTTGCTTTCTCTTGCAATGTATCCAAAATCGCCGCGAATAAAAGATTATCGAATTAGCGCCGCTACCCTCTCCGCAAACTCAAAAGTAAACTGCTGCATATCCAGACTCGCGATCCGGCTTGTCCGCATCACGATAAGGTCATAATCCGGTACAATTATAGCGACATTCAATCCTCTTCCACAAAGTGCAAACGTAGTTTTCGGCAGAAGGGGCGACAACCCCAACTCTGCATTCGTACGGATACCTAAACCGTAATTGTTGGGCTGAAATTCATTTTGTTTATAAACTTGTTTTGCCGCTTCATGCACTAACGCGCAGCCCGACTCTGAACAACACTTCACAGCGGCCTCGGATGTTGTCCAGAGTAAACATCACCCCGCTCTGCGTTATAAGCAGTGCGGGGCGATGGTCCCGGATACGCCCGGCTGTTCTACGATACAAACAGCTTCCACCAAGAGACGAGAAACGTAAGGGCGCACTTTCCAGAGAACGTTACGGCGCACTCTCCAAAAATTTCGCCGTAGGATTTTTCTCCGCAGCAGTGCGCATGGCATACTCATTTTCAAACAAAGCGACATACTGGCCTTTTTTGTCTTTCACGAGTATCGAGTTGACGCGGAACTTCCCCGGATCGACGTTATCGTCGACGACCCAGCGGGCAAACTGGTAAGGCAGCCGGTGCAGCTCGATATCGACGCCATATTCGGCCTTCATCCGGTATTCGAACACTTCAAACTGCAGTTGGCCGACAACCCCGAGAATCGTCTCGTCGAAGCCGCTAATCGTATGGAACACCTGAACGGTCCCCTCTTCGGTCAGCTGGTCGATCCCTTTCTGGTACTGCTTGTGCTTCAACGCGTTTTTCACGGTGACTTTGCAAAACAATTCGGGTGAAAATGTCGGCAGCTCGTCGAATTCGACATTCCCGCCCTGGCAGAGCGAATCGCCGATGCGGAAGATGCCCGGATCGAACAGTCCGATAATATCACCGGGATACGCTTCCTCCACGATGTCCCGATCCTGCGCCAAAAACTGCTGCGGCTGGGACAGCTTGATGTCTTTGCCCGCACGCACATGGCGGACCGTCATGCCGCGTTCGAATTTGCCCGAGCATATGCGCAAAAAAGCGATGCGGTCGCGGTGCGCCGGATTCATGTTCGCTTGGATTTTAAAAATGTAGCCGGAAAACTTCCCGTCCGTCGGTTCGATCGGCCCGGCGGTGCTTTTTCGCGGCGCGGGCGGCGGGGCGAGCGCCAAAAAGTTTTCCAGAAACGTCTGCACGCCGAAATTGTTGATCGCGCTGCCGAAAAACACCGGCGTCAACAATCCCTGCTTTACCTTCTCCAGATCGAATTCGTCCCCGGCCACGTCAAGCAGCTCGACATCTTGGCATAATTGCTCGTATAAATAATCTCCCGCCATTTCTTTGATGATCTCATCGTCGTAGCCGCTGACCGGACGCACGCTGATTTGCGTGTGATCGTCGCCTTGAAACAGCTCGACCTGCGTTTTTTGCCGGTCATAGACGCCGCACAGCTGTTTTCCCTGGCCGATCGGCCAGTTCATCGGGTAGGAGCGGATGCCGAGCACCTGCTCGATCTCTTCGAGCAGGTCGAACGGGTTTCGCCCTTCGCGGTCCAATTTGTTGATGAACGTAAAAATCGGGATGCCGCGCATGCGGCAAACCTGGAACAGCTTTTTCGTCTGCGCTTCCACGCCTTTGGCCGAGTCGATCAGCATGACCGCGCTGTCGGCCGCCGTCAGCGTGCGGTATGTGTCTTCGCTGAAATCCTGGTGGCCCGGCGTATCGAGAATGTTGACCTTATGTCCCTTGTAATCGAACTGCATGACGCTGGACGTTACGGATATGCCTCTCTGTTTCTCGATCTCCATCCAGTCGGAGGTGGCGTGCTTGGCCGCCTTCCGCCCCTTGACCGCGCCGGCGAGACGAATCGCGCCGCCGAACAGCAGCAGCTTCTCCGTCAGCGTCGTTTTCCCCGCGTCCGGGTGCGAAATAATCGCGAACGTTCGCCTTTTGCGAACTTCTTCCCGTATCGTATCGGTTAATGATTTACTCATTCAAGCCTTCCCTTCCGTTAGCTTCATTACGCTTCACTGTTCTCATATTGCCACTTCAAACGTTCCGGCATACACCGCCGTTCCGGTAATGCTCACTTCAATCGCGTCCGCATTTTTCGCGGCATGCACGCCTACTTTTCCTTCCCTGCCCATCTCCGTCCCCTGCTCGATCCATAAGCGGGCTTCTGTCCGCTCCGGATGGACGTATCGTATCCAGTTCGCACCCATGACGCCGGACGCGGTGCCGGTAACCGGATCCTCCACCGTGCCCGAATACGGAGAAGAAAAATGGCGCGCATGCATGGCGCACGCCGCGTCGTATGCCGACAGGCAAAACGGATGCAGGGAAGCTTTCGGCATCGCCGGCAGCACCTGCGGGAAAAGATCGCTCCGCGGACACATGCGCTGAAACGCGTCGAGGCTCCTTATAGGGACGAGCAGCGTCCACGTTCCCGTGCTGCCGTACACAACGGGCAGACTCCCGTCCAGATCGCCGACATTCAGCCCCATGACTTCGGCGAGCCGGGCCGGATCGCCGTCATACTCGACAAATTGCGCTGCAGCCTGCCGCATCGTCACCGTGGCGGGATCGCCGCTCCCGAACGATACCGGCAGCACTCCGGCCTTCGTTTCAATACGAACGGTGTCCGTCCCGGCAAAATTCCCCCGCTCGCGCAGCGCCGTCATCGTCGCGATCGTCGCGTGTCCGCACAAGTTCATTTCGTGTCCGGGCGTAAAATAGCGGATGCGCACATCCGCTCTGTCCGACGGCAGCACGAAAGAAGTCTCGTTGAATCCGACGTTCGCGGCGATCCGCTGCATTTCGTCTTCCGTAAAGTTGCCGCCATCGAAGACGATTCCGGCCGGATTCCCTTTTCCGGGAACGGTTGTAAACGCGTCGTAATGAACAACAACGGCTTTCCGGTCCATGACGGTTCTCCCTTCCTCTCCATGGAACAGTATACGCCTCCCGGCAGCCGCTTGCCGCCGGATAGGGTGAAACGGGCTTCTGCCGCCATGCAACAAAAACGTGCTATTGGATTTCGTCCAATGGAAACATCTTGATTGGGTATGGATAACGGCCGACCGCTGGATTTTATCCAGCGGTTTTCTCCATTTGGAGGCATTTCACCCCGTTTCCGCTTCAGAACATTGGACTTTTTCCAACAGCACCGGACGAAACTGCGAAATCCTCCAATTTTCATTGGATGAAATCCAATCGGCTCCCAGGGCAACCTTCCATTGAACCGGAATTTATCGGTTTATATCAAAGAAAGGGTACTGCGCCAACCGTCGGCACAAGTCCCTTTCTTGAATCCGGTATTCGTGCGGCAATCTATTGCACGGCGATGCCATCGCTCACTACTTGCCGAGCAAAAAGGCGCGGGCCGGCGCCGCTTCGATGCCGTGCAGCTTGAGCGGCGCGATGACCATAAAATACGTTCCGGCCGGAACATCCTTCAAGCGCAGTCCTTCCACAATGAGAATGTTGTTCCGGAACAGCGTCCTATGAGTGCCGTAATCCGGCTGGGCGCGTTCGATGCCGAGACCGTCCGTCCCGACGCCTTTGACCTGCAGCTCTTTCAAATATTGCGCGCCGTCTTCTTTAAGATAGACAAAGTTAAAATCGAATTCCTCGGAGAACGAGTTCCTCGTTTTCAGCAAAATCCATTCGCCGCGCTGGATGCCGTGCGGCTCCAAATCGCTTCGGCCCACTCCGTCCTCCACTCCGGTCAAATCGAGCACGCGGGCGGTGCCGACCAGATCCTCGAGCGGAATCGTTTCAATCGTTTCGCCGCCCTCGATCATATGCAGCGGCGCGTCCAGATGCGTACCCGTGTGCGCGTCGAGGCTGATTCTCGATTCGAACGCCTTGGCGTTCGTGAAATCCTGCATCGTCTGAATCGACGGCTTTTTTTCCGCTTTATTTTTGTATACCTGCATATCTTCGCGAATCGTCATCGAAATGTCGTATATTTTGAACATTGACCTGCTGCCTCCTCGTTCCGGTTTGTTTCCGACTGGCTACGCGCGGTTCGTCACCCAGACGACTTCGCCTTCGTCCTGCCCGTTGACCGGCCACCATTTGAACCCGTCCTCGGCGAGCAGCTGATGGGCTTTTTCCGGCCCCCACGATCCGGCCGGATAAAACTGCAGATCGGCGGAATCCTGCGCCCACGCTTCCGCTATGCGATCCACGAACTGCCACGACAGCGCGACTTCATCCCAGCGGGTAAAGTAGGTGGAATCGCCGCGAACCGCGTCGTACAGAAGCCGTTCATACGCTTCCGGCGTATTGATGCCGACCTGGCAGCTTTGGCAGAAATCCATCGCCACCGGCAGGATGGCCCATTCCGAACCCGGTTTTTTCGCGTTGATTTTAATATAAATGCCTTCCATCGGCTGTACCCGAATCACAAGCAGGTTCGGCTCCAGCTTCGTCTTCTGGGTAAAATAAACGTTTTCCGGCATGTTTTTGAACTCGACGACGACTTCCGTCGTCTTGACCGGAAGCCGCTTGCCGGTACGGATGTAGAACGGCACTCCGGCCCACCGGAAATTGTCCACGTAAACTTTGGCCGCGAAATACGTCTCCGTGTTCGATTCGGGACTTACATTCGGCTCCGACCGGTATGCCGGCAGCGCCTTTCCGCCCACCGATCCTTCCGCATATTGGCCGCGCACGACATTGCGGCGCACGTCCTGCGGCGAGGCGTACGCGCGCAGCGAGCGCAGCACCTTGACTTTCTCGTCGCGGATGTCTTCGGGCTGAAGCCGGCTCGGCGGCTCCATCGCGATCATCGTCACCATCTGCAGCATATGGTTTTGACCCATATCGCGCAGGGCGCCGGAATGATCGTAATATCCGCCTCGTTCTTCCACGCCTACCGTCTCGCTCAGCGTAATCTGCACGTTGGATATGTATTTGTTGTTCCAGAGCGGTTCGAAAAAGGCGTTGGCAAAGCGGATCACCTCGATGTTTTGCACCATCTCTTTGCCGAGGTAATGGTCGATGCGGTAGATTTCATCTTCGGTAAACACTTCGCGGATTTGCTTGTTAAGCGCTTCCGCCGACTTTAAATCATATCCGAACGGTTTTTCGATAACGAGACGGTGCCAGCCGTCGGTTTGCAGCACGCCGCCTTCGCGCAAATTGCGGGCGACGCCGCCGAACAGTTCGGGAGCGAGCGCCAGATAGAACAACCGGTTTCCCGGTATGCCGAACTTCCCGTCCAGCCTTTCCGTCATCTGTTTCAAATCCCGAAAACCGTCCACGTTGTTAATGTCCAGGGACATGTATTCAAAGTGCTCCGCGAATTTGTTCCATTCGTCTTCGCTCCCCGCGGGATAACGCGCGAATTCTTTTATCGATTGATACACGTCGTCGCGGAACTGCTCGTTCGTGCGGGGACGGCGCGCCAAACCGACAACCGCAAAATGTTCCCCCAGCTTTCCTTCGCGGTAAAGGCTGTAAAACGCCGGAAACAATTTGCGGCGCGCCAAATCTCCCGTCGCCCCGAAAATAAGGAAAACGGCCCGGTTATCGTACTGTATTTCATTTTTTACATTTTCGTTCATTCGCCATCATTCATTCCTTTATATGTTAATGTAATTTGTGATTTGGAGCTTGTTTGAATACAAAGCTGCTAATTCTATAGTTTAGCACATCAACAAGTAGAGCGCTATTATAACGCGAAAAAAAGTTGCTCCGCACATCGGGCAAAGGGGCAATGACCCATACGCATGTGTGCCTCCGCGAATAGTATTGGAAAGAAAGCATTTCCTATACGATTCCCGGGAGGTTGCGGACGATTTTATGGACCCTATCGCTCAAATCAACGAGGAGAGGATCAGGCCGTTCATCGGCCTGCCGGTTTACGTCGTTACGAAGGAAGGAAGCCATTACTACGGGATATTAAGCCGGGTGAACGGCGGGAAAATCATTCTGAACGACGACGCGAAGCCGGCAACGGCCACTTTGCCGAAAACGGCAAAGAAAAAAAAGAAAGCGGGAAAGGGACGAAGTCCATCGGAAGTGGCGCAAGCCGCGCATGAAAATGATTTCGGCAAGCCGCTTTTCGCCCCCGCGTTCAATCAAAGATTCGTGCTCGAAATGTCGCGGATTTCTTTATTGCTACCGCAGCTTTGACAGACTCGGCGCTTCACGCGAAAGCATCGATTGCCGCTTTTGCCCATCCTCTTTGTATTGCATTGATAAAAAATCGTGCTATAATAATGGAGACTAACGCTGAAATTCATGAAGGAGGCATCCAATTCAGACGCCATGTATTCCTAACGCCACATCGCTTATCCATTTCGATATGTCGATGCAAGTGCGGCTCTGCCGGAGGGCGGGGCGGAACGGGATACGTATGTCTGATTGGAAACGCTCCTATTTTATTTTATAAGCATATCGGCGGCAGCCCTACTGTTTGGGCGATGAGGTTCGCCGTATGTCCATAAAGGAGTTTCCATATACGTTTTTCGCATTCCGCGTACCCATCCGCTGGCAGAAGCCGGCGGTTTTTTTATTGAACGTACACGGAAATGAGGTGGTAAACCACATGATCATATGCAAAGCGGACAAGGCAACGAAAGAATGGAACGGTTCGATCTTGTTCGAAAACGTCGATTTCGAAATCCGGCAGGGCGAGCATATCGCGCTCATCGGCATGAACGGAGTCGGTAAAACGACATTCATCCGGGGGCTGCTCGGACACGTGGCGATGGACGGCGGTTCCATCCACCGCGGTCTGCCCTTGCAGGAATGGGGCTGGATGGAGCAGCACCCGGTTGTTCCGGAGCATGTCGCGACGCTCGATTATGTTCGATCCGGCGCGACGGAATGGTACGCGGCCTACACGAAATTGCAGCAGCTCCAGCAAAAACTGCAGGAAGCCGAAGCGGATGCGGGCGGGCTCGAATCCGTGCTGGAGCAGTACAGTGCGGCTTATGACCGGTTCGTTTCCCTGGATGGATATGAATGGGAGGCGAAAACCGAAAAATGCCTGCACCGTCTGCAGCTTCCTCCGGAAATGTGGACCGTCCCTTTCTCCCGCCTGAGCGGCGGACAAAAAACGCGGGCCCAGCTGGCGCGCCTTATGTTGAAAGAACCGAAATTTTTGCTGCTCGACGAGCCGACCAACCATTTGGACCGGGAAACGCTCGATTGGCTCGAGCGGTGGGTGAACGATTATCCCGGAACGGTATTGATCGTTTCGCACGACCGGTATTTTCTGGACCGGACGGCGCAGGCCATCTATGAACTGGATGCGAAAGGGGCGAAGCGCTATAAAGGCGGGTATTCCGATTTCAAAGCACAGCGGGAACTCGAAATTCGCACCCGGGAAATGCTCTACAAAAAACAGGAACAGGAGCGCAAGCAACTGCTTGAAGCGATCCAGCGGTACCGGCAATGGTTTCAGCAGGCGCATCACGCCGCGGGAGAGCAGAACCCGTTTATGAAGAAAAAAGCGAACAAACACATGACGCGCTTTAAAGCAAAAGAAAAAGCGCTGGAACGGCTGGACGCAAGCCGCGTGGAGAAACCGCGGGAAAACGCGCAAGTCCGCGTCGACTTCGGTGACGGCGATTTTGCCGCGCGCACGCTGGTCCGGCTCGAAAACGTATCGTTTTCGTACGGGGAACGGCCGCTGTTCCAAGACGTCAGCCTTGCGATCGACCGCGGGGATCGGCTGGCGATCACCGGACGCAACGGCGCGGGCAAAACAACGCTGCTCAAATTGATCGCCGGGCTGCTTGAGCCGGACGAAGGGCGCGTCCACGCCCATCCGCAGCTTGCGATCGGTTATTTTGCGCAGGAGCTGGAGTCGCTCCATCCGCAGGAGACGGTATTGGACAGCGTACTCAAGCTGCCGGGCATGACGCAGTCGCACGCGCGGACGATTCTCGCCTGTTTTTTGTTCCGCAAAGACGACGTGTTCAAAACGATAGGGGAACTGAGCATGGGGGAAAAATGCCGCGTCGCTTTCGTCAAACTGTATTTTTCCGGCGCCAATCTGCTTGTGCTGGACGAACCGACGAACTATCTCGATATCGGCACCCGCGAAAAAATCGAAGAAGCGCTCGCCGAATATCCCGGAGCCCTTATCGTCGTGTCGCACGACCGGTATTTGGTGAAACGGATCGCCGGACGCATCGCCGTGCTGGAGAACGGGACTTTCCGGCTGTTCGAAGGCACGTACGACGAATACGCGGAAAGGTTGAACGAAGCGTCGTTGCGCTCGGCGGCTCCCGACATCGAAAATGAAATCCGGCGGCTGGAGCTGCAGCTCGTCCGGTATATGAGCCAAGAAGAACCTCCGGATCCGGAGGATCGGGAAAACCTGATGCGGGCGATCCGAGAGACGCAGGATCGGCTCGCCGGACTGAAACAAAAACGCGGTTGAGGCTACAGCCGCATCCGCGAAAGAAATAGAGGTGATCATATGACATTGATCAGCATACGAAAACTGAAAAAAAGCTTCGGCGACCTGGAAGTTTTGCGGGACGTCAGTTTCGACGTGGGCGAAGGCGACCGTATCGGACTCGTCGGCGGCAACGGCGCCGGCAAAACGACGTTGGCCAACATCGTTTTCGGCAGCATGGAGCCGGATGAAGGGACTGTGATGCGGTACCGGCCGGACATGAAAACCGGCTATCTTATGCAATCGACCTCGTATACGGTGAACCTGTTTAACGGCATGCTGATTCAGGGAGAGGCGGACGGGCCGATGGATGAGTTTCTCGAAACGGCCAGCCATCTCGGATTGAAGAAAGTGCAGGAATGGGATTTACAGAAGTTCGGCGGACTGAGCGGCGGTGAAAAAACGAAACTCGCGCTGGCGCACATATGGGTGTCCAGGCCGGATTTGCTTATTTTGGACGAACCGACCAACCATCTCGATTTTCACGGGGTGGAATGGCTCGTGAACGAACTGGACAAATTTCACGGCACGGTCATCATCATTTCCCACGACCGGTATTTTCTCGACCGAACCGTCAAGCAAATCGTCGAGCTGGAGGACGGCTCCGTATCGCTGTATCCCGGCAACTACACGTTTTACCGCGAAGAAAAGAAACGGCGGTACGAAAGCCAGCTCCACCAGTACAACACGCAGAAAAAATACGAGCAAAAAATCGAAGCGGAAATCGAGCGGCTGACGAACTGGTCTTCGAAAGCGCATCGCGAAGCGGGAAAAGTCGGGAAAATGGCCGAAATGCGCACGGGCGTGAAAGAATTTTACCGCGCCAAGGCCAAAAAAATGGACAAGCAAATCAAATCCCGCATCAAACGGCTGGAGCGCATCGAAATGGAAGGCGTCGAAAAACCGAAAGAAGAGGCGAAAATTTATTTTGATTTCGGCAGCCCGGAAAAACGCGGCAGGCGAATCGTTGAAGTGAACCGCCTGGCCAAAGCGTTCGGGGACAAAGTCCTGTTCCGCAGCAGTTCGTTTTATATCGGCCGCGGCGAAAAAGTCGGCCTTGTCGGACCGAACGGCTGCGGCAAGACGACCTTCGTCCGGATGCTGCTTGGCGAAGTATTCCCCGATCAAGGGGAAATTTGGGTAAGTCCGTCGGCGAAAATCGCTTACTTGAGCCAGGACGTCACCGATCTGAACCCGGAACGGACGGCTCTCGAGCTGCTGCAGGGCGACCGCGAGCAGATCAGCAGGGCGCGGACGCTGCTCGCCAACATGGGATTCGACGAATCGATGCTGAAGAAGCCAATCGGCCTATTGAGCCTCGGGGAAAGAACACGGATCAAAATCGCCAATTTAATATTGCGGGAAACCGATGTGCTCATCCTGGACGAACCGACGAACCATCTCGATCTGCCGAGCCGCGAGCAGCTGGAGCAGACGCTGTCCGACTATGAAGGTACGCTGCTCCTTATTTCCCATGACCGGTACATGCTGGAACGCATTTGCGAAAAGCTGCTCGTTTTTGACGGCAGTCAAATCCGTAAAATCGAGAGCGGGTTCAAAGAATATATGGAAGCATCCTCCTCGTCCTCGCGCAAAAAATCGTCAAAGGACAACCGCGAGCATCTGAAGGAACAAATCATGGTTATCGAAAACCGGATCTCTTTTTTGCTGGGCGAATTGAGCCGGCATACTCCCGGCGATCCGCAATACGAGGCGTTGGACGCGGAGTTTAAACAGTTGGTGCAAAAGAAAAAAGAGTTGGCCGGCCGTGGATAGACGCAGCGGTGAACGGCTCAAAAAAACTGCGCATAAGGCTGTGAGAAAACATGAATCATTTCATCATAAGACAGGTAAACGATAAGGACATCCCGTTTTTATGGGACATGCTGCACGAAGCGATATTTGTGCCCGAAGGCGAGGAGCGGCCTGCGAAACCTATCGTGCGCAGGCCGGAAATCGCCAAATATGTCGACGGTTGGGGCCGTCCGGGGGATAAAGGGTTCATAGCCGAAACCGCGGATCGCGTCCCCGCCGGCGCGGTGTGGATTCGCCTGTTCGACGAAACGAATAAAGGATACGGGTTCATCGATGAACAAACCCCCGAGTTAAGCATGGCCGTCGCTCCCGAATATAGAGGCAAAGGCGCGGGCAGCGCCCTGCTTGCCGCCATGCTGACAGAGGCAAAAACGCTCGTTTATTCCGCCGTATCGCTCAGCGTCGATCCCCGAAATCCCGCCGTCCGTTTGTACGAACGGCACGGTTTTGTAAAGGCGGGCAACGAAGGAACATCGTGGGTGATGAAAGCGGATTTATGACGCGAACCCTCCGTACCCTCCCTCTACCTGGTGCGAAGCACCCGAGCAAGTTGCTTTTTTATACGATTGCCCCGGTAAAGTCCCAGCCGCATAACAAAAGACCATCCTGCAGAGGATGGCCTTAAGGCGGCTGGTGGTTATTTTAAACTAATTTCTACACTTGATGGACCTTTACTTTTGGTGGAAACTGAAATTCCAGAGCCGCCCGTTTCTTGAATGACTTCAAAAACTACCTTCCTTTTTACATTTTTCGCGTCAATACTGTATATTTTCTCGGATCCTGGCCCTAGAGTATCTGCGTTCGTTGGCTTATTATCCAAATAAATAGGAAGGGATTCTTGAGTATCTGAATCTTTATTGTAGGCATTCAACTTGAACGTACGACTATCTTTTTCGTTGCTATTCTTTAATTTTATCAATAATGTGTCTTTACCATTTTTTACAGGAATGCTGCAACGTGAAATGTTCCTTTTAGCCATCTAATCTCCTCCTTTGCTTCATACTACTCTTTTTTGAGGGACTTAATAGCATCAAGTAAGGCATGACGATTGTTTTTTTCATCTTGTAGCAGCGAATTCAGTATATTGGTTAAATTTGAAATAACAGAGTCCAGATGATCCGATTTTTCATTTCCTCTTAATGCTGCTAGAAGTGCTATAACTATGGCTATATTGGTAGCATTGTTGTCGCAATAACTTAACATTACGTTGTGCCCGTTGGTAAAGGTATTTCCTCCAGCTTGTGCAATAATCTTATTGTTTTCAAAGCTATTGTTTGCTTCGGCTTCGGCTTCTGCCTCTGCTTCCGCTTCTGCTTCTGCCTCTGCTTCTGCCTCCGCTTCTGCT
>JAWLCZ010000015.1:0-35220 GCA_041686835.1 Paenibacillaceae bacterium | reverse complement strand
AATAAAAACGCCCCATTTCTATGTCCTTGCGGACATACGGTATCTTATTAAGCAAAAACCGTTCCGTTTCAGCGCCAGAACACGCAAATAACGCATCGTATGTCCGTCACAATCCGAATGGAACGGATTTTCGTACAAATAACGTCTCTGGTGTCCGTTTACGACATGCAAGCGTACATTTTCGTCTCCATGCCCTTCGCCGCAGCCCCCAAAACCCGCGTCCGACGCGGTCTCGCAGTGCTTACTCCTCCCCCGTCGCGATCAGATTCCCCTCATGCGAAATCCAGTCGCTCCAGCTTCCGGCATACAGCTTCACATGACGGAACCCCGCTTCCTTCAGCGCGATGAAATTCGGGCAGGCCGTCACGCCGGAGCCGCAGTATACAATGATTTGTTTCGACGCATCCAGATGCCGGAACCGGTTCGCCTGCTCGGCGGCCGGTTTCCATTCTCCCCGTTCGTTCAACCCGTCTTTCCAATCATAGTTTTTCGCCCCGGGAATATGGCCAGCCACCGGATCGATCGGCTCCACTTCGCCCAGATACCTTGCCTTTTCGCGGGAGTCGATAAGAATCGTCCCGCTGTCATGCAGCCGCGTTTTGACGTCTTCCATCGATGCGAGCATTTCGGTTTGGACCCTCGGAACGAACGTCCGCGGAAGCGGCTGCGGAATTTCCGCCGTCACCGGATAGCCGCTCGACTTCCACAAGGTAAAACCGCCGTTCAGCACATAGCAAGCCTTGTGCCCGGCATACTGCAGCAACCACCAGAAGCGCGAAGCCATCGCTCCGCCCTGGTCGTCGTACGCAACGACCGTCTTCGCCGCATCGATGCCCGCCCTGCCGAGCTTTTGCGCCAGTTCCGCCAAATCGGGCAGCGGATGCCGGCCGCCGTGAGCGCCTTTTTCTCCCGACAAATCCCGCTCCAAATCAAAATATACGGCTCCGGGAATATGCCCCCGCTCATACTCTCTCCTTCCCGCTTCCGGATCGCCGAGGACGAACCGGCAGTCCGCGATGACGATATCCGGATCGGTCAGCCGTTCCTTCAGCCAATCGACGGTTTTCACTAGATTCATCTCTTCCTCACGCTCGCTTTACAACGTTATTTATCATTTTTTGGGAACCCGCGTAATACATTCATTATATCACGATTGCGCCAACCGTTCAGACATGACGCCGCCGCAGCTTATACCCTGCGAAGGAGGTGGTCCGATGCTTCCCCAGTTTCTCGTCCAAATCGCTTTAATCATTATTGTCGTACGCTCCTTTTACGTCGTTTTGCAGCTGTTCAACCAGCATCATAAACCATGGCTCGACATTTTGTTCCATTTGTCCGTCGGCATTTTTGCGCTGTCTTTTTTATTTTGACCCGGTTTGGTTGGCGATGGCGTCTTGCGCGGGCTTCCGCTATAATGGTTCATAACGCTGCGGCGGACTTGGACGAATACGCCTTTGCGCCGTCCTGCCGCAAGATGCCCGAACCAGGTGATGGACAATGAACCATGGAAAAGTTTTTACGCTGCGCCCGCTTTCCGAAACGGACGGCAGGCAAATATGCGGGTGGCGGTACGAGCCGCCGTATGACGAATACAATTGGCCCGAGTGGGAGCGGATGGCCGCGGACGGCATTGAATTTGCCGATCCCGCGATCAGGCAGGAACAATATTGCGCGGTATATGATGAAGAGGCGGAACTGTGCGGTTTTGCACAGTTTTTTCCGCTGGCGGGCGTTACCCGGCTCGGCCTCGGACTGCGTCCGGATTTGTGCGGCCGGGGACTGGGACAAGCTTTTGTCGAAGCGGTTGTGCGGGAAGCGGCGAGAAGGGCACCCGATAACGAAATCGATCTCGAGGTGCTCGTCTGGAATCATAGAGCGCTGAAAGTTTATGAAAAAGCCGGCTTCGTCCGCACCGACACGTACGAACGGATGACCCCCGCAGGCATGAAAGCCGTTCACTGCATGGTGTACATGCCGGACGCCATCCCTTTGCCCCGCCGGGATTAACCGATTCCTCCGAACCCCATCCGCCGCTTTCGCACCTAATATTTTGCCTGTGTTACATATATTTACATATGTGCTCGTCTTCTATCCGCGCTATAATAATGTTTGGTCTATATAAATTGTAAATCGGTTTCAATATTTGTATAATGGAACATATTTTAATCATGCAAGAAAGAAGGTTAACCATGTCGATCAGTACCAAGAAACAACCATTGTTTTCAGAACCGTCTTTTTCTTTTTTGCGCCTGTTTCAATATACGGACTATATGTTATTCGTCATGCTGTTAATGTGGAAAGTGACATTGTTCGACCAATATATCGATTTGCCCTTTGCCAAGAGTCTTTCCGAATACCGGGTAAGCCTAGGCTCGATTCTGCTGCTGTCGTTCTGGGTGCTGCTGTTTCCCCGCTTGTCCCGCCGCATCGTATTATTCTGTTTATATGCGTTCGTCAACTTCGTCATTATCGCGGATCTCATCTACTACCGGTATTTTAAAGATTTAATCTCGGTGCCTGTGCTTCTGCAGGCGGGACAAGTCGGCGCATTGGACGAGAGCATCTCCAGCCTTTTTCAAAAAAAAGACGTGCTCTTTTTTGTCGATTTTGCCATTCTTCTTCCGCTGGGCGTATATATGCTGTACCGTTCAAGAAAAAGCGGAATGCGGCGGAGCCGGATGACCTGGAAAACGTTCGCGCTGCGCATCGCCGGCGGAGCGGTCATATTCGGTCTGGGCTATGCGCTCATCGCATCTCCGATTAGCGCTGCGGCGAAATCGGGCATTTTCACGGGCAACTGGTGGAACATATCGCTGTACAACGCTACCGGGCTTATCGGTTTTCACGGATATGATACGTACCGTTACGTAAGGGATCATATGTTCAAAGACAACACCGTTCCGAAAGAGGAGATCGACAAGGCGCGCCAATGGTTTAACGACCAGCAGAAACATCTGGCGGCCGCCGCGCCTTTTTCCGGCGCGTTCAAAAATAAAAATGTGATCGTGATCCAAGCCGAGGCGTTCCAGTCGTTCGTCATCGGGCAAAAGATCAACGGAAAAGAAGTGACACCGAACTTGAACGCGCTCATCAAAGAGAGCGTCTATTTCAAAAATTTCTATCATATGACCGGGCAAGGCCGGACGTCGGACGCCGAATTCTCGGTGAACTGCTCGCTTCACCCGCTGCCGACCGGTTCGGTTTATATCCGCTATCCTTCGAACGAATACAGCTGCCTGCCGCGGACGCTGAAGGAAAACGGCTACGAAACCGCCGCTTTTCACGCGTATGAACCGAGCTTCTGGAACCGGTACAACGTCTATAAAAATATCGGGTTCGACCGTTTCTTCAGCCAAAAAGATTTCGTTATGGACGAAAAGGTCGGCTGGAGCGTCGGCGACACTTCTTTTTTCAAGCAGTCGGTGGAAAAAATGAAACAGATGAAAAAGCCGTTTTTCTCGTTCCTTGTCACGTTGTCGAGCCACCATCCTTATCATATTCAAGACGAATACAAACAATTGGATGTCGGCAAATTCGAAGGGACGATGTTCGGCGATTATCTGCACTCCGTTCATTACGTCGACGAGGCGGTCGGCCAACTGGTGGAACATTTGAAGGCGGCAGGATTGTGGGACGACACGATTGTGGTCTTTTACGGCGATCACGACAATTCGATTACCGATCAGTCCTTTTATGACACGTTCTTCGGCAGAACGCTCAGCCCGCTGGAATTCGAACGAATGCAGCATCAGGTGCCGCTCATCGTCCATCTGCCGAAAGGCGCGGGGGCAGGGGAGTACGATCAGCCCGCGGGGCAAATCGATCTCGCGCCCACCATTCTTCAATTGCTCGGCATCCCTGCGGATAATCAATATATGATGGGGCACAATATATTCCAGCAAGAAGACAAGCTCATCGCCTTTCGCAACGGTTCCTTCACCGACGGGAAACTGTTCTTCAAATTTTCCGGCGATTACGTGTTCGAACACAGCAAATGCTACGATCTGTCGACAGGCGGGGAAACGGATTTGAACGTGTGCGAGCCGAAGTTCAGACAGGCGCTGGACGAGCTGAAAATATCGGACAACGTCATCATGGGCAACCTGATAAAAACGTTTAAAGCCAAGCCCAAAACTTCCTAGATTAAGTGAATGACGTGCGTGACTTTGCGGCCTGCGGCAATTTTAATGACGCTCCGCCCGCGGTCGTACAAGATGACGGTACGACCGACATGCAGCGTCCGGCTGGCGCCCAATCCGTAAAAGATGTCGTCCGCCGCGATCCGCAAGCAGCCGTAACGATCTTTCTCCGTGAGTTTGTGCCAATCGTCGGCGTTCATATCAAAAAATCGGTAGAACCCGTCGATCGTGCCAATCGCATCGGTCAAATCGCGGTGAATCTCCGCGTAATTTCTGGAAAACCTCACACTCAAAGCGAGACCCTCCTTTCAACTCCAACTTGCCGGCATTCCAGCGATGCCGGCAATATCTATTTTCTCCCTATTTCCCGCAATCTACTCTCCTGTCCGATCCCGATTCGTTCACCGGCAAAACGGTGTTTCTAGCAAATTTTTCTTTTTGTTGGCGCATTCACATGATAAAATAGCTAATAGACAAAAATGTACAATTTTGTCGAAAGCGGCCGAATACTTGCAAATATTGAGAGGAGTGTTCATGATGGAGAAATCGACATACATAGGCATTTTTTTGGGAGTGATTGCGGTAGGGGTCGGCATGGTGCTGAAGGGGGCGCCGATTTCCGTTCTGAACAATTCGGCGGCGTTTCTGATCATTTTTGTCGGGACGGCAGCTTCCTTATGCGTCGGTTTTCCGATGTCCGAACTGAAGAAAATCCCTAAGCTGCTTCAAATTGTGTTTACAAAGCAAAAACTGATTCCGAAACAGGACATCATCCAAATGTTTATGGAATGGGCGACCATCACCCGTAGAGAGGGACTGCTCGCGCTGGAAAACAAAGTGGAGGAAATTGAGGATCCGTTCTTGCGAAACGGCATGCGGATGATTATCGACGGCAACGATCACGATTTTGTCAGGGATGTGCTGATGGAGGAAATCGCATCCACCGAAGAGCGCCATCGGGCCGGGGCTCTTATCTTCTCCCAGGCCGGCACGTATGCGCCGACGCTCGGCGTGCTTGGCGCGGTCGTCGGACTGATTGCCGCGCTCGGCAATTTGTCGGAGATCGATAAGATCGGCCATTCGATCGCGGCCGCCTTCGTCGCCACCCTGCTCGGCATATTTTCCGGATACGTGCTGTGGCACCCGATCGCCAACAAATTGAAACGGCTGTCGCGGCAGGAGATTGAACTCAAGCTGATGATGGTGGAAGGGCTGCTGTCCATCCAGTCGGGAATATCGACCATCGCCATCAGCCAGAAGCTTTCTGTTTTCCTGACTCCTACAGAACGTTACAGCGATAAAAACGAGAAGGAGGAAGTCGAAGGTGAACAGAAAGCACAGGCTGCAACATCATGATGAAGGGCATATCGACGAGACCTGGCTCATTCCTTACGCCGACTTGTTGACGCTGCTTCTCGCTTTGTTTATCGTTTTGTTCGCTTCCAGCACCATCGACATGAAAAAATTCGACGAGATTAGCCGGGCGCTCAGCAGCGCTTTTAAAAGCGGCACCGGTTTTTTGGAGTATGCGAGCCTCGTTCCCCAAACCGAAAGCCTGGAAGATCGGGAAAAATCCAAACAACAGCATGAACAGAAAGCAACCGGCGGAGACGATAAAAAAAGGCGCGAAGAAACGATCGAACTGGAAAAATTGAAACAATTGATCGATCAATACATCCAAAAAAACGGCCTGTCCAGCCAGTTGGAGACGAAGCTGAATTTCCAGCAGTTAAGGATTACGATTAGCGATAACGCGCTCTTCTCGTCCGGTTCCGCCACCGTGAAGCCGGAAGCGCGCAAATTGGCCGTTTCGATCTCCGACATGCTGGAGCAGTACCCGCATTTTGAAGTCGTCGTTTCCGGCCATACGGACAATGAGCCGATCCATACGAAAGAATTCGAATCGAACTGGGATCTCAGCTCGAAGCGGGCGTTAAATTTCATGAAAATTTTGCTGGAAAACAGCAAGCTGGACCCTGGCCGGTTCAGCGCCATCGGCTACGGCGAATTCCGCCCGGTGTCGTCCAATGACACGGTAGAAGGCCGCGCGAAAAACCGCCGTGTTGAAGTGTCGATTCTGCGCAATTATCAAGAGGACAGCCCATAGGGTTGTCCTCTAAGCTGTTCTATAAGTCAAAGGTGTCGTTAAAAGAGTCGAGGATCACCCGGCTTTCCGGCTCGTATCTGCCTCCGGTTGCTGTTGACTTTGGATGTTCTTGAAGAATAGGCTAAGGGTAACATCCAAAGTCAAAGGCAAACGCTGACGCTCTTCCACCAGATACGAAGCCCTTTGCTCGGATTACTCGACATAAGGTGGACACAAATGATATAAGCCATCCTCTTTTGTTCTTTATTCCGTTCATTCCAGCAAACCGTACTTCCGCTTATACCGGTGCAATATTCTGATCCAGCCCGTCCCGAACACAACAAGGAAAAACACATTGCTCAGCGCGTGCGCCAAATCGAAATATACGCTCGACGCATAAATCGTCAGCAGACTGTGCCACGCAAACGAATCCAGCAGGCCGACGGCAACCCATACATTCATGATCCATCCGAACAAAAAACCCCAAACGAAGCCGAAAGCCGCCATCCCCCACCGTTTATGCATCCAGCTGAAATGGCGCAGCAGACCGGCCGACCACCCGGCCATGCCCCATGCGAACATTTGCCACGGCGTCCACGGCCCCTGCCCGAGAAACATATTGGATACGAGCGCCGCCAGCGCGCCGATGAGAAAGCCGGTTTCCGCCCCGAATACGAGCGCGGAGACGATGATGACAAAAGTGGTCGGCTGAACGCTCGGAATGGCGGAGAACGGCACGCGGCTCACCGCGGCGATCGCGGCCAGCATGCCGATGAGCACGATTTCCCGCGCCTGCAGCTCCTTCCATTCGAACCGGACGAAAAAAGGCAGCAGCGCGGCAACCACGAGGGCGAAGCTGACAAGCAAATACTGTTCGTCCAGCAAAGAAACGGCGGCCAGCGCAGCCAGAAACAGGCCGATTACAATGATAAAGACGGTACGGGTACGTTCCATCGACGCAACACTTCCTCATAGATTAGCGCTTGCGGCATGACGCCGCGAACCATCCGGTTCACCGCCGTCGTATAAAAATAATTGCCGCCGAACAACAGCGCCGGCGAGCCTTCGGACGTAATGCCGCCATCAAACATCATCGCGCACCGGTTGACGGTACGCGCGGCAAATTCGATGTCGTGCGTGACCATGACGATCGTCAACCCGCGCTTGTGCAGCTCAAGCAGCAGAGCGGCCAGCTGCCGCTTCGCGTGCGGATCGAGCCCTTTCGTCGGCTCATCGATCAGCAGGAGCTCCGGATTGGACAACAGGACGCAGGCCAGCGCGGTTTTCTGCCGTTCCCCGCCGCTCAAGTCGTAAGGATGGCTGCGGAGGATCGGGTCAAGGCCGAAATGCGCAATAAGCCGCCGCATCCCGTCTCCGGCTTCCGGCGCATCGGAACGCTCCGCCGCATGGCGAAGCTCCTCCTCCACCGTGTCGTGGATAAAATGAAGCAGCGGATTTTGCGCAAGGTAACCGATCTTCCGGTACCGCTCCGCGCTTGGGAGCTTGGTTACTTTTTCGCCCCGATACAGCACGGTTCCTCTTTGCGGCTGCAAGAGACCGGCTATCGCCTTGAGCAGCGTCGACTTGCCCGCCCCGTTCCCTCCGACGACGGCGAGGAAGTCCCGCTCGTACACTTGGAGCGACAAGCGGTTGAGCACGAACGGCGCGTCTTTATCGTACTGGTAAAATAACGACCTGCACTCCAGAAGCGGGCGCCCCGCCGGCGGAACATCGGCATCCGCGGCGGCATGTTCATCCGCTCCGGCTTTGACGGCGTTCAGCCATTTGCGCCCGGTACCCGCGTTCAGCCAATGGCGCCCCTCTTTGACGGTTAACGGCAGACTGGCGTCCGTGCGTACGTCCTCAGGGCACTCCTTTTCGCAGGCAAGGCACAGCTTCGGGATCGAGGGGACATATTCGAGAAGACGCCGATCCCCGCTTTCCCAAATGCCGTGAATCACTTCCCTCGGCTCTCCGGCATATTTCAGCTCCCCTTCGTCCATCATCAATATCCGATCGGCCAGCGGGAACAGTTCTTCCAACCGATGCTCGGTCATGATGACCGTGACGCCCAGTTCTTCGTTCAAGCGGCGCACCATCTGCAAAAATTCGCGGGCCGCCACCGGATCGAGCTGAGCGGTCGGCTCGTCCAGCAGCAGCAGCCGGGGATGCAGCAAAAGAACGGAAGCAAGGTTGACGAGCTGCTTTTGCCCGCCCGATAAGCTGTGGGTCGGACGGTCAAGCCGGGCATCCAGGCCGAAAAAATGGCATATTTCCGCGAGCCGTTTGCGCATGACAGCCGGCGGCAGCCCGATATTTTCCATGCCGAACGCCAGCTCGCTCCCTACCTGATCCATCGCGATCTGATTTTCCGGATCCTGCTGCACAAAGCCGATTTCCCCCGCCAAACGCCGGGCGGGATGCGCGTCCAGCGGAATTCCGCCGTACCGGATGATGCCCTGCCGTTCGCCCACAGGAGCGAGGTCGTGTTTCAAATGGCGCAGCAGCGTCGTTTTGCCGCATCCGGACGGTCCGATAAGGACGACGAATTGTCCGGCTTCGACGGAGAACGATATGTTTTTCAGCGTTTCGCGCCGGGCGTCCGGATAACGGAAACGCAGTCCGCTCACTTCCAAAAGTGCCATCGCACTCTTTCTCTCCCTTCCAAAACGATGGGGATGAGCAAATAAACGCAGAAGCAGCCGTATTCGAGCCACTCGAGCCGCTCCAGCCGGATGCTCTCCATCCGGGGGTATATCGTTAATGAACCGAAACCGGCAATGGCGCAGGCGAAACAGACCCCGCCGGCCGTTAGCATGAGCATCGCAACGGTCCAATCCCGGCGGTCCATCGCATAGGTCTCGTAACTGCTGCGCGGCCCCGTCCCGTATCCCCGCGATTTCATCGAATCGGCCGTCTGCAGCGCTTCCTCCAAAGACCACGTCAGCAATATCTGCAGCAGCTTCATGCCGTCCTTCATTCGTTTGCGCAGCGGGCCTTCCAGCGGATCAATGCCCCGCGTGCGCTGAACGTCCGCGATCTGCCGCAGGCGCCATTGAAGCAAGGGCACAAAACGGACGGCCATCATCGTCAGCAGCGCCGCTTTCGGGGAAACTTTGCGGAAAACGTACAGAAACTTGCCGGACGTCATGACTTGGTTGTACGACGCAAAAGCAAAAAATACGGTGCACAGCACAAGCGCGGCCGTCAGTCCGTAAACGACCGACTCCCGCGTTACCGGCTTATCTGCCAAATAAAACAAAATATCGTTTCCCCGGTGGGAGACAAGCGGATTGACGACGGCAACGGCCGCGGCGATCAAGAGGTAATACGCCAGTCCGCTTCGCAGCCGCTTTCCCCTGTCGTGCAGCACGTTCAACGCGATCATGGCCAGCGCCGCCGTCAGCAGAAATACAGGATGAAACAACAGCATGGCCAACGCGAAAAGTCCGGCGTAAAAGCAAAAAGCGGGAACCGGATGCAGCGAGCGGAATCCCGATTTCATTGACCGTCTGCACCCTTCCCGTCGCCGGCGCCGTCTTCGCTTTTCCCGACGTCTTTGCCGAGATTCAGCGTGTACAGCCACTCGATCCGGTCGCCGTTATTCAGCTTGTAGCTGCCCGCGCTTTTTTCCGGAAATTCGCCGTTGACGCGATACAGCCAGCCGCTTTTCGGGCCATGATCGAACTCGTACAAATTATCGATTCCCTCCACATAGCCGGTGGCGCCTTTCCCCTTGTATTCCATCTGAATCTTGTGCTCTTTCGTCACCCGTTTCAATACGTCCAGCACCGTATCGCCTTCCTCTATCGCCAGTGCCGTGGACGGCAATATGACGCCGTGCTCCTCGTCCCCGGAGATCGAAATGTAGACGGATTGCCGTTCATTTTGCTCAGGCTGTACCGTGGGCGGTTTAGCCTGCTGCGGCGCTTTCGGCTGATTCGGGACTGCCGAGCTTACAGGCGCGTTCGGATCGCCGGAAACGCGCGTTTTCGCCGGATTGGTTTGCGGAGCCGCAGGGGAGCGGGGAGCGTCCGTTTGCGGCTGCTGAGGCTTTCCGGCAGCGGCCGCGGGCTTGGCTTGCTGCGTCTGCGGCGCCGGCTCGGAGTCGGCCTTCTGCGCCCGCAAAGCTGCATCGCCGCGTTCCGTCGCTTGATCCGTCGCCTGCTCCGCTGTTCGTTCCGCCCCCTGCCCTGCTGTTGGCTCCGCACCCGATTGCGTGAACGGTGACGTGTCTTTTTCCGCCGCCGGCGACGCGTCATTTCCGCTATGTTCCGCCGGTGCGCCGCATCCCGTCATCAGCAGCATTCCATAAAGAAGCACAACTATGCTACACCATCTGCCGAATCGTGACATGGCCCGATTTCCTCTCATCTTGACTTCATTTCGTAAGCTTTCACGGCAATCACGGCAGCCATTTCCCGCGTAACGGGGCTTCTCGGTTCAAAATATCCGCCGCTGCCGAGCATGATTCCACCGGCATATACCGCCGTAATATAGGGGACCGCCTGCCGCGACGCCCGGCCGATATCTGCAATCCGCGCGTCCCCGTTGATTTCCGTGCTCAAGTGGAACGCCCTGGCAAGCATGATCGCCATTTCTTCCCGCAAAACCGGACGGTTCGGCGCGAACGACTGCGGTGTAACCCCGCTTACGACGCCGAGCTGTTTCGCTTTGGCGACGTAACCGGCGTACCACGTTCCGGACGGCACATCGGAGAATACCGCTTTTTCCGTCCGGACCGGAGATTCGCCAAGCAGCTTCACGAGCAGCACGGTAAATTCCGCGCGCGTCATTGGCCGCTTCGGGGCAAAGCGCGGCTCCGATACGCTTACTCCTTCCATCAAACGGTATTCGCTCGCTTTCTGAACGTAAGACCGCGCCCAACCGGAAATTTCATTTTCATCGGCAAAACGCGACGGACTGCCGAAAACAAACGTTTTCGATTCGCGCACGACAGCCGGCGTCTTCCCTTCGCGGTAGCCGGTAACGGTTACGGTCAGCTTGCCGTCCGCCGGAGCGCTGTCGAAAGCGGCGATGCCCCGCTCGTCCGTTTCCGCCGTCATCGTGCCGATCCGGACGACGACCCCGGAGGCGGGCGTGACGGATTCGGCGTTTTTCTCGTAATCCCATTTGACCTGCTCAACTTTCACCGTAAACGGTTCGCCCGCTTTCGGCCGTTCCGGGATGAGCCGGATCGAGCGGATCATTTGCGTCGTTCCGTCGCCGTAATAAACGATGATGCGATCGCCTTCCCGCAGCCGGAAATCGGCCATGCCGATTTGCGGAAACAGCCACCCGCCGCCCCGTTCGACGCTGAACATCCAGCCGTCGAAACCGCCGAGGCTGCCCATCGTCACGCCGTCAATCGTTTCGATATATTTGCCGAACGAAGCGCTTTTCACGTGATACGGCACCTTGTTATCGGTTAAAGCCTGTTCCACCGCCTCCAGCGCGGTGTCCGCACGGACGGCGCCTTCCGCTACGGGCCCTTTCGGGCCTTCTACCCGAACGGTCACCTGGACTTTGTTTTTCACCGTCGGGAACAGCGGACCTTGTCCGGAAATGAACATCCGGTAAGCGACAAGCGCCTGCAGCGCCTGCTCCGTCGCCATTCCGTCGGAACGCAGCCCTATCGTATGGGCGAATCCGCCGTCCGGCTGACGGTAAGCAAGCAGCCGCGAAAGCGGATTTCCGTCCGCCTTCGTAAACGAGGCGCCTGCCGGATCGATGCCGAGAGACGTCAGCGCGATAATCACCTGCGCGATACTCTCGCAGTTTTCTCCGTTCTGGCTGAACCCTCCGTTGTCCAACTGTGCCTTGGACAGCCAGGATACCGCCTTGTCGATTGCCGGTTTCACTTCCAACTGCTCTTTATAAGGCGAAAGCGAGGTGAGCGCCATCGCCGTTACGTCGACGTTGCTCTCGTCTCCCTCGGCAAGCGGCCAGCCGCCGTCCGCATTTTGGCGGGCAAGCAGCCATTCCCGCAGTTTGTCCGGGTTCCACTTCGCATCGGCCGGAATGGCGTAACTGCCGCCGTTCAGCGCGATCAGCGCGAAAATCGGGCCGTTCGTGCCCTGATGGGTCATCCGGCTGCTGTTGTAAATCTTCTCGATTAAATTGTACCCGGCGACATGAAGCGGATCCCCTCCGGCCGCTTTTACCGCGATCGCCATCCGCTCGTAATCGGTAACTTTGGCAAACGTTCCGTCCTTCTCTTTCAGCAGCTTTTCCACGCCCGACATATAGGCGGCGGGTACCGGCTTTCCCGCCCGCGCCAAGCCAAACGCGCCCCAGTCGGATATGACCTCGCTTTCGGCGATAACCTTGGCCGCCGCCTCAATCGCCTGCCCGATCTGTTCCGAATCCGGCGTCGCGGCGCTCTCTCCGTTCCGTTCAGCCGACGCAGACGCCGCTCCGGCCCAACATTGCAGCGCCAGCACAAGACTGATGCCTATCGCCCACATCCTCCGTGCCATTGTTCGATTTCTCCTCTCCATCCAATCATAGATTTTATCGAAACCTTCGGGGTTTGGGTTCGCCATCCGGCGGGAAACCAAAAAAAGCATCCCGGGAAGCGGGATGCTGAAACGCATGTTGTTTCAACGATAATGGAACGGCTGCCCGCCGCGTTGAACGGACAGATCTCCGGATCGTCGACACCCCCCTATCCTCGTAGGAAAAACGGTGTTGATGGCGCAATGCTGAACCCGCATCGCGCCGGAACAGGCAGGTCTCCTGACTCGTGAGTCATCGCTCCCCCGTCGCCTTCCCGTTTCTGGACAACTGTGAAACAGTGGCATCGAATGACGGAATCGCTATCACTTACAGTGGCGGGACCGTGTCGGACTTGCACCGAACTTCTCTTTTCAGCCGATTGCTCGGCACCTGTTCCCGGCTAGCTGTATCGATGGTTGTATTGAAAGTTTATCATTAATACCGGCAAACTGTCCAGATAAAGGACATGTGGTTGACCGCACCATGTGGCGAGCCGCGCGCTGGGTGCGGCAAGGACATGCCGGCGGAACCGGACATTTTCAGACTTGCATTCAGACGTGCGTTCAGACGTGCAACTCGCCTTTTTCGATCAAGCCCCAGATCAGCTCGGCAAACAAGCTGTTGGCCCATGCGAACCACGGCCGGGTAAACCGGCTCGGATCGTCGGCGTGAAACCCTTCATGCATAAATCCGGTGTCCGCATCCGTCCGCATCAAGGTGTCGACAACCTCCCTGATTTCCTGCGGATCGTTGGACGTCAGCGCCTGCATGGCCAGACTGATCGGCCAAATGTATTTGTGCGGCGTATGCGGGCTGCCGATGCCTTTTGCCGCTTTTCCCTCGTAATAATACGGGTTTTCCGGACTCAACACGAATCGTCTCGTATTGAGATAGATCGGATCGTCTTTACTGGCGTAGCCCAAGTACGGAATAGACAGCAAACTCGGCACGTTGGCGTCGTCCATCAAATTGTAGTTGCCGAAGCCGTCCGTCTCGTAAGCGTAAATTTTGCCGAATACGGGATGGCGGTAAATGCCGTACGTTTGGATGCCGTAATCGATTTCTTCCTTCAATAAGGCGGCCTGCTGCTCCAATTCCTCATCCCGGTAAATTTCGCGCGCGATTTGTTCCACATAGCCGAGAACGACAACCGCGAACATGTTGGAAGGCACCAGATAGCCGAACGTGCACGCATCGTCGCTCGGCCGGAATCCGGACCAGGTCATCCCCGTGTAATTGACCGGCATCCCCATCCGGTTATTGCGAAGCGTATCGGATTTCGGTCCTTGCGTCCGGCCGAAAAGGTACTGGGACCGCTCGAAATGCCGCTGCTCCGTTTTCCACAGTTCGATGATCGTCCGGACGGCTTGCCTGAACTTGCTGTCGAACACTCCGCTTTTCCCCGTCGCCTGCCAATACAGATAGCTTAACTGGATCGGATAACAAAGCGAATCGATTTCATATTTGCGCTCCCACACCCACGGGCCTTGCTCCGTCAAATCCTGATCCCAACGTTTGTAATTCGGCTCCTCGTTGAACGCATTGGCGTACGGATCGATAAGGATGTATTGGATCTGCCGGCGGATCAATCCTTCAATGATGCGCTGCAGTTCAACGTCCTCACGGGCAAAAGGCAAATACTGGCGCACCTGGGCGCTCGAATCGCGCAGCCACATGGCCGGGATGTCGCCGGTGAATACGAACGTCGTTCCGTCCTCCTGCAAACGGGTCGTCGTCTCCAGCGTGTTCGGAAAACATTGGCGGAACATCCGCCGCAGCTTTTCGTTGCCGCGAAGCGCCTCGTCCGCTTTCTTCATCGCTTCTTGAATAGCCAAAGGAAGTGCCATTAGTGTATCGCCCTTTCTGTAAACGTATGAAGACCCGGGCAAGCTTATCCGCCGTCCGGGCCCCGAATGCGATCGATGATAGGTGATGATATGCGACTATACCGATAGCGTACCTAAACCGCGCCGTTGTTGTCAAGGGAATGAAAGCGGGCCCATCGCCAATCATCAAGGCGGGATTGCTTCTGAGTCCGCTTCCGGGCATGATCCGGCACAGGTCAGCGGCCCCTCATTGATCCGGCAATCCGGCGGCTTTCCGAAACCCGCTCCGATGCGTCCGGCTCCGATCATGAGCCCAGTCCAGAACCGGTTTTTCGATGAAATAGTACGATAAAGTCGCTATGACATAGGAGATTGCCAATACCGACAATGAAACGAGCAGCCACTGGCTTAGCTGGGACAAGCGCATATATTGAAAATCATAAACCCAATACGCGGAAATGACGGTAATGACCAAGTAATGCCAGATGTAAAGGCCGAAGGACACCTTCGCGGTATAACGGAAAAAACGATTGTCCAACAGTTTTCCCGCCCAGAGGGAATGGGGCGCAGCCGACAACAATATGCCGATTAGAAGCGCATAAGCGGGAAAATAATAAGGCTGATTTTGCAGGCTGAACGAGAATTCCGGCTTATGGCGCACGATCCAGAGAAGCGTGGCGGCACCGATTAAACTTGCCAGGCTGATGAAGTCAAACCCGCCTTTTTTCTTGAATGTTCCCGCTTTTTCGGATTCGCCCCATTTCACCGCAAACCCGGACGCGATAATCCCGACGCAAAAATGGGCGAAAAACCCGACAGGATTATAATTCGGCATCCAGTACTTGGCCCCGCCGATTAAACCGTATTCCCATCCCCGCTCCACGTCATCCGGAGTGAGAAAGGCGTGAACCAGCCGGTTCGCGGCAAAAATGATGGCGGCCATAACGGCCCAATACAACAGCGCCTTTGTGAAAGAGCGTTTCATCCCCGACAGGCGGAACAATCCCAACATCATGATCGGCATCAGTACATAGCAGAACACTTCAAAACTGATGGACCATAACGGCCCGTTCAGCTCCGAAGGAAACAGCGTAACGTAATGAAAGCCCGCCGTAAAGCTTAACCCCGCGAATAAACGAATCCAGAAATGCGGAGCGGAAGTGTGGAGGAGGAAACCGAGCAGCACGGAAAACAACAGGGCCACGTAGAAACCGGGCATAATGCGGGCGGCCCGGCGTAGAATATACGTCTTTATGCCGGGAAAACGCCCGTTCTCCAAATACTGCTTCCAGAACGGGAACGACAGCAAAAATCCGCTTAACACAAAAAACACGCTCACTCCGGAACTGCCAATCAGAAAAAAAGACTGGACTTCTTGCACCCAGGCCGCCTGCTCCTGCATGGCCAGCCTTTGCGTCAGGTGGTGAAAGATGACGGACAGACATGCGAGCGCCCGCACTCCATCGGCGCCGGATAAATGGAAACTTGGTTTCTTGCCGGTGGTCTCCATAGTCGATTCCCCCATTCCATAAATTCGGAGATTAACTATTTGTTAAGCGCTCCGCATTTGGTATCATTACTTTTAGTAGAAACGCTTAGTAGAAACGCGCTTGCAGTAGTGCGGAGCGCGTAACATTCAATGGAACTCCGGAGGACTTGTTATGAACCTGGTCATCGATGTCCGCAACGTGACTTGGAAGCGGGAAAACAAAGAGCTGCTGAAGCGGATCAACTGGCAGGTGAAAAGCGGCGAGCACTGGGCGATTCTTGGCCTGAACGGTTCGGGAAAAACGACGCTGCTCAATATGATTAACGGATACATTTGGCCGACGGAAGGTGAAGTCAGCGTATTCGGCGATCGATTCGGAACCGTGGATTTGCGGGAATTGAGAAAGTCCATCGGCTGGGTCAGTTCTTCCTTGCAGGAACGCCTTTACCGGACCGATTGGGCCCAATATATCGTATTGAGCGGAAAATACGCGACGATCGGATTGTACGATAACCCCGCGGAAGAAGACGTGGAACGCGCTTTCCAGCTGATGGACACGTTGGGCGTCGGGCATCTGATCGATCGGCGGTACGAAACGTGCTCCCAGGGCGAGAAACAAAAACTGCTGATCGCCAGAGCGTTAATGGCCTCCCCGCGCCTGCTGATTTTGGACGAACCGTGCAACGGACTCGACGTATTTTCGCGCGAACAGTTGCTTTCCGGCATAAGCGAACTCGCCAGACAGCCTGACGCGCCCACCTTGATTTATGTCACCCATCATATCGAGGAAATCGTCCCCGTATTTCAAAAAACGCTGCTTATCCGCGAGGGCGAAGTATATACTTCGGGGGAGACCCGGGACGTTTTGACAACCGGAATTCTCACCGATTTTTTCCGGGCCCCCGTCGAAGTGGAGTGGAGATATGACCGGGCGTGGTTGAAGGTGATATCCTGACGGCGCGGATCGGGATTTTACCAGACAGCTATCGCCCCGTCCGCTCTCGGTTCCGTCCCGCCCGCCAGAACATTCGTCGCAGGATCTTTCAAAATGATCTGACCGCGGCCAAACATGCCGGAATCGAGCGCTCTTTGCACGCGATGGCCTCTTCTCTCCAACGCCTGGGCGATATGATCCGGAAACTGCGGCTCGACCTCGATGATCTTATCTTTCACCCATCTCCATCTGGGGGCGTCCAATGCCGCCTGCGGGTTCAAATCGAAGTCGATCAGGTTCATCACCACCTGGACATGGGCCTGGGGCTGAATCATGCCGCACATGACGCCGAAAGGGCCTACGGCTTCATTGTTTTTGGTGATAAAACCGGGGATGATCGTGTGAAACGTTTTTTTCCCGGGCTCCAAAGCATTATGGTGGGAAGGATCCAACGAGAACCCGCTCCCTCTGTTTTGCATGCAAATTCCCGTACCCGGAATGACGATTCCCGCTCCAAAATCGCCGGCATGGCTTTGAATGAGCGAAACCATGTTTCCTTCCCCGTCGGCGGTAGCCAAATAGACGGTGTCCCCTTTTGCCGGTTGTCCCGCTTCGGGCTGCAGCGCTTCATCCGTAATCAGCTTCCTTCGGCGCTCCGCATAGGCTTCGGACAAAAGCTCGTCCACGCTCACTTGCATGTTTCGCGGATCCGTAATATATTTCAATCCGTCCGCAAAGGCCAGTTTGATCGCTTCCAACTGTTTATGGAAAGTGTCGACCGCATCCTTCGCCGGAAAATCGAAGCCTTTCAAAATGTTCAAGGCGAGCAGCGCCACCAGGCCCTGGCCGTTCGGCGGAATTTCCCATATATCGTAACCTCTGTAGTTGACTTTAATCGGTTCTACCCACTCCGGTTTATATTCCGCCAGATCTTCTTTCGTTAAAAATCCTCCGTGCTGCTTAAAGAAATGATCGATTTTTTCGGCAAATTCGCCGCGATAAAACGATTCCGCCCCGGTTTCGGCGATAGACTGCAGCGTTCTCGCATGATCGGGGGAACGCCACATTTCCCCGATTTTCGGAGCCCTGCCGCCGGGCGCGAACGTTTCAAACCACGGTTTGAATGGTTCGCCTTTGAACAGCTCCACATTTTCTCTGTACCGGAGCGCCCAAAAGCCGCCTATCGTCGGAGAGACGGGATACCCCTGCTCCGCGTACTCAATGGCCGGCTTCAGCACTTCCGTCAGCGGCAGCCTGCCGAACCGCTCCGATAATGCGGCCCAGGCCGCCGGCGTTCCGGGAACCGTCACCGGAATCACTCCGAAGGAAGGCATCTTCTCGTGCCCGGCCTTTTTCACCGCTTCGATGGAAATGCTTTTCGGCGCCGGTCCGCTGGCGTTCAACCCATACAGCCGCCCTTTTGTCCATACGAGGGCGAACGTATCTCCTCCGATGCTGTTCGAATTCGGCTCGACTACCGTCAAAGCGGCGGCAGCGGCGACGGCCGCATCAACGGCATTGCCCCCTCTTTTCAACACATCCAGACCCGCTTGGGCCGCAAGCGGCTGCGTGGTGGACACCATTCCTTTTCGTGCATAAGTGACCATTCGTTGCGATGCATACGGGTAATATAACGGATCATAACGATACAAGGCTCAACTCGCTCCTTTACAGTCATTTTTATGTGCGTACCCGCGTTGCGAAAGCTTCCTTCTTTACGATAAAATCGGGAATACAGGCTGAAAACCATCGATACCTTTCGAGAGGAGTTGTTTTCCATGAGTTCACAACTGGCCATTCATACCGCGAAAACCGTTCGTTCCATGACCGTCGGTCTTGTCAGTTCCATCGACGAGTCGTACTTTGACATCCAACCGCCGCAATTCAACAATACGATTCGCTGGAACTTGGGACATATCATCGCTTCCACGGACTCACTGGCTTTTCAGAGAATTACCGGCGCTTCGAAGCTGCCTGCTGGATTCGCCGAGTTGTTCAAAGGCGGAACCCGGCCTTCGGATTGGAACGAAACGCCTCCGTCCAAAACGGAATTGATTCAATTATTGAACGCTCAGCTGGATGATTTGATTGCGACCTTCTCCAACCGGCTGGACGAAAAATTGAGCAGCCCTCTGCAAATCCGGAACTTTACGTTCGAAACCGTGGAAGAAGTCATCAATTTTGCTTCTGTCCATGAAACGATGCACTTTAGTACAATCTCTTGCTTGCTCAAAGTCGTTACCTATCCGAAATAAACGCGGCCTGCATCCGGCCGTCACAGCCGGAACCGCGCGAGAAGCCGCATCGGGGAAGCCCCTGCTTTGCCCGGTTCGACTTTTTTCACGGACGGCGCCGGCGGGACAAGAAGAAGCGGTCCGATGCGCCTCAAAGGGGCGGACGATGCGCTTGCAAGAGGCGGTCAATGCGCCACAAAAGTGGTCAATGCGCCTGCAAGGGGTGGTCATTTCGCCGCGCGCGACTCCCAGCGCGCGGTTCGCCACATGGTGGCGGTCAACCACATGTCGCCCAAGGCGGCGAATCGGCCGCCGGGCCGGCGTTACGGGCGCACGGCCGTCCCGGCGGGCGTGCGGGCAAGCGTCCATTGCGGCATCTTGTTGTCGCACGGATATTTGGCCGCTTCCTCTTCGTCGATGTCGATGCCGAGGCCGGGCCGATCGTTGACATACACGTAACCGTTGCGGATTTCCGGGCAGCCCGGGAACACTTCTCTCATCCGGTCGGAAAAACCGCTCCATTCCTGAACGCCGAAATTCGGGCTGCACAAATCGAGGTGCACGTTGGCCGCGTGGCCGACCGGCGACACGTCTCCAGGACCGTGCCACGCCGTTCTCACGCCGAACGCCTCGCACAGCGTCGCCAGTTTTTTCGCCGGCGTCAAGCCGCCGATGGCGCTAATATGCACGCGGATTAAATCGATGAGCCGGTTCGAGATGAGCGGCATCCATTCGCACGGATGGACGAACAGCTCTCCCATGGCGAGCGGCGTGGCGCTCTGCTGGCGGATGATGCGGAACCATTCGATCTGTTCCGGAGGCAGGGCGTCTTCGAGGAAGAACAGCCGGTACGGTTCCAGCTGCTTCGCCATGCGCACCGCTTCGACCGGCGTCACCCGTTCGTGTATATCGTGCAGCAGCTCGATTTCAAAGCCGATTTTGCTCCGCATATGGTCGAAAAGTCGCGGCACGCTCCGCGCATATGCGTCCGGATCGTAGTAAGCGCCGGGCAGCGCGTTCTCGGGCGAATGCATCGTCTGGTTGCGTCCGCCGTATCCGCCCATTTGGCAGCGGATGTACCGGTACCCCTGCTCCATGTACGCCCGCACGTTTTCTTCCACCTCCTGCACGTCGCGCCCGTCGGCATGGCGGTACACAGCGGCCGCCTCGCGGCATTTGCCGCCCATCAGCTCGTATACGGGCATGCCGGCCAGCTTCCCTTTGATATCCCACAGCGCCATATCGACTCCGGAAAGGGCGTTGTTGAGCACCGGACCGTTCCGCCAATAGGAGCTTACCATCGCCGACTGCCATATGTCTTCGATGCGGCGCGGATCCTTGCCGATTAAAAACGGTTTCAAATAGTGCTCCACTGCGGAATGGACGGACAAGTAACGCTGCGTGAACGTCGCGCAGCCGAGCCCGTACAATCCCGGCTCGTTCGTTTCCACTTTGACGACGACCAGATTGATGCCGTCCGGCGCCGTCAGTATCGTTTTTACATCGCGAATCGTCAATGATGGCATCGTGTTCATTCCTTTCACACGTTATTTGATTTTTCCCCAGCCGTAACCGGCTTCCGGACTGATGTCCTCGGGCATCCCCGGCAAAATGAGCCCTCCGTCCACGCGGATCGTCGCGCCGGTGACGTAAGAAGCCTGATCGGACAACAGCCATACCACCGCTTGCGCCACGTCGGACGGCGTGCCCATGCGGCCAAGCGGGATTTTGCGCCCCAGCGCGTCGTAAAACGGGCGATGATCGCGCACCATCGTCGCTCCCGGAGCGACGCAGTTCACCCTGATCCCGTGCGGCGCCAACTCGAGCGCGATCGATTGCGAAGCCCGCGCCAGCGCCGCTTTTACGCCTCCGTATACGGCGTCGAGCGGATACGCCCTTTCGCCGCGCGTCGACGTAATATTGACGATGCTTCCGCGAAGGTTGCCCGCGATCATGTGCCTCGCCGCAGCCTGCATGGCGAGCAGCGGCGCGCGGAAATTGAGATGCAGCAAATAATCGATGTCGGTCAAGCTCATGTCCGTCATTTTGCTCAAAATCGTGACGCCGGCGTTGTTGACGAGCGCATCGATTTTCCCGAACCGGTTCACCGTTTGTTCCACGAACCGCCCCGCCGTATCGGCTTCCGCCAAATTGCCCTGAAATACGGCGCACGCTCTTCCGTAATCGCTTTCAATCGAATGAGCGACCTGTTCCGCTTCCTCTTTTTCATCGTAGTGGGTAATGGCCACATCGTAGCCTTGGGCGGCCATGGCGAGGGCGATGCCTTTTCCGATACCTCTGCTCGCCCCGGTAACAAGCGCCGTTTTCGCTGTATTCCGTTTTTCCACTGGTTCACTTCCTTTCTTGTCCGCCGTCTTCGTATGCACACTAATGAATCATACGGGACAGCGGTTTCATTTATCCCTATTTTCTCCGTCGACGTCCGAAATCCTTTGCGCCCGTCCAATTTTTTCCGTTTGGCAGGTCCGGGTGAGCGCGGTTACCTTAACGTTACTAATGCACATTCATTTCAGTCCTTACGTTGCATAAACGTTTTATTTTATAATGATCATGAAAGACAAGCAAAATGAAGGAGGTACGATACGATGCAGTACCGTCAATTGGGCAGGACCGGTCTTATCGTCAGCGAGCTTTGTTTGGGAGCGATGACGTTCGGACGGGAGACGAGCGAACAGGACAGTTTCCGCATTATGGATCGTTTCGCGGAGGCGGGCGGAAATTTTATCGACACCGCGGACGTATACTCGCAGGGCGTTTCGGAAACGATCGTCGGCAAATGGCTGAAAGGACAAAAGCGGGACGATTTCGTCGTTGCGACCAAAGTGCGCTTTGCGATGGGACAAGGCGCCAACGATGTCGGTTTGAGCCGCAAACATATCATGTCCGGGGTGGAAGCGAGCCTCAAGCGTCTCGGGACGGACTACATCGACTTGTATCAGGTGCACGCCTGGGACCCGCTTACGCCGCTGGAAGAAACGTTAAGCACACTGAACGATTTGGTGCGCCGCGGCCTCGTCCGCTACATCGGCGTGAGCAATTTCCGCGGATGGCAGCTGCAGAAGGCGATTGACCTGTGCCGGCACAACGGGTGGGAGCCGTTTACTTGCCTGCAGCCGCAGTACAATCTGTTATGCCGCGCGACGGAATGGGAGCTTATCCCCGTTTGCCTGAACGAAGGGCTTGGCGTCATTCCGTGGAGCCCGCTTCGCGGCGGCTGGCTAAGCGGCAAATTCCGCAGGGGAATGACCGAGCCGCCGAAAGACTCCCGCATTGCCGTAGCCGAAGAGAAGGGCTGGGGCGAAGCGTGGAGCAACTACAACAACGATTTTACGTGGAATGTGCTTGACGCGCTTTACGCGGTCGCCGAGGAAGCGGGCAAAACTCCTGCGCAGACGGCGATCAACTGGCTGCTGCAAAAACCGGGCGTCACCGCGCCCATCATTGGCGCCCGCACGATCGAGCAGTTGGAGACGAATCTCGGCGCCAGCGGCTGGGCGTTGACCAGCGAGCAGATAAACCGTCTCGATCAGGCGAGCGAGCTGCCCGTATCGTATCCTTACGACCGGCAGGCCGAACTGCAGCAAAGGGCGGGCAGGGTGTGAGAACGTCTTGACTTTGGAGCCCGCACTTTCTCCTTCGGCTCCACACTTGTAAAGCGAGCCTGATCGAGCCCGATGTAATGGAGAATGATATTGCAACGGGCCACGACATATTCGTGGTTTGCAACAATGGAGATGGGAGAAAGTAACTGCAGCTGCAGGTTTTCCGGATCGATGAGGTGCAATGATGCACCTCGATCCGATCAATTCGGCTATATTTCGGTTAATTAAGGGCAATTGTGCACCTCTTTACCATCCATTCGGCTATAGATCGGTCAATGAGGTGCATTTGTGCACCTCATTCTGATCGATTCTGCATTTATCGGTCAATGAGGTGCATTTTTGCACCTGGACCGCTTCCCTTCCTGGAGTTGGCACTCAAATATGAAGGCTGCGGCTCCAAAACTCGTTTTTTCTTGAACGCTCTACTAGTTCTGCCGCAGAGGCGGACGTCATGCAAAAACCCCGGTTCTAAAAAATAGAATTGGACCGGGGTTTTTGCTTCCTTTGTTTCAGCTTTATTTTACAATCAAAGGCTTGATGGCGCGGAACAATCGGTGGGAGTCGACTTTTTCATCGTTCCAAAGCATAATTACGTTTACTTTTTCATCCGGATACTGCCAAATCTCGGATCGGAAGCCCGGGGTGCCTCCGCCGATCAAACGAAAACGATGGCCGAGAAACCAGCCGTACCCGTACTTGAGCGCCTGATCGAAATCAACCTCCGCATAAGGCGTAAACATCGCCTGCAATGCTTCCTGAGACAAAATCACGCCGTTAAGCAGCGCATCGCACCATTTGTGCAAATCTCCGACCGTGGAATACAATTCGCCGGGAGCGTCAACGCCGCTTAATTTATCGTTGTCGGCGTTTACATACTCCCCGTTTTCCATGGTGTGGCCGTACGCGCGGCCGGGATTGATTTTGCGGGGGTCGTCAAGTCCGGTATCGAGCATGTTCAGGGGAGCGAAAAAAAGCCGATCCAACATTTCGCCAAATGATAAACCCGTCACTTTCTCCATAATATAGCCCATCAGAATAAATCCGGTGCTGCTGTACCTCCACTTTTCGCCGGGCCGGAACATCTGTTTTTGATGGCTTAAATAAGCCAGAAAGTCGCCGTTTTCCAGCTTCAACCTGCTCATTTCAAACCGCAGGTTCGGAACGGCGTAAATATCGTGCAGCCCGGACGTATGGGTGAGCAGATGATGCAGCGTAATCTCCGGATCGAGATGCTGAAGTTCCTTTAAATACGTCCCCGGTCTTTCCCGGAAATCGATCAAACCTTTTTCCCGCAAAATCAAGGCGGCCGCGGCAACATAAACATTTTGGTCACCGAAGCGATATGAAATTTCGTATGTACCGTGTTGGGAACGTCCAGCTGCATACTCGCTTTGCCGTACGCTTTCTCAAATAAAATTTCGCTTTCTTTCGTCACCAATATGGCGCCGCTCAAACCGTGTTCCTGATCGTAATGGTCTACGACGGCTTCCAGTTCTTTGCTTCTGTTCATGGATTGCACCTCCCTTGCAAATCGGAATCCGGATCTTCGCATTCCGATCCAGGGGCAGCCAACTTGACAAGCGGTTTGCCGTCTATAAAACCGATCATAAGTTCTTCGACTTTGTTTGTTTCGTGATTCACTTCAATGAATGCCCCTTTTTCGGGTATCACACCCATACCTACCGCTTCTTTTCCCGAAAGATAATCAAACGCCAGCCCGGCAACTCCGTTGTCAAATACACCGATTCCGCCACGTTCGTTCCCGTCATGACCGTTGAATGCCATTCCTACCGCCGGACTTCGCTCTTGAATTTGTCCCTTTATCAAAGGATCGGGTACATGTCCCACTACAAGGCGATCAATACCCTTTTCATCAAGGAAAATCAGGGACGTTGTAAGGTCTCGTCGTATCCTCCCTTCAATATCGGGTACGGGTGCACCTAGTAATATCCGCTCCTGTCCATGCTCATCTTCAATAATAAGCCCACGCAATCTCAACGTTCGATGTTTCATGAATCGGCCTAGGTTCTCTTCCAGAATAGCCATTCTCCGTTCCAGTTCTTCCATTTTATTTTGTTCGCTCATGAGAAGCACCTCTAAATCAAATAGGATAAGTTGTCTTCCATATTATAACTGTTGTGGCGGAATCTGTGCAGTTTTCATATAACAATTTTGCCGCCAAGCGGACCGCCGAAAAAACGCCAAAAAAACGCTTGACATGCTCCGTTCCGGTTTGATACAATTTTTTCCTCTCTCTCAAAAAGACAGGAGGCGAACATACGTGATATCCGTTGAAGGGATAAGCAAATCCTTCAAGGTGGCCAAACGCTCAAAAGGACTGCGGCATGCGTTCAAAGCGTTGTTTTATCGGGAACATACGATTGTGCAAGCGCTTACCGACATCAGCTTTTCCATTTCGCCGGGGGAAATCGTAGGCTATATCGGTCCGAACGGCGCAGGAAAATCGACGACCATCAAGATCATGAGCGGCATTCTGGTTCCCGACCGGGGAACTTGCACCATTATGGGCTACACGCCGTGGAAAGATCGCGTTTCTTATGTAAAACATATCGGCGTGGTGTTCGGGCAGCGTTCCCAGCTTTGGTGGGATGTGCCCGTGATGGATTCATTCGACCTGCTTCGCGATATTTATAACATCCCGGATAAGGAATACCGGGAAAGCGTTGACCTGCTCGTGGAAACGCTCGATTTGCGGGATCTCGTCAATACCCCCGTTCGCCAATTAAGCCTGGGCCAAAGGATGCGCTGCGAAATCGCCGCCTCTCTCCTGCACAATCCGAAAATCTTGTTTTTGGATGAACCGACCATCGGGCTCGACGCCGTATCCAAAATCGCCGTGCGCCAATTTATCAAAACGATCAATAAAGTACGGGGAGTGACCATCATCCTCACCACGCACGACATGAATGACATTGAAGCGTTAGCCGACCGGATTATTCTCATCGGAAAAGGAAGCTTGCTGTACGACGGCAAATTGAACGAATTGCGCGGCCGGTTCGGAACGATTAAGACCATCACGGCGGATTACCGCGAAAATGCGAATCCATTGGATATTCCCGGCGCTACGCTGCTTTCGTGGTCGCCGGAACGAGCCGTTCTGAGCGTCGATACCGGGAAAGTGATGATTTCCGATGTGATCGCTCAATTGTCCAGCCGGGTTGAACTGACGGATGTCGCTGTCGAAGCGCAGCCGATCGAAGAAATTATCGTTCAACTTTACAAGGAGTACCGAATATGAAGAAGGCCTATCTTTCCGTCTTGAAGCTGCGACTCATGATCGGAATGCAGTATCGGACGGCCGCTCTGGCGGGAGTGGCCACCCAATTTTTCTGGGGATTCATGTACATTATGATATTTGAAGCTTTTTACAGCCACGCGGCAATCGACCCGCCGATTTCTTTGCGGCAGCTCATCACTTACGTTTGGCTGCAGCAATCGTTCCTTGCTTTCATCATGTTGTGGTTTCGCGATAACGAGATCTTCCAGCTGATCACAAGCGGCAATATCGCGTATGAGCTTTGCAGACCGTGCGGGCTTTACGGATTCTGGTACGCCAAGCTTCTCGCCATGCGTTTGTCGAGCGCCCTGCTGCGCTGCTTCCCCATTCTCATCGTCGCCTTCTGTTTGCCACAGCCGTACCGGATGACCGTACCGCCAAGTCTGACTACCCTTATCCTGTTTCTCGCCGCGCTTTTCATAGGACTGCTTCTGCTTGTATCGATCTCCATGTTTGTTTATATTTCGGTGTTTGTGACGATGTCTCCTGTCGGATCGTTGCTGATGTTCGGGGTGATCGGTGAATTTTTCGCCGGTTTGGTCATTCCGGTCCCCCTGATGCCCACATGGCTGCAGAACATCGCCTACGTACTTCCTTTCCGCCTGACCGCCGATTTTCCGTTTCGGGTCTATTCCGGGCATATCCCGCAGGATGAGGCGATCGTCGGCATAGGGATGCAGCTCCTTTGGCTCATTGCGCTCGTATGGCTGGGAAGAGCCGCGCTGAGCAAAGTTTTGCGCCGAGTCGTTGTGCAAGGAGGTTAGCCGGGTGAACCTTTATTTCAAATATCTCCTGATCTTGTTCAAATCCCAAATGCAGTACCGCACATCGTTCTGGCTTTTGTCTTTCGGCCAGTTCTTTATTCCGTTCTTTGTTTTTGCCGGTCTCTATTTCATGTTTGAGCGCTTCGGCCAAATCAAAGGGTGGAATTTTTATGAGGTGGCTCTCTGTTTTGCCGTCATCCATATGGCCTTTGCCATCAGCGAATGCTTGGCCCGCGGGTTTGACGCTTTCTCCAGTCTGGTGGGCAGCGGAGACTTCGATCGGCTGCTCGTCCGCCCAAGAAGCACGGTCGTTCAGGTGCTCGGCTCCAAATTTGAATTTACCCGAATCGGCAGGCTGCTCCAAAGCGTGATTGTGTTCATTTGGGCACTGGGCAGTCTTTCCATCGAATGGAACGCGTTTAAAGCGGTCACGCTTTTTCTGATGGTGGCGAGCGGCATTTTTATTTTCACGGGAATCTTCATTCTTGCCGCAACGCTGTGCTTCTGGACGATACAAGGCATCGAATTGGCCAATATATTTACGGACGGCGGCAGAGAGATGGCGCAGTATCCGTTGAATATATATCATAAATGGGTAACCCGGTTCTTTACGTTTGTCATCCCTTTCGGGTGCGTCAATTACTTGCCGCTGATGTATATTCTCGATAAAACCGACGGCAGCGGATGGTTGTACATGCTGACTCCTCTGGCGGGGATCGTTTTTATCGTCCCTTGCCTGCTCGTATGGCAAATCGGAGTCCGGCATTACCGCTCGACAGGCTCCTGATTCACGACACGACCAGCGCGCGGTTCGCCACATGGTGGCGGTCAACCACATGTCGGCCGGGAGCGGAAGATCGTTCGTGTCATCGGCCAGGTGTTCATGTATAATGGAATCGGTTTTGAAAAACAGTGGACGGGTGATACGACATGTACAAATTGATAGCCATCGACATCGACGATACGCTGTTGAACGAGGAAGGACACATTACGCCGGCGACGAAGGAGGCGCTGTACGCCGCGATGGAACGCGGAGTGACCGTCACGCTGGCCACCGGAAGAATGTATGCTTCGGCGAGGAAGATTGCCGACATGCTGGATCTCAACGTTCCGCTCATCACGTACCAGGGCGCGCTCGTGAAAAATTCGCGCGACGAAGCCGTCCTATACGAACGCACGGTTCCGCAAGACGCCGCGCAATACGTATTCCGGTACGCGGAACAGAACGGATACCATCTGCAGGCTTACCATGATGACACGCTGTACGCCAAAGAAGACAACGAAAAAGTGCGGGAATATTCCCGCATCTCCAACATTCCGTATTCGATTGATCCGGACTTTTCCGAAATGGCTTCGAAACCGCAGACGAAATTGTTGGTGATCGATGATCCGCAGAAGTTGGATGAAGTGAGCCGCGAATGGAAGCGGGCGATCGGCGGACAAGCGCATATTACGAAGTCCAGGCCGCATTATTTGGAGGTGACGCACCCGGAGGCGACGAAAGGGCATGCGCTGCGTTTTTTGGCGGCCCATGTCGGCTGCGACATATCGCAGGTCATCGCCATCGGCGACAGCTGGAACGACAGGGAGATGATCGAAGCGGCCGGATTGGGCGTCGCGATGGGCAACGCGGTCGATTCGCTCAAAGCGATCGCCGACTACGTCACCCGCAGCAACAATGAAGAGGGCGTCCGCCACGTCATCGAGAAGTTTGTCCTATCGGGCGAGTAAACCCTTCAGGCGGTTACAGCCGCTTAGTGCCTGACAGCGAGCCCGCGGCGCCCGGCAACTCCCCGCAGTGCCCCCTCCCCGGTAATAAACGTTACCGGTTTGCGGCGATAAACGCCTCGATCTCTTCACGCGTCGGAATCGAGTTTTGCGCTCCCTGACGCGTGACCGTTATCGCCGCAGCCGCGGAAGCGAACTTCAACGCATCCGTGATGGAGCGGCCCTCCCCGCTGGCCACGGCAAAAGCGCCGATAAACGTATCTCCCGCAGCCGTCGTATCGACCGGCTTGACTTTGAACGCGGGCGTGCGGACATTCTCGCTGCGGCTCACATACAGCGAGCCTTTCTCCCCCAACGTCAAAATGACCGTTCCGACACCGTCGGCCATCAGTTTCTGCGCCGACCGCTCCGCCTCGGCTTCACCGTCGATGGAAATGCCGGTGATGACTTCCGCTTCCGTTTCATTCAGGATCATCACATCGATAAACTTCAAGACGTCGACGGGGACCCGGAATGCCGGAGCCGGGTTGAAAAATACGCGGACGCCGCGTTCGCGCGCTTTTTCCATCGCGTACCGGGTCGACTCCCACGGAATTTCGTTTTGCAGCAGAACGATGTCCGCGCCTTCCAGCGCATGGAGATGTTCGTCAATGTCCGCTTTCGTCAGCTTGCCGTTCGAGCCTTCGGACAAAATGATATGATTCTCCCCTTCGGCGTTCACGGTAATGAACGCCAAACCGGACGTGCCTTCCTTCGAAACGACCGACTGCGCCTTCACCCCGAACCGGTCCAGCGTCGAGACGAGCTCGGCGGCAAACGGATCCTGGCCTACGGCGCCGATCATCGCCACGTTGCCGCCGGCTTTGGCGGCGGCCACCGCTTGATTCGCCCCTTTGCCGCCCGGGCTGTATTCCGTGCCGTAACCTTTAATCGTTTCTCCGGGCAGCGGATGTTTCTGCACGTGATTGACGACGTCCATGTTAATGCTTCCTATGACGACTATGCGGCTCATCGGTGTATCCCCCCGTTTCCTTGTCCTCATCATTCCATCCTTTTCATGACCTTCGAGCCCTAATGAAAGCAGAACAAAACCCGCCGGAAGTAAAGCGGGTCTTGCCTCTTCCTTATATCATCCATATTAGCTCAAATTCCTTTTACCGCAAACGATTTGTAGTGGGTGTGGCTGCCGTGGAAATTGCAAAATCCGATTTGCCCGGACAAATAAGGCCGGTCTTCGTCCACATACTGCAAAACCTCCTGCCCGTTCACCGAGACGTCGAAGCGGTTGCCGACCGCGCGAACGGCAATCGTGTACTCCCGTTCCGCGGACCAGGCGAAATCGGCCGACGCCAGCTGGCGATAACCGTTCTCGTTTTTGTACAGCGCGATTTTGTTGCCCGGCGCAAGTCCGACCGCATACGAACGGATGCCGCCCTGCACGCGGAACTGGATATTGTGGTGAGTGCCCGCTTTCGGCTTGACGACGGCCGTAAACGTATAGTCCCGCCAGTTCAAATCGCCGGTGTAGCATTCCGCGGGCTCTCCGTAGTAGCTGCCGCTGAGCTCGCCTTCTTCCAGCGTCCAAATGCCGCGCAAATAGGTGCACTGGCTGACTTCGATATGCAGCACGTTCCATTTTTCCAGCCGCTCATGGGAAAAATCGATACGATAGTCCGGCTTGCCGGAAAAAGTGAAATCATCGATATACGCGACCAGATTCGAGTTCCATCCTTCCGCGGGAATCCATTCGACTCCGGCTTCTTCGATGCACACATTGTCCATCGCCGGGATGTCGTAGCGGAGCTCCGTCCACTGGCCGGCGGCCAGCTCGACTTTTTCGCCGTAATGGCGCACGCCGGCGTTCCGGTCTTTCACATACAGGCGCGCCGACACCTTCAAGCGGTTCGCGGCCGGCACCATCACCTTCGCTTCAATCGTCTGGCCCGGATACAAGAGCGGGGAAAAGCTCGGATCGTAACGGCTGTCGTTAAAGTCTTCCGGCGTATAATACGTTTTATGGTAAGCCCGGTATCCGTATCCGCCGTTTGCCCGGTCGAACAACACTTTCAGAGAGCGTTCGCCGCTCGCCGCCGCTTCCGTCGTGTTCACCGCGACGGCGGTCACATGCCCGGGATCGTCGGTGTCGAGACGGAACACATGCGTCGAGCCCGGGTATTCGAAATGGAAGCGGGCCGCTTCCCCGCGCAGCACCTTCGCCCACTTCTCCGGTATGTCCTCCCCGGCGATTTTGTAGCCGAGGTTGGCGATATATGAGGCGCACCACGGCAGATCCAGGATGTTCAGCGTGCCGATGACGCTGGAGCAGCACAGAAAATCGTTGATCGGCTTGCGCCACGAATCGTCGATGCCGTCCAGACCGTTGCGAACGCCCATAATCGTTCCGACGTTGCCGACATTGCAATCCGTGTCCCACCCGCACATGTTGCAGATGTTGATCGCGCGCGCAAAGTCGCCGCCGGAATACAGGAGCGACAGCACGATGACCGCGGAGTTCGGAATGATGTGGCAGGCCCCGGGGTAACGGTCGTAGCCGAAATTGGCGTGCACGTACCGGAAACAATCGCGCCAATTGTCGGGATGCTCCTTGTAGAACGCCATAACCGCGCGCGTCATGCGGGCGTATTCGCAGTCGGCCGGAATAACGGACAAGCCGGCTTCGATGATCTTCTCAATGTCGCGTTCGACGAACGCCTGCGCGATGCACGCCGCGATAAACATTCCTCCGTATTTGCCGTTGCCGTCGTGCGAAACGCTGGCGATTTTCTCCGCGTATTCGGCGGCGAGCTGCGGATTGCCCGGCGCGATGAGCCCCCATACGTCGATAAAAATTTGCCCGCCGATCTGCTCCGCGACGGTCGGGCCGTTCTGCTCGATCGATCCCGAGCGGGGGGCGGGAATGCCGTTTTTCAAATTCAGGTAAGCGGTATGCTCCGTCGATTTGCCGTATCCTCCCCACCAGTAGAAGCCATGCCCGTCCGGAGCGTAGTTCAGCCACGTCAGGCCCATCTGTTCCGCCGTAATGTCGCGCGTATGGGTGAAATCCTCCAGCGCGCGCAGGAAAAACATCGGTCCGTTCGTATCGTCGTCGGCGGCGAAATTTTTAAATTCATGAAGGTAATGGGTAATTTCCCCGAACGTGCGTTCCAGACGGTCGTACGTCCAACCTTCCACGTTTCCGCCGTGGCGGACGCCGATCACTTTGCCGACCCACCCTGCGTACACCTTCTCCACATAATCGGCGGGAATCGAATGCTTCGGTATGGGCGGTTGATGTGCAGTCATAGCCATAAGTCATTGTTCTCCTTTCCGCGAAAATGATCATCGATTCAGCATAGACAAAAGCGGATTAAGCGTTTACACCATCCGCTTTTGCCTATTTCAATTCCATTGTAAATACGGGGCTATCCGTCTGTCCTCCTAATTTCATCCGGATCATTGCCAAAAAGGGCTAAGATCGATGCATAATCGCGATATTCCTGCGGCGTCATGCCGACGATTTGCCTGAATGCGCGGTAAAACGGCGTATGGCTTTGAAACCCGCTTTGCAGGCAAACTTCCGTTATCGACAAATCGGTGCTGATCAGAAGGCGTTTCGCCTCGTTGACCCGCAAATGCAGCAAGTATTCTTTAAACCCTTCGCCCAACGTTTCCTTGAACAGGTGACGCGTTCTCGACGGGCTTAAATTCAGCAATTGGGCGATGTCCTCCAGTTCCAGCGGTTCGCGGAAATTTTGCTTCATGTGCGTAAGCGCCGGCTGCAGCTTGCGGTACATATTGAACACCCGGTTGAACTGTTCCCGCGACGTGCCGCCGCCGTAATGGCGGAGAAGCAGGGCGCAGATTTGCAGCAGCGCGCTGCGCATCATGGTCCGGTACGCCATTTTCCGTTCCTTCATTTCCTCGTGCATCGAACGGATGAGCGCGCAAATTTGCTGCGCGACGGGCTTCGAAGCGGGTATCCGGTTGTCGAACTGTTTCGGGTAATACACAAAAGGAAGCAGCAGCTCCCTTTCCCCTTGCTCGATAATGAGCGGGTCGAAAAAAACGAACAGGTACCTGCTCGGATCTTCCGCATCCGATTGGGCGATGTGCCGCTCCAAATTGTTGACGACAAACACGTCGCCCGGGCGCGCGTCGTATGTTTTGTCCCCGAAATAAAACCGTCCTTTGCCGCTGATGCAGCAGCCGATTTCCAAAGAGGAATGCCAGTGAAACGTCTCGACGTACACGTTCGGCGTCCATTCCTGGACCAGAATCAGCAGATCTTTCTCCAGTTCATATTTCAGCTCCATCGGCCGCCATCCCTTTGTTCCGGGAACAGATCGCGCTCCCCTTTCCGGAAAGGCATGTTCCCCTGGATGAAGTACTCTTCGCCGGAAAACTTCCGCATGACGTCGCTGTCCGATCCCCACAGCCACGAATCGAGTTCCGTCTGCGAGCGGTGGGCGCGAAAGGCGCGCATCTTCTCCGCACGGCATGCGGAGACGTCGATTCTCGTAATCTGCTCCGGCAAAAAACCGTACCGCTCAGGACGCTTCATCGCTTCGCCGAACGAAATGAAATAGAGCCGCTCCGGGGCAAACGGCTTCAACCCCTGGCCGCGATGTTCCGGATACCGGTTCGGATCCCCGGCCTGCTGGAACGCGAGCGTGGCCGCTTTCCCGATCGCGCAATGATCGGGGTGGCCGCCGATTTTTTCATGGAACGTCAGGACGACCTGCGGACGCAGTTCGCGAATGACGGTCACTATCCGGCCGACCAGCTTTTCCAGCGGCTCAAACTCGACCAATTTGTCGCGAATCCCCAAAAAGCGCAAATCTTGTATGCCCAATATGCCGCAAGCCTTGCGCAGTTCCTGTTCGCGCAATGCCGGCATCGTCTCCCGGTTGACGAACGGCGGTTTGCCCATGCGGCGGCCCATCTCTCCCTTCGTGGCGGAGACAAGCGTAATGCGCACCCCTTCTTTGGCGAAGCGGGCCAGCGTCCCCCCGCAGATGAACGTCTCGTCGTCCGGATGGGCGAACACCGCCAACAATTTCCGTTCTGTTTCCATCGTCCCGTCCCCCTTCAAGCCGGAAAAGGATGTTCGCTCAGCTGAAGCGCCGTCGCAAGCCGGCCCAAATCGTCATGTCCCGCGAGCAGCAACCTGCCTTCGCCATCCCATTCGTAATCGGTCAACGCTTCCATACGTATCCATCCGTCTCCCGCCAACTTCAGCGCGACGCGGTACGGCCCGTCTCCGGCAATGAACGTTTCCAGCACATGAACCGTGGCGTTGCGCACAAATCCGCCGGGAGTCACCTCGACATGAATCCATGCGGTTTTGCCGGCAAACCTGCCCAGCAGCCGTTCGGCTTCTTTCTTGTCAATCGCTTTCAAGCGGCACCGCTCCTCTCCCGTAATTGCATTCCGTATACCTCCATATTACCACGTCCGGCGAAAAAAGCACCCCCGGACTGGCTTTCCGATCCGCTTCGGGGTAAGATGAAACATATATCTTATTCGTGGAGGTTGCATATGAAATACAATTTTGACGAAATCATCAGCAGGGAACGAACCCACTCGGTCAAATGGGATCCGGCCGCCCTCGCCAAAATATTCGGAGCGGAGGCGGCCGATGCGCTGCCGCTGTGGGTGGCCGACATGGACTTCCGGTGTCCGCAGCCGGTCATCGACGCTCTGCGGCAAAGAGTGGAGCACGGCATATTCGGCTACCCGTTCCTGGATGACGATTATTTCGCAGCCGTCCGGTGGTGGCAGTCCGCCAGACATCATTGGGAGATTAAACCCGAATGGATTGTGACCGTTCCGGGCATTGTTCCCGCGCTCAACTTCATCATCCGCTCATTGTCCGAAGAAGGGAATCGGATCATCATTCAGCAGCCGGTTTACAGTCCGTTTGCGGAAACGATTAAAAAGAACAACCGGGTCGTCGTCAACAATGCGTTAAAGCTTGAAAACGGTCAATATGTCATCGATTTCGACGATTTGGCCGAAAAAGCGAAAGATCCGAAAGCCAAGCTGCTCATTCTGTGCAGCCCTCATAATCCGGTCGGAAGAGTTTGGAGCAGGGATGAACTTCAGCAGTTAGGGCAAATTTGCATTGAAAACGATGTGATTGTCGTCTCGGATGAAATTCACAACGATCTCATTTTGCCCGGCCATCGGCATACGACATATGCTTTGCTCGGGGAGCCGTTCGCGATGAATTGCATCATATGCACGGCGCCCAGCAAAACGTTTAATCTGGCGGGCTTGCAAACGTCCAATCTTTTCATTCCCAATCCGCAAATCAAACAAAAGCTGGACCGGGAACTGAGCAGGTCATCCATTCATGCGCCCAACCTGTTCGGCATCGTGGCGACAACCGCGGCGTATTCCCCGGACGGACTGGAATGGCTGGAACAATTGCTTGCATACTTGGACGGCAACGCGGATTTTATTCAACAATTTATCCAAAACCGCATGCCCCGCGTGAAATACGTCAAGCCGCAGGGAACTTACCTGGCCTGGCTCGATTTCAGGGAAGCGGTGGGCGATCATAAAGAACTGGAAAATAAAATAAAGAAGGACGCCAAAG
>JAWLCZ010000014.1:0-36853 GCA_041686835.1 Paenibacillaceae bacterium | reverse complement strand
CCGGGTGAAAATAATTTCTTCCGTCGACTTTGCGTTCAGGAAGCGGGCCAGCTTTTCGCGCGCCCCTTCATAAGCGTCGGTAGCGCGCGAACCGAGGGTGTGTACGCCGCGGTGCACATTGGCGTTGTCCCATTCGTAATAATGCTTCAACTTCTCGATGACAACGGCCGGCTTCTGCGAACTGGCCGCACTGTCCAGATAAACGAGCGGATGCCCGTTCACTTTCTGATTCAGTATGGGAAACAACTCACGGATTTGGGAGGTATTCATTGGCCCAATTTCCTTTCCACCAAAAGTTGAAGCTGCTCTTCCAGCTTGGCAATCGGAATTTGCGATACGACCGGCGCCAAAAACCCGTAAATGATTAACTTGGTTGCCTGCTCGCGCGAAATGCCGCGAGACATAAGGTAATACACTTGTTCTTCGCTAACCTGGCCTACGCTGGCGGCGTGTCCCGCCTTCACCTCGTCTTCGTCGATGAGCAGAATCGGGTTCGCGTCTCCGCGAGCTTTCGGACTCAGCATCATCACTTTTTCCGTCTGTTGACCGTTTGCCCCGACGGCGTTTTTCTCGATTTTCGTGATACCGTTAATAATCGCGGTCGCTTCGTCGCGCATGACGGCGCGGGTTATCATGTCGCTCTCGGAATTTCTGCCGTAATGAACCGCTCTTGTCGTAATGTTCAGCTTCTGCTCTCCGGTTCCTACGCAGATCACTTTCGCATCGGACGCCGATCCGTTTCCTTTCAATATGGATACCGTATCGGACATCCCGTTGCCGCTGCCCATCTCGCCGATAATCCAGTCGATTTTCCCGTCGTTCTCGACAACGGCACGGCGGTACGACAGATCCGTCCTCGTTTCGTCCAGGCTGTGAATGGAGGCGAACTGCACATGGGCGCCCGGCTGAACGATCACTTCGACAACGCCGCTGTGCGCAAGTCCCCCGCCTTCGCCTGCCGAAACGTAATTGTCCACATATGCGACGTAACTGTTCGCTTCCGCTACGATGAGAACATGCGGCGCGAAGGCGGCGCTGGCGTCGTCAGTAAGGAAGAGCGCCTGCACCGGTTCCGGTATTCTGACGTTTTTCGGAACGTACAGGAACACTCCTCCGTTCCATAGCGCGGCATGAAGGGCGGTTAAGCGGTTCTCGTCTTTTTGGACGACTGTCATAAAATATTTGCGGACCAGGTCGGAATGTTCCCGGACCGCCGTCTCCAAATCGGTGAAGATGACGCCCTGCCGGGCAAGCTCATCGGACAAATTGCGGTAAACGACGCCGGAATTGCGTTGAACGATGAGATTGTTTCCCGGCTGATCGGCCTGCAGCAATTCTTTTGCCGTTTGCGGCAGCTCTTCTATGTTATGAATCGGCTCGGCTTGTTTATACGTTCCGTACGAATCGATATTCCACCGGTCGATTCTCGTTTTTTCCAATTTGGGCAATTCCAGTTGCCCGGCCAAATCGAGCGCTGCGAGCCGGAGCTCCTTCATCCAGGAAGGCTCGTTCCTGGAATCGGACAGCGCTGCAATCGTGTCTCGATCAATGGGAAGAACGGTCTGTGTCATCTTTATATATCCTCCTACAAGTTTTCGCTGGAAAACTTACGTCGCAAGCAAATGCTCGGCTTTCCGATCGAAGCTTTCTACGTAAGTCTCGGGGCCGTCGTGTTCATCGGAACTTTGAACGGTTCCGGCTCTTGTCCAACGGTTTCGTCAACGATGCCCAGTTCTTCCTTAATCCAATCGTAACCTTCATTCTCCAGCCGCTCCGCCAGTTCCGGACCGCCGGAACGAACGATGCGCCCCTGCATAAACACATGCACAAAATCAGGCGTAATATAGTTCAACAGACGCTGATAGTGGGTAATAATAAGGAAGCCTCTTTCTTCGCTGCGCATCGCGTTGACGCCGCTTGCCACAATTCTCAGCGCGTCGATGTCCAGTCCGGAATCAATCTCGTCCAGGATAGCGATGCGAGGTTCCAGCATCATCATCTGCAATATTTCGTTGCGCTTTTTCTCCCCGCCCGAGAAACCTTCGTTCAAATAACGGTGCATGAACTGCGGGTCGATTTCCAGTTCTTTCATTTTCGCTTCCATCTGGCGGATAAATTTAATCAGCGATATTTCGTTTCCTTCACCGCGGCGGGAATTGATGGCGCTGCGCAGAAAATCGGCGTTCGTTACGCCCGTAATTTCGCTCGGGTACTGCATCGCCAAAAACAAGCCGGCCCGCGAACGCTCGTCGACGGCCATTTCCAGAACATCTTGTCCGTCCAAAGTAACGGAACCGTCGGTTACCTCGTATTTCGGATGACCCATCAATACGGAAGCGAGCGTGCTTTTGCCGGTTCCGTTCGGTCCCATGATCGCGTGCACTTCGCCGCCTTTTATTTCCAAAGTGACACCTTTCAAAATTTCTTTTCCTTCAACAGACGCCTTTAAGCCGTCAATAGTCAATTTAGGTATATTGCTCACGGTTTATCCTCCATATTGATTACTTGTTTATAATTACTCTAAAGTGATTCTCAATGATTCTCAATAATCATTTTAATTTTATTATAACGCATAGCGTTCGAAATTAAAAGTTTTCCCAAAGCCCTTTCCTGGAAACGGACCCCCGCTCTCTCGGCTATCCAATGTCCAATGCGTCTTTTATCCTTTGTCGTTCGGACTGAAAACGGCGTTCGTCCAGTACGGGAACGAGCCCGGTTTCCGGAAGCTCCGCTTCAAGGCGAATCCACGACTTGCATCCGGTATAGGCCGGAACGATCGGAATGCGTATCGGTCTGTCCAGTTTATAAACGCGCAGCAGCAATACGTGGAGCGGATTTTTCCGCTTCCATTTCAACCGTTCCTCGGCAAACTGATCCGTCCAGATGTGGAACGGCCGCAATCGGTCAAGCCTCCGTTCGTCGAGGATTTCGATATCCTCCTCCACCCGGGCGAAGCAGGTAATGCCGACGGTCGCATCCTGCGGATTCCACAAAGATAATGATTCGTCGATACGATGCTTGTACTCGTCTTTAAGCAAATGTTTTTTCTGATGCTCGTATGTCGGGAACAAGTAGAAACTGTCGCTCTGCACTTGAAAATCGCGGGTTTCTTCGGCGATTCCGCCCTTCCGCATAATGAGAATCTGTTCCCCTTCCTCCAGCGCGCGAACGGCTACGGCCCACTCTTTCAACGCAATCGGTCCGCTTGTTTTCACGAAAAGCCCTCCTTTCACCGCTGCAGTCAATTCGAATTATTATTATAATCGAGTTTGGGAAATCATTGCAAATAACATGCAGCGCACCGGCAAGTCCGCGGGCCGCCGTCGTTTGCGAAACGCCGTCATTTACGGAACACCGTAGTTTGCGAAACGCCGTCATGCGGTGCATAATATTACAAGCAAGTGGGTATTCCAACATCGGCGAATTTCATTTATACTTGGGTCAGAAAATTAACGGAGGTGCGGTTCATGACTGCGTATCACGCTTTAAATGAAGCGGAAGCGATTGATTTTGCCAGAAACATACCCGATTTGTTTCCACCGGATGCCGACCTTTCATGCCGGGAAATCGGTGACGGAAACTTGAACTTGGTGTTCCATATTACGGATCGCCTATCCAATAAAAGCATTATTATGAAGCAGGCGCTGCCTTACGCAAAAGTCGTCGGGGAATCGTGGCCGTTGACTTTGGACCGGGCGCGGATTGAAAGCGAAGCATTAAAGATTCAGGGATCGCTGTGCCCCGATCTCGTTCCGCGCGTTTATGCGTACTATCCCGACTTGGCGCTCACCGCAATGGAAGACTTGAGCGACCACGTCATCATGCGGAAAGGGCTCATCGAACGCAACAAATATCCGTTGTTTGCGCAGCACATCGGGCGTTTTTTGGCGAAGACGCTGTTTTATTCGTCCGATCTCGGGATGAACCAGCAGGAGAAAAAACTGCGCGTCAAACAGTTCATCAACCCCGAACTGTGCAAAATTACGGAAGATTTGATTTTCGACCACCCGTATACCGACGCCGAAACGAACAGCTTCGATCCGCTCATCCGCGATGAAGTGGAAGCGATATGGAACGATCGCGAACTCCATCTGGAAGTAATGCTGCTGCGGGAACGTTTTCTCACGCAAGCGCAGGCGCTGATCCATGGCGATCTGCATACCGGGAGCATATTCGTCACTCCGGAATCGACGAAGGTCATCGATCCCGAGTTCGCATATTACGGTCCCATGGGATTCGACGTCGGGGCGGTCATCGCCAACCTGTTGCTCAACTATGCCGGGCAGGAAGGATGGAGCGAAGACGAAGCAAGCCGGGCGGATTACAGGGCGTACTTGTTGACCACCGTTCAGGAAGTGTGGGACCAATTCGAACAGCAATTCCTCGCTTTGTGGGACGAACATCTGATTGACCGGATGGCGGCGACACCCGGTTACCGCGAACATTATATGAAGCGATTGCTGCAGGATACGGTCGGCTTTGCAGGCTGCAAAGTGATTCGCCGAGTCATCGGGCTCGCCCATGTGGCGGACATTGACAAGATAGGCGACGAACGCAAAAGAGAACGCGCCGAACGCATCGCACTGACCATCGGAAAGGCGCTGATCAAACAGCACCGCAGGGCGGAGTCGATCGGCGAAGTGTTGGACATCGCAAGAAAAAGCGTATCGTTATAACAATTTATAACCATTAAAGGAAGAAGACCAAAAACCCCGCCGATTTCTGTAAAAGAAAGGAAAGAACGTTATGCCTCTTAACGAATCGGAAACCATGAACGTAAAAGCCGGCGAAATCGGGCTGCAATCGGTACGCTGGGCGGACGATCATTTGGATTTGCTCGATCAGCGGCTTCTTCCGGAAGAAGTCGTTTACCTGCAGCTGACCACACCGGAAGAAGTGTGGGAAGCGATTCGCCATCTGAAGGTTCGCGGAGCGCCGGCCATCGGCATCTCCGCCGCGTACGGCCTGTACCTTGGCATACGCGGCTTCAACGGGTCAGGAACCGACCCCGAAGCGGATTTGGCATCGTTCCTATCCGAGGTGAATCGCCAGGCCGATTACTTGGCTTCGTCCCGTCCTACCGCCGTCAATTTGTTCTGGGCGCTCGATCGGATGAAAAATCGCGCGTCGGAGCTGGCCGCCGCCGACCCTCGGCCGACATTGGAACAGATGAAGCGGGCGCTGCTCGACGAAGCGAAGCAAATCCAGGCGGAAGACGAGGAAACGTGCCGGATGATCGGCGTTCATGCGCTCACTTTGTTTCACGACGGCATGGGCGTGCTGACGCACTGCAATGCCGGAGGCCTTGCGACGGCCAAGTACGGCACCGCGCTTGCACCGTTTTATTTGGCCAAAGAAAAAGGCATCGACATTAAAGTATTCGCCGACGAAACGCGTCCCGTCCTGCAGGGAGCCCGCTTGACGGCGTTCGAGCTGCAGCAGGCCGGAATCGACGTCACATTAATCTGTGACAACATGGCCGGCATGGTGATGTCCAAAGGATGGGTGCAGGCGGTTATCGTCGGCACGGATCGCGTCGCGGCCAACGGCGATGTGGCGAATAAAATCGGAACGTACAGCGTAGCGGTGCTGGCGAAAGCTCACGGCATCCCGTTCTACGTCGCCTGCCCGCTGTCAACGATCGACCTTGGCACGCCGACCGGCGCGGAGATTCCGATCGAAGAACGGCATGAAGATGAAATTACGCAAGGTTTCGGCAAACGAACGGCGCCGAAAGGCATTAAAGTGTACAATCCCGCGTTTGATGTCACCCCCCATGAATATGTGACCGCGATAATTACGGAAAAGGGAATTGTACGTCCGCCTTACAGCGAAAACTTGCGCAAGCTTTTTGAAACGCAGCAGTGAGCAGCGTGCACTCTGCCCGCACAGATTCGTCAAGGCCGCGTGATTTGTGCGGGTGAGAGCGTCACGCATCAATATGCCGGTGATAACGTCACGCATGCGTTCAGTATGCCGATAAAACGATTCTTGTCCAAACGTCCCGTCCAGCGGAAGTAGAATTCGTCGATATAACTCTGCATATACTTCCTATGCACGCGGCGATATGTTCTCCGGATGAACGTTCTCGCCTTCTCCTGCATAAACCGTTTCGCCCGCTCCACCGCATCGGGCTTCGCATCGGCATGCTTTGGGCGGACTGGAACCGACGCCCCGGCTTCTTCTTCGCACCTTGTCGCTTTCACCGCTTCCCGGGATGTCACCGCCTCCTCCGATGTCATCGCTTCCCCGGATGTCGCCTCCTCCACCGCCGCCCCGGGTGTCCCCTCTTCCTCGGACGCTACAGCTTTCTCGGATGTTACCGCCTCCTCCGATGTTATCCTCTTGACGGGTGTCATTGCGTCAATGGAGGTCAGCACCTTCACGGATGTCACCACTTCCACCGATGTCATCGCGCCAATGGATGTTGTTTCCACTTCCTCTTCGGATGTCTCGTTTGAAAACTCACCGCCCACGTCCTTCACGTTTTCTATGTTCAGCGCGTCCCCAATACGGGATAGGAGGTGGGGACCGTTCTCCCTCCGCATGGCATGACGAATTTTGCGGAGCATTCCCAGCGCCGAACGATAATTCAATTGCAACGTGGCGGCAAGCCATCGGGCGGAACAAGGCTGTCCGGAGGAAACAAGGAATATGGCCAGAAACCAGAATTGCAGAGGAAGCTTCGACCCGTGCATAAGCGTTCCCGCGGTAATGGAAGTTTGCATCCGGCACTTCCGGCATTCATACAAATCGCGCGTTTCAACATAGTAATAATGCGGATGTTCGCAACGCGGACAACAGTAACCAACCGGCCAACGACACTGAAACAAATGTTTGCGGCATGCATTCTCATCCGGAAAACGTCTTTTAAATTCGGCAATGGTTAACATTATGGCTCACATCCGAACAAGTGTTCTTAAAACTATTATATAAAACATATGTTCCCGTGTAAACAAGATTAAAATCATCTTGCTCTGTCATTTTCTGAACCAAGTGCATATATAACGGACCAGCCATAGGCTTAAATAAAGTTTCGTATCGTCTCTTCGCAGCGAGCGACCCCCAACACGCGGCTCGCCACATGGTGTTGGTCAACTACATTTTGGAAAAATAAAAGTAGTTTCAATGCGTAAAAGTAGTGTACGGATATAAATGAGTACGGACGAAACGTTGATGATGCTGCCGCCTCCACCATATGTTTGCCGAACGCCTGACAGCCCAGCACGACGCTTTTGACGTTCACTTCCATAATTGAGTCCATTCTTCCATCGAATAGATATAAGTGACATAAGTGAGTATGCATATAAGTGAGTATGGTTATTAGTGTGGTTATTAGTGAGTATGGTTACGAATATGGATATATGCATATTGCTCAGAAAATAAAAAATCTGATAGTTTTTTAGCGGATAGACAATAAGTATAGTCTGTTAAGTTTAGTCTGTTCACTTTAATTAGAGTTGAGTCCGTTGAGAAGCCATATTCAAAATCCTCGTTAACAAGAAAAAACGCCGGAAGGATTGGACATCTCGAAACTGAGACCCGATCCTCGGCAATTTGTCTTTTAAATGCTTCGCGCCGGATATACGGCTTTAAATGTTCGATCTCTGGACATTCATCTCTAAAGTTTCCGGATATTCAGAGATGATTGTTCGATTTCCGGACGTTCATCTCTAAAAATTCGACTCTGGAAGTTCACCTTTTGAGTTCGACTCCGGATTTTCAACTCTGGACGTTCGGTGCGGGATATGAATCTGTTCGTTTTCAAGCTGCATCATACCGTCGCTCGTTCCTGCCGCATATACGTCATTGATCTGCTCACGGGTAACGGCAAGCCCTATGGATGCTTGTGACGAATGGCTGTCGTCGGACGGTTCGCGCATTTGCGCGGCGGCTTCATCACCGCTTTGCTGGAATCGATCTTTCTCGCGTTCTGGCATCTGCATACTGCCTCCTTCGGTAATCGAACTGTACGGCTCTCAATTATCGTTTTCCAAAAGTATGCAGACTATTCGTCGTTTCCACCGGCTCGATATGAATGTGAACCTCGCTAATTTTATGGCGCTCCCTCATTCGCCTCTCCACTTCTTCCGTAATGTCATGGCTTTCGACGACGCTCAGCGCGGGATCGACCTGGATGACGACATCGACGAACACCTGATTCCCGTGCGTTCTGGCGCGGATGTCTTTCATGCCTTTGACGCCCGGTGTTTTGACGATCGTTTTTTTCAGCTGATCGAGCTTGTTTTTGTCGAATCCGTCGGTTAGCGCATGGGAAGCTTCGTGAAAGATGTCCCATGCCGTTTTGCAAATGATGATCCCGACTATCAGCGCCACTATGGCGTCCAAACGGGGAAAACCGAGTCGGGAAGCCGCGATGCCGGCAAACGCGCCGATGCTTACGAGTGCATCCGAACGGTTATCTTTGGCCGCAGCCATCATGGCGTGGCTGTTGATTTTTCGGGCCAGGCGGAAATTGTACCGGTAAACGGCATACATGGCAGCCGCGCAAAACAACGCCGTCCACGCCGCTATCATATCCGGCGCTTCCGATTTCATATGAAATAAATTGCCGAACGCCTGATAAACGACTTGAATCCCCACGACGGCCATAATGAACGAGGCGACCAATGCGGAAATGGTTTCCGCGCGAAAATGCCCGTACGGATGATCGTGATCAGGCGGTTTGCGTGATATTTTCAATCCGATAAGCACAGCGATCGACGCGACGATGTCGGTCGAATTGTTCAAACCGTCGGCGAACAGCGCCTCCGATCCGGACATATGCCCGACGGCAAGTTTCAGCATCGACAGAATGACATATGCGGCGATGCTGAACCAAACCCCTTTTTCCCCTTGTTTCATGTCGTTGTAAACTTCCAAAACGGTACCCTCCGGCATGATGGTTTTGTATTCTAACATCATACCGGATCACTTCCGTGTGGGTCTAGAGAAACAGTTTTGCCTCTCCTCCGTAAAATTGGAAACGGTTAAATGTGTTGGCGGCAGCATATGTTTTATCGAAGGGGGAAAACGTATGCAACGTTCTGAACCGATTTGCGGGCAGCCTGCGCATGCCCATGAATTTCGCGCCGCCACTTCGACAACGGAAGAACACCGCCACATTTTGATCGGATTCACCTTTCCCGTAAACGGAAGCAGCACGGACGGACACGTTCACACATTTTCCGGCGCCACTTATCCTCTATCCGATCATGTCCACCGTTTTGAAGGCGTTACCGGTCCGGCCATACCGCTTGACGACGGCTCCCACTATCACGAGCTGTCGGGAACCGTCGACCGGCAGCCGCTATTGTACGGCGGCAACGTTTACACTTTTGCTCCCGTCCCGCCGCATACACATGCATTCACGGGTATAACCGGAAAAGGTCTGGGTTACCCGCCGGAGGATTGGTAATTGACTCTAGACGTTTCGCTGTATACGATCTAGAACAAAATCGTACGTTAACGAAAGGTTGCGAGACAGAATGGACGTAGAAATCGGATATTTTCCGAAGCATTTTTACAGTTCAAAGCCTGATGCCGGCGGATATTTTCCATTTGCCATAGAAGGAACTCCAAAGTATGTTTTTGATATAGGCAATATTTATCTTCCGGAATGCGATGAAAATTGGCTTCCCTTATGGATGGAAAACCTTACAGCGTTTCCTGTTTACTTTTGTGCTGGTATTCCTTCTTACTGGAAAGAGGATTTTGAGCATACTTGCCGGGACTGGAATATTGATTATAAATATTTATCTGATAACCATCGACTCTCCGTATCCGTTGCTAAAGTTCAGAACGTCAAACAATTCCGGGGAATTTTACCCGTTTTCATTTCTATCGGCAGTGGAAACGACTTAGTTTTGTGGTCAACGAATAAAGATGTCTTTCGTGTAGAACAAAGGGAATGGAAAGGAAATTGGGAAGGAAGGATCGCCGAAGCAGTGGTGGTAAAAGCAGAGTCCGATACAAGCGTCTTTTGGATTGGACATGATGGGGACAGTATTGCAGTTATCTCCAATAATCCGCATTTCTCAACATATGAAAACATATGCAGGACCTTACCGGATTTTGTAAACCCCATTTATTGCGAATACGAGTAAAACATTGAGACCTTCAAAAAATGAAGGTCTCACACTCACATCATTTTCAATATCGCGTCGCTCCCTTTCATGCCCGCGTGCACACCGAGCGCTTCCGCACCGTCCGTTACCGATTCCAGCGGCGCCTCCAGCAATTCTTGCAGCGTGCGGACACCCGTGGCCCGGCCTGCGATGATGTTGCGGCTTTTTAATTTCTCGTTCAACAGTTTCACGTCGAGAGCGCCGCACATGATATAGCCTTTATCCGTCGTGACGACCAAAAGCGTTGTTTTCGGCAGCTTCACTTCTATGCCGATAGCGATTCGGTTCCCAATACTTATCGGTTCTACGCGGATCACCGGAACCAGCTCCTTTTGGCTGTGTTGCTACCAATATATGTAGAGTCGGGACGATGCGCCATCGGCGTTTAACTTGTATTTTCCGATAAATGCTTGTATGTTCGGCATGATTACCGAATGCTACTCGGCCAAAATACGAGCGACGCGCGATCGCGTTCCGCACCGAGTTCGATTAGACGGGCGCACGCCGGCGTATGGACGACCTTCTCCCCGTTCCACGTCTCGATGACGATTTTGCGAAGGCCGTGTCTGGAAACAAACGTTTGGAACACGGTTTTCAACCATGCGGCATAATCGGCTTGTTCCCCATCCTCCATCACGTGGATGCGCCTTCCGTAATTTTCAATCCAGAGCACCCAGCGGCCGCCCGAAATGATGAGATAGTTGCCCGGTTTTCTGGCAAATTGAACGCCTTTCCGATCCGGCCAGTCGAACAACTGTCCGTAAGGATTCGCCGGATCCAGCGCGCAGAGCGCGACAAGGCGATCCGGATCGTCCGTAATGACAGGCTGCCTTAATTGCTGCGCCGTTTCTTTGGCCGAAAATTGCACGGCCCGGACGTTCCGGACGAACAGGCCGCGCGTGACCGCTCCCCATTCCTCCAGCCGCTTCAGCACGCCTAGCATCGTGTCCCAGGAAAACGGCACGTCGTCGGTCACCGCGTGTTTCGTCACGATTCCATGGCTCCGCAGCAACTGGTGCGCCCAGCTGACGGCCGATTTTTCCGGAGGAATGGCCGGATCGGCCAATGTGTCCAGCACATACCAGCGTCCGAGGCCGGACTGGAATTTGGCCGCTTTATTCGGCCCCCCTTTGGCATGAAGCCTGACGGGTTCGAACTGATCGTTGGATATGCGGCCTTCCCAGACCAGATCGAGCATTTGTTCCAGCAGTTCGGACGGGAGCAAACCTGTCTCCCTGCTCAACGAAGACAGGAACGAGGCTCCTTTTTCCCGCATGATGCGGAGGAGTTCGGGATGTTTCGTTTCTTTTCGTTTGCCGAACAGCGGGCTGTATAGCTCCTTCGATTCGGCGAGAAAAAAAGCGACGCTGCCTTCCTTGTCCTCCGCGCTCTTTTTTCCGACCCACACAATTTCGCCGGAGGCGCAGAGCAGGTCGAGATCTTCCTTGCGGTAGCCGTGAACGCGCGCGGGAAAAACGACCGATTCCCACAACGACACGGGCAAAAACACTCCTTGGAGACCTTCAATCACCCGCCGCACTCCTTCGGAGCCGCTCAGCCGGGAAGTTCCCGTCATGTGGTGCAGCGCAAGCAGATGAGCGCAAAAGCGTTCGGGTTCCACCGGTTCGGCCAGACTGCGGTAATGGCGGAGCGAGAAGCGGAGCAGACGGGAAGCCACTTTACTGCTCGTCCACAGCCCTTCCTCTCCGGCGTCGGCAAACGGAGCCGGTTCGATGACCGAACGTTCCGTCCAATCGGCGATCATCGCCTGCGCCTGTTCGGCGGATAGCGGATAGCGGGCCCGCAAATCGTCGGCGGTAAAAGACAGCCGTGTATCGATAAACCGGTTCAATACGAAACTGGCGGAAGCGGGGTCGTGCGCGAACGAGGCGTATGTTTCCCGTTCGTCGCGGCAAATCCAGCGCTCTTCGCCGCCCAGTATGATCCGTTCAATGCGGCCCGCCCGGGCCAGCTCGCTCATCCGCTCTTCCGCTCCTGTGCCGGCGAATTTGCGAAGTTCATCCATTGTCATGTCCCCGCGTTCCTTGAGCAGCCGGTAGATATCCTCCGCATCGCCCGCCGCATCCGGGGAACCGCCCTCCAGCCGTTTCCGTTCCCGCTCCAGCACTTCCGGGGCGATCGCGTTCCGCAGCGCCTCCTTCCCGAACCATTCCGCCGCCAAGGTTTTGCTCACGCCGAGCAGCTCGCGCTGCAAATCCTGGTTGAGCGCGTCGGATTCATACATTTTTTGGCCGACAAAATCGGCCAAAAATTGCGCGGCGAACGGGGAAGGAAAGCGGCTTTGCTTTTCCGCCACATGAATGCGGCCGTGTTCAATGTCGTTCAACACTTGCGCCACGTGCTGCACATCGAGCAGTTCATTCATGCAGACGTCCATCGCTTCGCGGAGATAAGGAAACTGACCCGCGTACGGCAACCCTTCTTTCAGCAATTCCTCGCTTTGCAGCCTCTTCTTCCAAGCCGGCGTGCGGCTGAAACCGCGCGCAAGCAGCAGAGAGGTTTCCGCGATGCGGCGGAACGTCACCGCAAACAGCGGCATGGCCGGAATCGCTTCCAGCAGAAGCGGTTCCAGCGATTTCGCGTTCACGCGCCATATCATCGAAAGCCACGCGTCGTCCCATTCCCGGAACACGAATTCGATTCCGTTATCTTTGGCGCAGCAGTAGAAGGAACAGGGCAAATGTTTTTCAAAATAGCGCTGCAGCGCCAGCTGCCACGTCCGGTTAAATTTGCGCCCGAACACGCTGTGGATGACAATGTGCTTCTGGCGCACCTCGTCGGTAAAATGCTCCACGACGATCGTGCGATCCGTCGGCACCGGGCTGACCGCCCGCTGTCCGCGAATGAACGAGATGAGGCTGTCCGCGGAAGCGGTGTCGAGACGGTAGACGGACGTAAGCCAACCGTACACCGTGTCGTCCGCAAAGGTGCGACGCTCCGCGCCAGGAAGGCCGTCCGCAATCTCATCGTCGAGACGGCGGTTCAACTCTCGGAGAAAGGCGCCCACCTTCATTCCGAGTTCGAACGACCTGCCGCCGGCGTCGGCGACCCAAAACGGGATCTCGCTGTAGTTGTTGTCGCATTCGGTAACGTAGACGCGATCGCCGGTAATTTCGCGAATCATCCAGGAAGACGTGCCGAGCTGGAACACGTCGCCGACGCGGCTTTCAAACACGAACTCCTCCTCCAGCTCGCCGAGATGAATGCGGCTTTCCTGATGATAGACGGGGTATCCCGAGCTTTGCGGAATCGTGCCCGCGCCTATGAGCGCTGCCATCGCCGTATTCCTGCGGCGGCGCAGCTGCCCGCTGTCGCGATCCCACTCTATGAGCGGGCGCGCAAACGGATAATAGCCCGACAGCACCTGCAGCATCGCTTCCAGCCGTTCGCGCGGAAATCCGCGGTAGCTGTCGCTGCGCGAGATGACGTCATGAAGGCGCCCTACGTCCCAGTCTTCGACGGCCACCATCGCCACCGTCTGCTGGGAAAGCACATCGAGGCAGTGCCGCGGAATGCGGATCTCCTCGATGTCGCGGGCGGAGATGAGTTTGCACAGCACGGCGGCTTCCGGCAGATCTCCCCGGCTGCGCGCGATGATAACGCCGCGGCTTACGCCGCCGACGCTGTGCCCGGCGCGGCCGATACGCTGAATGCCGGCAGCCGCCTCCCTGGGCGAGTCGATCTGGATGACGAGATCGACATGGCCGACGTCGATGCCGAGTTCGAGCGACGACGTAGCGACAAGGCAGCGCAGCTCCCCCGATTTGAGCATCCGCTCCACTTCAAGCCGCTTCTCCCGCGAAATGCTGCCGTGGTGGGAGCGCGCCATTTCGTACCCGACAAAGTCGTTCAAACGGAGCGTCAAGCGCTCGCACAGGCGGCGGCTGTTGACGAACACCAGCGCGGTCGTGCAGCCTTCCATCCATTGCAGCACTTTTTCGACAAGCGGGTTCCATACGCCGTCTTGATCGGCGGCCGGCGTGCGCTGCTCCGGCATCGTGACGCGCACGTCCATCTTTTTCTCGATCCGGCTTTCGATGATTTCGACGGGACGCGGTTGCTCGCCTTCCCATCCGCCCAAAAACCGCGCGACTCTCTCCATCGGCTTCTGCGTCGCGGACACGCCGATTCGCTGCGGGGAAACTCCGCTCCATTCGACAAGCCTTTCCAGTGTCAGCGAAAGGTGCGCTCCCCGTTTGTCGGCGGCCAGATTGTGAATTTCGTCCACGACGACCTGCCGCACCGTTTTCAGCATGTTTCTGCCTTTTTCCGAAGTCATTAACAGATAAAAAGATTCCGGCGTCGTCACAAGCAGATCGGGAGGCTGCTTCAGCATGGCGGCGCGCACTTTGGGCGGCGTATCGCCCGTCCGCACGCCAACCCGGATGGAGGGCAGATTGGAATATGCGGCAATCGACTCCATCTCTTTCAGGAAATGGGCCAGATGGTGGTCGATGTCGTTGTTCAGCGCCTTCAGCGGAGTGATGTACAGCACCCGCACCCCCGCTTCGGCATCCGGATCCGCTTGTTTCGCTTTGGCGATTCGATCGAGGCAGGGCAGCACCGCCGCCAGCGTCTTTCCCGAGCCGGTCGGAGCGGCAATGAGCGTATGCGACCCGGCCCGTATCGCCTGCCATGCGCGCTTCTGCACGTCGGTCGGCTGACCGTATTTCTTGTGAAACCATTCGGCCAAAACGGGGTGAAACAGGCCGAAAACCTCATCGTATGCCATAAAGGGAACTCCTTTGACTTCGTTAATTCATCCGCAAAGTTAATGCTTCCATGCGGCGACGGCGACAAGCGCCCAACCGAGTAGAAACGATACGCCGCCGATCGGGGTAATCGCCCCCAAACCCTTCACTCCGCTCACGCTTAACGCGTACAAACTGCCGGAAAACAGGACGATGCCCGTGAACAGCAGCCAGCCCGCCCAGGAGACAAGGGACGCGGAACCGAGTTTATCGGACAAGACGGCAATGAGGATCAGTCCCAGCGCATGCATCATATGGTAATGCACCCCGGTTTCGTATACGGACATCATGCCGGATGCCGTCAGCTTGGGTTTTAACACATGCGCTCCGAACGCGCCGAGCGCGACGGACAAGAACGCGTTGACGCTGCCGAGCACGAGAAACGTTTTGAACATATATAACTCTCCTTTGCACATAATGGATGCTTCCATTTTACCACAGTTGCGGACAGTGCCGCATGTCTGCGGACAGCGCTGTCCGTATGCGTTATAGCGCTGCATGTATGCGGAAAGCGCTGTCAGTATACGTTAGAGCGCTGCATATATTCGGTCCGCGCCGCATGTTTCCGCCGGGACGCAAATAACGCGGCAGGGGCGGATTCGTTTCCGCTTCGTGTTGCGGTCAAAAGAAGATCTTTCCGGGGTCTATTTATCGTTGAAAAAAGCCGTTTTTGGCGGTCCAAAAACGGCTTCGGGAGCCTCTCACTGCCTTCGGGCCGGGTCGCACAGTCCAACTTTGTCTCCCCACTCTAAATTACAGTTTAAGATAGCTTACGTTTTTAATATAGACATCGTCTGCATTTGCGTCTTCTTCCGCGTTGCCGTTATCCTCATTACCGGATTCGTCTCTGTCAATTATCGAGCCGTTATTTGCACGCAATTTTGCGTGGATAACGCCGCACTGCTCGCCGCTTGCCTCAATTTCCCCGAAATTATCGATGCTGTCGATTTTATCAAAGAGCACTTGCGGCTCTATATTCGGATCGATTTCCAGCATACCGCGAACGAGCACGGATATATTTTCCGGGGTATACTTCAATTCCGCCCTTGTCAATTTATGTTGACCATCGACAAGCAGCAGTTTCCCGGAATAAGTAAGGAGATGGATTGCGGGGTCGGCGCATTTATTAAGCAATTGCTCCGCTAATTCCTTACGGCAAATGATCATATCTTTCGTATAAATTTGGGCGATATGTTTCTCCAGCATAGTTTCGGAAACGTCGTCTCCCAATCTGACGGAACCGATTACATACAATTTCGCCTGTTCGAATCGTTTAATCGTAATCGAATCGAGAACAAGATCGCCGTCGATATAAATGCAGCCGCTCGGGATAACCGTAATTGTGCTTTTTTCACGATTTACGATTCTGCTGTTCAGCATTTCCAAATATTCTTCGCGCAGCAACGCTTCATGCAAAAACTGCATCTTGCCGAGCCTTTCTTCAAGCAGGGAAGAGTCCAGATGATCAATCATGCGAACAATTCCGGTGACCGCTAAATTCGTCTCCGGCTGCATCGTCTGAAGAAAATGATTATCGAGACGAACATCTCCGTTCACCAAAACCGCGTCACGCATAAAAGATACGACTTTGCCGTTTTTTCTTTCGATTTTTTGTTCGATTGCGGCTCTCAGATGTTCCGGGCAATAAACGGTGCCATTGATATTTAATCCACTGATCGATGTTTCAATCGCCTCGACGGAAACGTCCGGTTTCACCACAAGCTGGCCATTGATGAAAAGATAAAGCGGTTGTTTGACTCCCGAAACGAAACTTCCGTCAATAATGAATTGTCCGTTTACTACTTTGCAGTTTTCAGGAACTTCGGACGAGTAGCCAACATTTTTCAACGTTATCTTTGAAAGTAGCGGGGCGATTTGTCTGCTGTACAGCATGCAGCCCACATTCTTGATGGTTTCGATTCCTTCCAGGCTTTCTTTTGCAGCGTTCGTCAGATCAAGAAAACCGATGTTTTTTATCATTTTTCCCATCTTAATGACCTCCTGAATAAAATGATTCCATCTTTTTTCTTAACAAACGGATGGCAACGTGCAGACGGTAACGCACCGTAGCGGCAGGTATATGCTGAAGAGCGGCGATTTGTTTGCTCGTCATGCCGAGCCAGTATCGTTGATACACAACGTGGAATAGCTGCGGCGGCAGGCATTCGAGCAGTTCTTTCATTTCCATACCGGACGGGACGTTAAATTCGATTTTCGGTTCATGCCGTTCTTCCAGCGGTATTTCAAAGCGTTTTCTTCGTCTGCGGTCATAGACAATATTTTTCAGTACTTTATAAAGCCATGCCCTCTGTTTGAAATCCGGAAGCGTATGAAGAGTTACCGCGTTGGCCGCAGCTCGCAAAAATGTTTCCTGCACTGCATCCTCGGCTTCTTTTCCGTTCTTCGAAATGGCAATGGCGAAACGCAGCAGCTCTTGTTTGTGTTTGCGGTACAAATTTTCGATTAACATCGCATCATCCCGTTCACCTCCTGAAATTATCCAACTGCCTATGCCCTTCACTTATATAACGTTTCAGGTTTTTAAAGTGTTTGGAATTTTTTGCACAAAGAAAGCAGCCCGAAGCGATTTCCCGAGCTGCTCAACGTCTACATGTTTGATTTATGCGCGTATGCAGTTTTATCGGCGCTGTTCGGCTGCGTCTCCAGTAAAGCGGACGCCTTAACGGTGAAGTCGTCGCTGAACGTCCCTCAGGTCGGCCCAGCGGATGAGCCGGATGCCCTCGTCCTCGATGACTCGTCGGATATCCGGATCGCGGAACACGTCGAATTCCATTCCGCGTTTCCGCCACTGCCCATGGATAGATTTCAACTCGTCCGTGACGTGCGCCGGATGGATAATGATTTCCGAAATGCCGGGCTGAAGACGGCGCAGCAACTGCGCCATGCTTGCTTTGAACGATTCGTACGTTTCGCCTTCGCCCAATTCGAACGGCAGTCCGAGCAGATTGTCCAGTATGACGACCCCTTTCGCTTCGGCGAGTGCGACGGCCGCTTTCGACCGTTCGGCCATTTCCGGCGTGACGCGCGATACGGTTGGAAGCGATTTCGGCAATCGGAACGGGAGCCCGTACTCGGCGCAAATGTCCAGCACCACGGCAAGAAAATCTCTCCCGGTAGCGAGCCCGTACAAGCTGCCCATATGATTGTCCAGGTGGGTCGGCTGAAGTCCCGTCGATAACGCCATATCTATCTGGCTGATGATTTCCGTGCGGACGTGTTCCGGATCGGCTTGCCGTTCGAACGATGCGCAGTCTGCGGGGAAGTACCCTTCATCGGTGACAAGCGAACGCACTGCGGCGTGCCTTGTCACCGGTCCCCACTTGTAGCCGGACCATTCGCTCGTAAAGGTCAAATGAACGCCTACATCGTATTGCGGGTGCCGCGCGCTCCAATCTGCCGCTTCCTTCGCCCATCCGCAGGGCATCATCAGCGTGGCCGACGAGATGGCTCCTTCCTCCAAAAGCTGCTGAATGCCGGCGTTGGCCGAATGGCACATGCCAAAATCGTCGGCGTTGACGATGAGAAGCCTATCGTCTTGGTTATGCCCAACTCTTCGATGACCTTCATGCTTCCATACCTCCTCGCGTTTGCAATAAGCCGAATCGTAGTAAACGGCAACGAACAACATTCGACAATCAGATAACAGACAGATTATAAGCAGCACTTACCAGCAGTATAGGGAGTTAAGCACCGGGCGCTTTGGCTGCTGTTGTGCGCAACGAAGTGCATTTTTGCGCCTCTTTCAGGCGCTTCGGCCTCTGTCGTGCGCAATGAGGTGCATTTTTGCGCCTCTTTCGGGCGCTTCGGCCTCTGTCGTGCGCAACGAAGTGCATTTTTGCGCCTCTTTCGGGCGCTTCGGCCTCTGTCGTGCGCAGCCCGGTGCAATACTGCCATTTTGTTTGCAGATCAATCATACCACTTCTACCGTTAATTGGGGAACAACGCCGATATGCAAGAATTGAACTCCAAACTTCCTTCCGCCGCTCAAAGCATGTGCTTGGCGATTACCGCTTTAATCGTAAAGTAGTCGATTTCATCCGGCAGCACTTCTTTAATCGGTTTCAGTTTTCCGGCACCGACCTCCCTGATTGCCGCGAGTATCATCTTCTCCTGATGAGCGGGAATCAGGCGATCCCAGTCCAAATCGGCGCCTTGCAAACCGCAGCGAACCAAATGTTCCTGAATCGTTGTCATCGACATGCCCCTCACTTCGGCAATCTCATCAATCCCGAGCCCTTTGTTGAACATGTCCAATGACAGCAGATGACTGGGAGTTTCATTGTTTTGACCGGCTTCGTTCGTCTTCTGCAAACCGTGCTGCGCTTTCAGTTGTTGCCGGTCTTTCAGCCTCAACTGCTCTTGCCGCTGCACCCCCCGTTCTCGCTGCTCCTCATTCAGCTCCGTTTGTTCGCGTTCCACAGGCTCTTTTTCCGTCCGGGACGATACAAACGACCGTATGCATTCCAAAAATGCCTCTCCGTACTTTTCGTACTTCGTTCGCCCGACGCCTTTCACCGCAAGCAGATCATCGCCCGTTTGCGGCAGTTGAACGCACATTTCCCGCAGCGTGGCGTCGTGAAAAATGGTGAACGGCGGGACTTTCTCGCGCACGGCGAACTTTTTGCGCAGCTCCCGCAGCTGTTCGAACAGCGCCTCGCTTCCGGTAATCCCGTCCGCCGCCACAGCGTCTCTCACCTTAAACATTCTGTGATATACCCGCTCTTTTCCTTCCAGCACCGCTTTGGAGCGCAAAGTCAAGGATACGACGGGATACTGCCCGTCCGAAAGCCGCAAATATCCGTCCGCCGCAAGGACGTTCAACAGATTGACGATGTCCTTCTCTTTGTAACGGTTCATGACGCCGTATGTAGGCAGCCGGTCGAACCCGAACTGCTTCACTTTGCTGTCGTTCGCGCCCCGCAGCACTTTGGCGGTCATCGTTATCCCGAAGCGCTGCCTCATCCGGACGATGCACGAGAAGATTTGCTGCGCTTCCAGGGTAATATCGGTCATTTCCCGCTCGTCGGTACAATTTCCGCATATTCCGCACGCTTGCCCTTCGCGTTCGCCGAAATACCGGACGATGTAACGCTGCAGGCAGTCCGTAGTGTGGCAGTAATCCACCATGTCGCGCAAATTGGCGTATTCGATTTGCTTATGTTCGTCGTCCGACTCGGATTGTTCGATCAGAAACTTGTGGGTCTGAATATCCTGCGGGGCGAACAGCAAAATGCATTCTCCCGGTTCTCCGTCCCGGCCGGCTCGGCCCGCTTCCTGATAATACGATTCAATGTTTTTCGGCAGATTGTAGTGGATCACGTAACGCACATTCGACTTGTCGATGCCCATCCCGAACGCATTGGTCGCCACCATGACCTTGATCTCATCATACAAAAACCGCTCCTGGCCATGCTTGCGTTCGTCGTCGCTCAATCCGGCATGGTACCGTCCGGCCTTTATGCCGAGCCGGGTCAAGTACCGGTGGCAGTCTTCCACCTCTTTGCGCGTAGATGCGTAGACGATTCCGCAGTTTTCCGCCTGTCCGCGGATATATTCCGCGAGAAACTTCCGTTTGTCCGCTCCTTTGATGACGGAGAAGGCGAGATTTTCCCTGGCGTAACCGGTCGTTACGCGCAGCGGATCGCGCAAACTCAAATGCCGGACAATATCGTGCTTCACTTTGTCGGTAGCCGTTGCGGTGAATGCGGCAATAACCGGACGGGGCTCGATGCGGCGGATGAGATGCTTGATTTGCAGATAGCTTGGCCGGAAATCGTGGCCCCATTGCGATACGCAGTGCGCTTCATCCACTGCCACCAAAGGAATGTTCAACTCCTGAACGAGGCGCACAAACCGTTCGGAATCCAAACGCTCCGGGGCCACGTAAACCATTTTGTATTTCCTTTCCGCTATTTCCCGAAATCGCTGATTCAGATCGTGCGCCGACAATGTGCTGTTGATATATACCGTTGGAATGCCGATCTGATTCAAAGCGTCGACCTGGTCTTTCATCAGGGAAATTAACGGAGAAATAACCAGCGTGACGCCATCCGACATTACAGCGGGCAGCTGATAGCAGAGCGATTTGCCTGCGCCCGTCGGCATGACGCCGAGCACGTCCCTGCCTTGAAGTATGCCGTTTACGAGCTCCTCCTGGCCTTTTTTGAACGAATCGTAACCGAAGTACTGCTTGAGATAAAAATGGGGGTTCTGGAGCATATCGTTTTCACCCGTCGCTTCCATTCGGATTTACGACCATTATACCGTGTCCAACGGCGTTCATACACCTGCACTTCTTTACAGATTACAAATTACCAATTGATGTTATAATGATAATACACATTTATCGGTAAGGATGTTTAAGCATGAACAAATTAACGAGCGAACAAAAAAATCGCATAGCCGATCATCTCGCGGATCGATTGCAAGCTTATGCCGTCATTCTATTCGGCTCCGCCGCAAAAGAACGCATGCACAGCGGCAGCGATGTAGATATCGCCTTTATGTCCGATCGGTCCTTCCCTGCTTATGACGTGTTCATGGTAGCTCAGGAATTGTCGGAACTTTTGGGCCGCGAAGTCGATTTGGTTGATTTTCGGCAAGCGAGCACCGTTTTTAAAGCGCAAATCGTAGGATACGGCGTCGTGCTTCGTGACAGCGAACCCGTCAAGAGGCAGGTTGCGTTTATGCGGGCTCTGAAGGAGTACGCCCAACTGAACGAGGAACGGAAACCGATATTGGAAAAGATAAGATAGGAGGGCTTGGTCTTGTCCGGAGATGTCGTTATCAATAAGACAGAGACGATCCGACGCTGCATTCGCAGAATCCATGAAGAATATGACGGAAACGAAGAGAACCTGAAAAATTATACCAAACAGGACTCGATCGTATTAAATCTGCAAAGAGCTTGCGAAGCCAGCATCGATCTGGCCATGCATATCGTTTCTGAACGAAGCTTGGGTATCCCGCAGAACAGCAGGGACGCTTTCGAGCTGTTAAAGGAGCACGGAATCATCGATGAAGAAATGAACCGTCGCATGAAAGCCATGGTCGGCTTTCGAAACATTGCCGTTCACGATTACCAGGCGATGCAGTTGGATATTGTGAAAAGCATTATCGAGCGGCATTTGGACGACTTCCTCCGCTTTGCCGAGCATGCGCGTCAATGGACGAAAAGCGAAGTCCCGCTTATCGAAAGCGGGACCGAGGATGCCGGGAAGTCCTAAGCAACGTTCTCCGCATTTGAGGAGGGTTGGCATCTGCCGGAAGACGGTCAAGCGTAGTCCCGGTCGGCTTCTATCCAAACCGTCTTTTCCGAAACAGGCGTCCGGCGGCCGGACGGATGCGGCATATCCGGGTAGCCGACGTATACGAACCCGGCCACCTCATCTTGAGGCCGCAGCCCGAAAAGCCGCTTCATCTTCGGATGGTACGCCGGCTGGCCCGTTCGCCAAATAGCGCCGAGCCCGAGCGCGTGGGCGGCGAGCAGCATGTTCTGCACCGCCGCATGGACGGCGGCCGTTTCTTCGATCGGGATCGCTTTCGGATCATCGGACGGCGTTACGGCAACCGCAATGATAACGGGAGCGCGAAACGGCTTATCCTCCTCTTTTTTTAACAATGCCTCCCGTTCTTCCGCCGTTAGCGACGGATCAAGCTTCTCGGCGGCGATTTCCGCAAGCGTTCTGCCGAGAGGGCGTCTGCCTTCTCCGGTCAGCACAAAAAATTTCCACGGCTCGGTATGATGATGGTTGGGCGCCCAAACGGCCGCTTCAAGCAGTTTCCCAATCGTCTCCCGATCGATCGGGTCGGGTTTCACTTTCCCGATGCTTCTTCTGCCGCGAATCGCTTCCAATATATCCATGTTTGCGCCTTCCTTCCATGACGTTTTTTAATGAGAACGATTATCATTTACGATACTATTATATGGCATTGTTCGTTGCAAATTCAACCCGCAAATGACGATTTCGCGCGCTGACCGGAGCTTTGATCCGCAGCGGTAAAAATCCGTTTTTCCCGCTTTACCCAACCGCCTGCTGTTGTTCACATAACCGTTCACCAATTGAATATATTGAAGTAAGAACGGATTCCTCATCTCGGGGACTTTCGTTCTTGCCGCAGTCACCGTCTTTTTATACACATCTTGCAGGAGGTGTCGCCCTATGAAGGATCCGTCGTTCATCATTTCCAGGGAAGACTGGTCGCTGCACCGTAAAGGATATCAAGATCAAACGAGACATCAACAGAAAGTGCGCGAGGCCATTAAACAAAATCTTCCCGATCTCGTATCGGAAGAAAGCATTGTCATGTCCAACGGAAAACAAGTCATCAAAGTTCCGATCCGCAGTCTTGACGAATACCGTTTTCGCTACAATTTCAACAAAAGCAAGCATGTAGGACAGGGTGACGGGGACAGCCAGGTCGGAGACGTCATCGGCGTCGATCCGTCGGCTTCCAAGCAGCCCGGAACCGGCGAAAGCGCCGGAGATCAGCCCGGGGCGGATTATTACGAAGCGGAAATCAGCATCGAGGAATTGGAAACGATACTGTTCGAAGAACTGGAGCTTCCGAATCTGGAAGATAAAAATAGGGACAATTTGCGGACGAAAGAAGCCGTATTTAACGACGTGCGCAAAAAAGGAGTCATGTCCAACATCGACAAAAAGCGGACGATTCTGGAAAATTTGCGCCGCAACGCCATTACGGGAGAACCCGGCATTCACCATATCACTCCGGACGACCTGCGTTTCAAGACGTGGCAGGAAATCGAAAAACCGCATTCCAACGCGCTCATCATCGCTATGATGGATACTTCGGGATCGATGGGCACCTTTGAAAAATATATCGCGCGCAGCTTCTTCTTCTGGATGACCCGATTCCTGCGCACGAAATACGAAAACGTGGAAATCGTATTTATCGCCCACCATACCGAAGCGAAAGAAGTGACGGAGGAAGAGTTTTTCTCCAAAGGCGAAAGCGGCGGCACGATCTGTTCATCCGCTTACCAGACAGCGATAGAAATTATCGACAAGCGGTATCCGCCGGCCAATTACAACATTTACCCGTTTCATTTTTCCGACGGCGACAACCTGACCTCCGACAATGAACGCTGCGTGAAGCTGATCGAGCGTCTGCAGGAGCATTCCAACATGTTCGGGTACGGGGAAGTGAACCAGTATAACCGCAGCAGCACGCTCATGTCGGCTTATCGCCATATTCATAATCCGAAATTCAAATACTGCATCATCCGTGAAAAAGGAGAAGTGTTCAAGGCGCTCAAGACGTTTTTCGGCAAACATGAAGCGGGGTGATCCACTTGAATCCGGACGAAATGAAAGCACTGGAACACGCTATCGCGGAAATCACCGAAATCGCCACAGGATTCGGTCTCGATTTTTACCCGATGCGCTATGAAATTGTACCGGCCGAGATTCTGTACACGTTCGGGGCCTACTCGGGCATGCCGACCCGGTTCAGCCACTGGAGCTTCGGCAAGCAGTTCCACCGCATGAAACTGGATTACGATTTCGGGCTCAGCAAAATTTACGAGCTCGTCATTAACTCGAACCCTTGCTATGCGTTTCTTTTGGACGGCAATTCGCTCATCCAAAACAAATTGATCGTCGCCCACGTGCTGGCCCACTGCGATTTTTTCAAAAACAACGTGCGCTTTTCCAGGACGAACCGCGATATTGTGGAAACGATGTCGGCTACCGCGGATCGGATACGCCAGTACGAAATCGAATACGGCACGGAAGAAGTCGAGAAGCTTCTGGATGCCGTAATGGCCATTCAAGAGCATGTCGACCCGAGCCTGACGAGACCGAGCCGGTTAGACAAACAGCGGGAGCGCCAAATGCCGTCGTCCCGCAAGAAAGGCGCGCAGACTACTAAGCCGGTTCGCAAAACAGGATACGAAGACTTGTGGGACTTGGATGACCCGGAAAGCGCCGGCGCCAATAAAGACGAAACGGTCAATCGTTTTCCACCCGACCCGGAAAAAGACGTCTTATGGTTCATCGAAGAATATTCACCCGTATTGGAAGATTGGCAGCGGGACGTTCTGACGATGCTGCGCGACGAAATGCTCTACTTCTGGCCGCAGCTCGAGACGAAAATCATGAACGAAGGCTGGGCGTCTTACTGGCACCAGCGCATTCTGCGCGAGATGGATTTGTCCCCGGAAGAAACGATCGAATACGCCAAACTGAACTCGGCGGTCGTCCAGCCTTCCCGCCACAGCTTAAATCCGTACTACCTCGGCTTGAAAATTTTCGAGGACATCGAGCGGAGATGGGATGATCCCACTCCGGAAGAAAGAGAGCGGTACGGCCGCACGCCCGGCCAAGGAAGAGCGAAAATTTTCGAAGTGCGGGAATTCGACTCGGACATTTCGTTCATCCGCAACTACTTGACGAAACAACTGGTCGAGGATTTGGATCTCTACGTATTCGAGAAAAAGGGGCCGGAATGGAAAATTACCGACAAGACGTGGGAGCATATCCGCGATCAGCTCGTTTATTCGCGGGTAAACGGCGGATTTCCCCATATCGTCGTGGAAGACGGCGATTACTTGCGGAACGGCGAATTGTATTTGAAGCATTCTTTCGAAGGCGTCGAGCTCGATTTGAAATATTTGGAGAAAACGCTGCCCTACGTTTACCAATTATGGGGCAAACCCGTCCATTTGGAAACGGTCGTTGAATTTAAACAGGTCGTGTTTACGTACGACGGCAATAAGCATCATCGCCGATTTTCGTAAGTTTCGCGTGCCGCGAACCCGCCAGGTTCACCGCAGCCATCCGATCCACATTCTGTGCGCCATGAGGCGTATTTTTTTTGGGGAAATCGATAGGCGGCATGAAGTCATTTTCGGCGGGCCTGTACATATTCTTTATTAACCGCCAAGAACGGAAGGGAGTTTTATGCCGCATGTTTACCGGATGCATCCTCTCGTCATTATGCACCTCTTTGGGGGCGATTCCAGCCTTGTTTTTAATCCATATGACCCACCGCGGCAAAGACATCATTCTGGCATATACGGCAGGCATTATGGTCGCGGCATCCACTTACGGTTTAATCCCTTCCGCCCTGAAATTGTCCAACATGCTTGTTCTGTCCGCCGGCATTTTGTCCGGAACGGCCGCGTTAACGATATTGGAGAAGTATGTGCCTCACGTCAAGATGGAGCATACGCCATTCCGCTCCTCTTACCGGGACCAAAAGATGCTCTTCCTCATCGCCATGGTGCTTCATAACTTCCCTGAAGGTCTCTCCGTCGGGGTCAGCTGCGCAAGTACGTACAGCGATCTGGGACTGATGGTCTCCTTCGCCATCGGACTGCAAAACGTTCCGGAAGGATTTCTCGTCGCCTTGTTTCTACTGTCCAATGCCGTCAGCCGGACTAGCGCGTTCTTCATTACGACGATAACCGGCTTGTTGGAGCTTTTGTCCTGCTGGGTCGGGTACCAGTTTGCCGGAAACGTGACGAAAATCGTTCCTTACAGCCTCGCTTTTGCCGCAGGAGCGATGCTGTTTGTCGTCTATAAGGAACTGATTCCCGAAAGCCACGGCGACGGCAATGAACGATCGTCCACGTTTTCGTTCATTATCGGCCTGCTGACGATGATCGGTTTGACCCATTGGCTGAAGTGACGTCCGGTTACCAACATTTTACGCCTTAAAAGATACCGGCTTTTCCGATAAGATAGATTTGTAGACATCCAGATTCCAGTACATAAAGAGGTGACAGCATGAAGAAGAAGCTATACGCATGCGCAGCCGGCATTGTGGCGAGTTGGACGATAGCGGCCAGTTATGCAAGCGCTGCCGCGTACACCGTCAAGCCGGGAGATTCCTTATGGAGCATTGCGACGGCGAACAACACTACGGTGCAGCAGTTAATGGCGGCGAATCAATTGAAGTCGTCCTGGATTTATCCCGGACAAGTGCTGCAAATTCCCGATGCATACAGCACCGTTTACATCGCGAAAGATGACGATACGATGTGGAAAATCAGCCAAAAGTTCGGAGTGCCCCTCCAGGCGCTCATCAACGCAAATCCGCAAATCAAGAATCCGAACAACATCTGGGGCGGCCTCACCATCACGATTCCCGCAAAACCGGCTGCTTACCTGTACGGCCGGTTTCCGTTAAACAAAGGAACGTATCAGCCGTTCACGGACAACTACGGCGATGAAAGAACGTGGAGCCCGGACGGACAAACGTCGCGCGGCCATACGGGCGTCGACATTTTCGCCGATAAAGGGACGCCGGTTTACAGCGTATTGGACGGCAAGGTTGTCAATTTCGGCTGGAATGAGTACGGCGGCTGGCGCATCACGATTCAGGTAGACTCTTCCACCGCGTTTTACTACGCCCATATGTCCAAATATGCGCCCGGCATGAAGTTGGGGGCACAGGTGAAAAAAGGCCAGCTGATCGGATACGTCGGAAACACCGGTTACGGCCCTGTCGGCACGGAGGGCAAATTTCTGCCCCATCTGCATTTCGGCATCTACAAGACGAACGTCTCTCCCTGGTCCACCGTCGATCCTTACAAATATTTGCGCTGGTGGGAACTGAACAACGGCTAACATCTCTCCGCTTCCCTGTTCCGCACGGGGCGGCCGTTCGCCGAAACCGTTTCCTGAACGTCTGGTTTGCGACATCGTAAAAACAAGACCCGCTCTGGGTCTTTAGGCTGTTGGGAAAGTCCTAAGTAAAGTTTTCTGCATTTGAGAAAGTGGGAGTATCTGCCTACACCACTGTTAAAATCGCGTTATCTTGAATGGATTTTGCGGTAATAACTGCGATTTTAAAGGTGGCCGTAAACTTTCCGGCAGATACCCCACACCCCTATCCAAAGAAAACTTATCGTAGGGACTTTCTCGTCAATCTTAAGACCCGCTCCGGGTCTTATTTTTTACCTGTTGCTGCCAGCCGGTCATTCGCCAGCCATTTCCGGAATGCGCTTGATGCGCGGATCGGTAAAAATGTCGAATTCGTCGCGGCTCGTGCTGGAAAACTCGCTGACGACGGCGCCTTCGTCACCGCCCTGAAACCAGTGCAGCGTTCCCGGCGGTATCGTATACTGCTGTCCGGGATTCAGCACGATTTCGTGAAATACGGTGTAGTACGGCTCGCTTCCTTCGGGCAGAACGGCTTGCACGGTTTCCGCAGGCTCGCCTTCCACATAAAGAAACACTTTCCCCCAGCGGCAGCGGAACGTTTCCATTTTTCCCGGGTCATCGCCGACGGGAGGATGCTTGTGTTCCGGACACGTCTGCCGCGGGAACAGCACAAGTTCCTTGGCGCAGTAACGATCATTGTTAATATAGGTGACGAGCTGCAATCCTTCCGTCTCCAACCGATTCAGGCCGAAATCGGCCACTTCGATGTTTTCCGCTTCTTCCGGTGTCATGACTATCCCCGCCCGGCGAAAAAGGGCCATTGTACGCTCCCGCGTTTCCTTCAACTGTTTGCGCGTAATCACCGGCAATCCCTCCCAATATCCGATTTGTCTTCATTGTATGCCGTCCCGCGCGCCCTGTCAAAGTGCGATGACGGACAAGCCGTTACAACGTCTTTGGGGACCGGTTTGTCCAAAATTTGCAAAATCCCGGTTGAAATTTCAAAAAAATCAGCATATTACTTTAATCGATAAAACATTATTAAAAAAAATGATTGTTTTAATCATTTAATTCCTCTATAATTTATCATATCAATCAATTCAGGAGGAATTACATATGACAATACTTGGTCAACTGACTTACCGGGAAATTTCCGAACAGCCGGAAGCGCTTACGGCCGCGATGAAGCAGTTGGAGCTCCAGCGCGATTGGGTCCGGCAATATATCGGCAATCCGGCATTCGATGAAGTGATTTTCATCGGTTCCGGTTCCTCCTATTACCAGGCGGTTGTCATGGCTTCTGCATACCGCAAATGGATGGGAAAAAACGCGGCCGCCTATCCGTCGTCGGAAATCTTCCTGTTCCGGGAACATTCCGTGCCCGCCGGACGCAAAGTGCTGCTTGTAGGCGTTTCCCGATCGGGAGAATCTTCGGAACTGATCCTCGCTTTGGAATCGGTGAAGCGGCTCCCGAACTGGACGATAAGCGGCATTACGTGTTACGGAAACAGCAAATTGGCGTCCATCGCGGACTGCCTCATTTCCCCGTCAGGGCAAGAACAGAGCATGGTGATGACCAAATCGTTCAGTTCCATGACCTATATGATGCTGGCGGCCATTGCCGCCGCGTCGGGCAAAGAGCAGATCGCAGCGGAATTGAACGCGGCGCTGGCGATGGATGCGAGGATCGTGCGGCGGGCGGACCCCTTCATCCAGGCTCTCATAAAAGAGAATGATTTCAACAAATATATTTATCTCGGCATGGGAACGTATTTCGGTTTGGCCCAGGAAGCGTGTTTGAAAATCAAAGAAATGGCGTACGTCTGGACCGAAAGCTACGGTACGCTGGAATTCCGGCACGGGCCCAAGTCGATTGTCGAACCGGGCACACTCGTATGTTTGCTCGTCTCGGAGCATGCCCGTTCCTACGAGCTGAAAGTGGCCGAAGAAATGAAGCGTCTCGGCGCGTTCATTCTGCTTCTGACGGCGACCCAAGGAACGGATACGGAATTTGCCGACGCCGTTTTCGAGATCGGCGGCAAACACCTTACCGATGACGCGAGAAGCGTGCTGTACATGCCTGCCGTGCAGTATCTCGGCTACTACGTTGCTCTGAAGAAGGGCATCGACCCGGATTGTCCCCGCAACCTGACTCAAGTCGTAAAATTATGAATCCCGCTGTACGGAGGAATGTGCGATGCCATTAGTATCATCAACGGCAATGCTTCAGGCGGCGAGAGCGGGCGGTTACTGCATCGGCGCGTTTAACGTGCACACGCTGGAGATGCTGCAGGCGGTCGTCGAAGCGGCCGAAGAAACGCAGTCGCCGCTTATCATTCAATCGACCGTAGGCACCGTCAAACATCTCGGGCCGGAATATATCGCCTCAGCCGCCGCGGTCGCCGCCGGCAAATCCGGCGTGCCCATCGCCCTCCATCTCGATCATTGCACCGATTTTCGGCTCATCGTCCAATGTATACGCGCCGGATACACATCGGTGATGATCGATGCGTCCGATCGTCCGTTTGCGGAAAATGCCGCGCTGACCAAGAAGGTCGTAGAAGTCGCTTCGGCCGCCGGCGTCAATGTGGAAGCCGAACTCGGCAAAGTCGGCGGAGTGGAGGATGATCTTGCCGTTGCGGACGATGAAGCTCTGCTGGCGGATCCGGAGGAGTCCGCCAAGTTTGTCGAGCTTACGGGGGTGCCTACGCTTGCGCCGGCCATCGGTACGGCCCACGGCATTTACAGGGGGGAACCGAAAATCGATTTCGAGCGTTTGAAAAAAATCGCCGGAAAAGTGTCCGTCCCTCTCGTACTGCACGGCGGTTCGGGGATTCCCGAAGAACAGGTCAGGCGCGCCGTCTCCCTCGGCATGGCGAAAATGAACGTGGCGACGGAGCTGCGCATCGCGTTTTCCAACGCGATCAAAGAAGTGTTCAGGCACAATCCCGATGAAAACGATCCGCGCAAGTACATGACCCCCGCCAAAGAAGCGGTGAAAGCCGTGGCCATGGAAAAAATGCTCCTTTGCGGCTGCGCGGGCAGGGCAAACGATATCCGGCGAAGCTAGCCGCGGAAGGAAGGATGGGTGAAGCCGGTTGATTACGACCGTGACGTTAAACGCCGCAATTGACAAAACGTATTACCTTTCGGATTTCTCCCCCGGCAAAGTATGGCGCGTGCGGAACATGTACGCCCTTCCCGGCGGAAAAGGAATCAACGTGGCGCGGGTGGTGCGCCAGCTCGGTTACGATGCGTTGGCCACCGGATTCGTCGGCGGCGGCAGCGGACAGTTCATCGAAGCGGAGCTCGACAAACAGGGGATCGCCCACGACTTCGTAAAAGTGAACGGGGAATCGAGAATATGTTTGAACATTATCCGGGAAAGCGACCGGAGCTCCACGGAACTGCTGGAGCCGGGACCGACGATAGAACCGGGGGACGTGGAGCGGATGAAACATAAAATCCGCGCGCTCGCCAAACGTTCGCAAATCGTCGTATTTTCCGGCAGCATTCCCGACGGAGCGCCCCAAGATATATACGCCATACTCATCAAGGAAGCTAAAGCGCAAAACGCGGCAGTGTTTCTTGATACCAGCGGCGGTCCGCTGCTGCACGGCATAGAGGCCGGGCCTTATTTCCTGAAACCGAATGAAGAGGAAATGCAAACGATTGCCGGTAAAACGATCGTCGGGGAAAGCAACATTTGCAGCGGTATCATCGAATGGATGGGGAAAGGGATTGCCTTCATGGCGGTTTCTTTGGGGGCAAGAGGTTGCATTGCCGGCTGCGGCGGGCAATTGTTCCGCGTGAGGCCGCCGGCGATAAAGGCGGTAAATCCGGTCGGCAGCGGCGATGCCTTCGTTGCCGGAATGGCGGTGGCAACGCTTGCCGGAAAATCCGTGGAGGACTGCCTCCGCATCGCTGCTGCGGCGGGAGCCGCGAACGCTTTGACCGCGCACGCGGGCTGCGTAAGGCCGGAGGATGTCGAAAGATTGTTGGAGCAAGTTCAAGTTACACGGATATAAAGGAGCGGCGCGCATGGATAAATCGGTATTTGTCTTGGGAGAGCTGAACGTCGATATGATCCTGACGGGGAAGGACGTCACCCCTGAACCGAACAAAGAAAAACTCGTCGATGGATTCGAAATCGTGCTTGGTTCGTCGTCGGCCATTACCGCCTGCCGGTTGGCGGGGTTAGGACTGAAAGTGTTCTTCGTTTCCGTCGTCGGCAATGACTACTTCGGTCATTTCTGCATAGAGAGGTTGAACCGGTTGGGGGTGGATACGACCTACGTGGCAGTGGAAGAAACGGAAAAGACGGGAATCACCGTTTCTCTGTCCGGCCCAACGGATCGTTCCCTTCTGACATTTATGGGGACGATTTCCAAACTGACACCGCAACACATCCCCGAGGATCTGTTTCGCATGACGGACCATATCCATTTCGGTTCCTACTTTCTGCAGGAACGGATGAGACCCCATTGGGTTTCCTTATTCAAACGCGCAAAAGAAAGCGGTATCACCACCTCCTTTGACACCGGATGGGATCCCGGCGGGCATTGGTACAGGGAACAAATCAGCGAACTGCTCCCGTACACGGATCTGTTCATGCCGAGCGAAGAAGAAGTGAAACATATTTTCGGCTTGAACGATCTGCAGGATTTGCCCGGCGCTCTTCCGGAGCGTCGCGGCAAAGTGGCGGTGAAGCTGGGGGCGAAAGGGTCGCTAATCTGTGACGTCGCCGGAGGCTTCGTCGTATCGCCCGCTTTCCGGGTAACGCCGGTGGATACGACAGGAGCGGGCGATTCGTTCAACGCCGGCCTGATTTATGCTTTTCTTGAAGGAAAAACAGACCGGGACGCTCTTGATTTCGCCAATGCCTGCGGCGCTTTGTCCACCCAGGCGATCGGAGGAACGGGAGGTGATGTCAGCTTGGAACGTGTACGACAGTTTGCGGCGGAGCATAGGCAAAACACAAATCATGGATGAAAGGAGTTTTTACGTATGAACAAATGGTTCGCATTCTGTATGGCCGTCGTTTTGACAGCGGCAGTCGCGCTTTCCGGCTGTTCCGGGTCCAAAGAGGAAGGCGCATCGGGCGGGAAGGTCAAGCTCGTCTGGTGGTCCCACGACAACCCCGCTTTTGTCGCGGCGAACAAAACATTGATTGAAGAATACAAAAAAGTAAATCCCAATGTGACGATTGATTTGCAAGCGTTTCCATACGACGCGTTTATTCAAAAACTGAAAGCTTCCTTTGCCGCGAAAAATCCGCCCGATATCGCCCAAATGTTCGGCACCTGGGTAACCGATTACGCCAAAAAAGGCTTGCTGCAGCCCGCACTGGACGATTCGATTCGCGGAAACTTTTTCGACGCATCTCTCGGGGCGTACGTGGTCGACAACCAACTGTACGGCTTGCCGCACGAATACAATCTGGAAAACGGGGGCGTACTCGTCCATCCCAAAATGTTCCAGGACGCCGGCGTGAACTATCCGCCGAAAACGTGGGATGAATTGGTGGCGGCCGCGCGAAAATTAACCCGCTACGACGGAAACAAAATCAAGGTCAGAGGGTTTGATTTCACGTCCGGGGACAACATCACGTTTACGTTCCTGTCGCTCATCCTGCAGCAAAAAGGCAAGTACTGGACAGAAGACGGCCATGTGAACTTCAGCACGCCCGAAGCGGTCAAAGCGATGACCGCTCTGAAAGATTTTGTCGTCAAGTACAAAACGACCGATATGTCGCTGTTCGGCACGGAAGACATTTCCGACACGTTCTTCAAAGGCGGATCGGCGATGGCGATCCGAGGCCCGTGGACGATAGCGGCGGGCAAAGACACTTACAAGGTGAGCGACTTTGAATATATGCCGATGCCGTCTTTCACTTCCGAACCGCCGTATTTCGCGGCAGAATCGGGCTGGGGCGAAGTGGTGGCCAAGGCAAGCAAACATTCCAAAGAGGCGTGGGATTTCGTTAACTTCATGATGGACAAGGAACAGGCGCTGAACTGGAACATCAAAACGCTTACCGTTCCGGCGAACAAGGAGACCGCGTCAGATACCAAACTGCTCGAGGCGGTTCCGCTCATGAAAACGTCCATCGACGTGTTGAAGTACGGCCAATGGATCGGACCCGTTCAGGATCGCGATTACTTCTTCAAGCAAATCAACGATCAGTTCCAGGCAATCGCCGCCGAATCGGTATCGGTGGAAGACGGGCTGAAGAAAATCGAAAAGGAAATCAACAAAATGATCGATCAGCATTTGCAGTAATCCCGTCTTGAGGGGGGAGAACGATGGAAACGAATGCTGTACGAATGTTACGGAAGCCTGTTTCGGCAAAGGGGAAGCTTCACCGCGAACAGCGGTCCTTCGTCTTGTTTTCGCTGTTGCCGATCATCACTCTTTTTCTTGTGTTTTCCGTCATTCCGATCATTTGGGGAACGATGCTCATGTTTTTTAACTACAACCCTTTGGATGAGAGCTCGCCCTTTGTCGGGTTGGCCCAGTTCCAGCGGCTTTGGGAAGACGAAGTGTTCCATAAAGCGTTTGTCAATACGTTCAAGTTCGTCTTTATCGCGATTCCGGCCAACATTGTCATCACCCTGTTCATTGCGATCGGCATCAACAAAATACACAGCACGCTGTGGCGCAACACGTTCCGGACGATGTTTTTCCTGCCCGCCATCGCGCCGCTTGCCGGATCGGCCGTGGTATGGTCGACGATGTTCAATGGCAACAACGGGCTGTTCAATATCATTCTGGAACATCTCGGGTTTGCAAAAGTGAACTGGCTCACCGATCCGGCGACCGCGCTTCTTTCGATCATCGTGATGACGTTATGGGCCGACATCGGATACAATATCGTCATTTTCATGGCCGGTCTCGACTCCATCCCGGACATGTTTTACGAGGCTGCCAAGTTGGACGGAGCGAACCGTTGGCAGATGTTCCGGCACATCACCCTGCCGCTTTTAAGCAGGACGAGCCTTTTCGTGTTCGTCATGACGAGCATCTCGTACTTTCAGATGTTCCCCCAATTTCAAATCATGACCAACGGCGAACCGCAAAACGAAACGAGGGTTTTGTCCCTGCACATCTTCGATCACGCCTTCACCTACTTGAATATGGGATATGCATCGGCGATGGCGTTTATTTTGCTGCTTATCATTCTTGCGGTAACGATCATTCAACTGCGCATCGGCCGATCGCAGTGGGAATATTAGGAGGTGGACGTCATGAAAAGAAAAACCGTCGATGTCCCGTACATTTTATTGTTTGCCGCTTTGTTCATCGGTTCGATCATGATGTTCATTCCGTACTTGTGGATGGTGCTTTCTTCCTTGAAAGAAAATCTCGAAATTATCCGGACTCCGCCGAAAATACTGCCGGAGCACCCGACTTTCGCCGGGTATGAAACGGTCATCCGGGAAGCGCCGTTTTTCCGGTGGTTCGTCAACAGCGTCGTCACTTCGGCTGTTATTACGCTGGGCACTTTGTTTACCAGCGCCCTGGCCGGATATGTGTTCGCAAAGTTTCAATTCCGCGGGAAACACGCGCTGTTCATCATCATTCTGGCGACGATGATGATTCCTTTCCAAGTCGTGATGATTCCGACGTACCTGATCATATCAAAGCTGCATCTGATCAACAGTCTTTGGTCGATCATCATCCCTTCGCTGGTGAGCGCTTTCGGCATTTTTCTGTGCAAGCAGTTCGTTGAGGGCATTCCGCTCGACTTGATTGAAGCGGCAAGAATGGACGGGGCGGGGGAATTCCGCACGTTCTGGTCTCTCGTGATGCCGCAAATTACGCCGGTCATGTCCGCACTCGGAATTTTTACGTTCATGGGGGCGTGGAACAATTACTTATGGCCGCTCATTGTATTGAATGACGTGCAAAAGATGACCGTTCCGCTCGCCCTGGCGTTTTTCAACAGCCAGCACAGCGTCAATTACAATGTCGTCATGTCGGCCGCCGTGCTGATCATGATTCCTGTCATTATTGTTTTCCTCATTTTCCAAAAGCAGTTTATCAAGGGATTGACGTTGACCGGATTAAAGTAGTTGACGGGATTAAAGCAACGGAACGAGAAACGAAACGGGAGTAAACGAATCAGGAGACAACGAACCACGAAAAGGAGAATCGCAATGAAACGCAAAAAAATCGTGCTTCTCGGAGCGGGAAGTTCCATGTTCACGCAAGGGCTTGTCGCCGATTTTATCATGACGAAGGATCTCGGATTGTGGGAGATCGCGCTTGTCGATATTAACGAACAGGCTCTCGAATCGATCGCGCAATTATCCCGCATGATGGTGCAGAAAAAAAACGCGGATATTACGATCACCGCTTCCGTCGACCGCCGCGACGCGCTGCCCGGCGCCGATGTCGTCGTGGCCACGATTGCCGTCGGCGGGCGCAGAGGATGGGAACAGGATGTGTTCATACCGCGCAAATACGGAATATACCAGCCGGTCGGGGATACGACGATGCCGGGAGGCATCTCCCGCGCGCTGCGCATGATTCCGGTCATGCTGGACATTGCCAGGGATGTGCGTGAGCTTTGCCCGCACGCATACTTCTTCAATTACTCCAACCCGATGACCGCCATTTGCCAGGCGATCCGGAAGGAACTGAACGTTCCCGTCATCGGGTTGTGCCACGGCGTCATTCATGTCGAGCATTACCTGGGAAAATTCGCCGGCGTCGACCCGTCCAAAGTTCGTTCGCTGGGCGCGGGATTGAACCATCTTACCTTTTTGCACGATGTGCGCTGCGAAGGCGAACCGCTCTGGCCGCTTATCAACGACAAATTGAACCGGCTGAAAGAAGAAGGCCAACTGCCCGACAATCCGTTCTCCTGGTCTCTGTACGAGCGGTACGGAGCGTTTCCGGCCGTCCTGGACCGCCACGTCGTGGAATTTTTCCCGGAACGTTTCCGGCAGGGGCAGTATTACGGGAAGACGCTCGGCATCGACGCCTTTTCATTTGAAGGCGTCATTGCCGACGGCGACCGGATTTACGAGGAGATGCACGAACAGGCCCAAGGCAGAAAGCCGCTCAATGAGCGCCTGTTTATGCGCTCGAGCGGCGAACATGAACTATTGGTGGACATTCTGCGTTCGCTGTACAAAGATGAACGCAAAATCTTTTCCGTAAACGTGCCGAACGGCGGAGCCGTCCCCAATTTGCCGGGCCATTCCGTGCTGGAGTTGCCGGCCGCCGCGACCGGCCGCGGCTTTTATCCTTTGTCCATTCCGGATTTCCCGGAACTTCCGGCTTCCATTCTGAG